>NZ_JAPCJC010000016.1:0-93969 GCF_027707805.1 Aeromonas sp. QDB20 | reverse complement strand
ATGGCGCGTTAGCAAAGCGGTTATGCAGCGGATTGCAAATCCGTTTAGTCCGGTTCGACTCCGGAACGTGCCTCCATCTTCTCCCTGTCTGAATTTTCCCATATCGACCGTTTCGTGCGGCGTTTTGTCGTATCAGTATCCCTGCTGCAGCAACAACTGTTCGCAACCCTGCTGCTGCCACTCCCGCTCCAGATAGCGGTTTACCTGTGTCAGGTCCTGTCCCCGGTACTGAAACTGCACTTCGGCCGAGTGTTCGGTCACATCCATCATCTTCTGTTTCAACTGACCGCACTGCCACAGGCTGACGGTGGGGGCCCCCTTGTAGGCCAGGGTGATGCTGTCGTCCCGGTTGAGCTGCCAGTCCTGCCATTCTGACCAGATCAGCAGGCCCAGGATCCCTATGATCGCCATTTCTGCGGGTTTCATCGCCTTGACTCCATGTTGACTACCAACTCATTAAATCTGGTCAAACGCGGCCGCTTTGCCAGCTTTTGTTGCCTGTAAGTTAATGGATGTAACCCAATTTCACTTTGTGGCTTTCCAGGGCGTTTTTTGCGAAAAAATGGGATTCCTGGTGTAGTAATCCTACAAATTGTGGAGTAATCTTTGCTCAGTGGTCTTACCAGTGAGGAGTGCTATCATGTTTCATCCCTATTCCCTTACTCAGATAATTCTTCGTCGCCTCTATGTGCTGCTGGTGGGTATGCTGGCCTTCCCCGTGATGCTGTTTCGCAGCGACCGGGCCCGTTTCTACAGCTATCTGCACCGGATCTGGAGCAAAACCAGCACCAAACCGGTATGGCTCAAGATGAGCGAGCGCGGCGAGCGGATCTTCTACTGAGGTCCCGGCTTGATGACAAAAGAGACAGCTTCGGCTGTCTCTTTTGCATTTATGGCCCCTGGCCGCGCAAATTGCATTCAACAGGGAGAAATGAGGTCTGTATGGCGCCCCTTGCGCCAGGTTTTGTCCTGCCTGATGAGAGCGGGTGGCGCCGCGGTACAATCCGGCCCGCGGGATCCCGGGTAGAGTGGCGACTCATTGATCCGAGGAGCTTTTTATATGTCCGATATTTTCAAGGCCGCCTTCATCTTCGTTGCACCGGGGGCGGATCCCGCCTGCCACGCCAGCTGGGTCAAGACGGAGAAAGTCCATGTGAAGATGATCGCCGTGCCCGACTACCAGGGAGGCCGTGAACTGCTCGACGAGCTATATCGGGAGGGGATCCGGGCGGTGGAGCTCTGTGCCGGGTTCGGTCACCTGGGGGTCGCCGCCATGGTGGAGGCGGCCGCGGGGCGCATGGAGATAGGCGTGGTGCGCTTCGATCGCCATCCCTGTCTCGACCATGTCAGCGGTGATACCCTCTTCCTGTCCACCTCCGAACCGAGCCAGTGAGCAACATCGCCTCCCATCATGATGCAGTGCCGTAAATTTCAGCCCGCTCCCGATCTGGCGCCCTGGCTGGCGCAAGGTTGGGAGTGGCGCCTTGGCCAGCCCCAGCCGATGCCTGAGATCTTCCCCGGCACCGGGGCCGAGATCCTGTTCAATCTGGGGGCTTCCCTCACCATCACGATCCTCTCGTCAGCAGACGCGCCCCGCAGCGTCACCGTGGCCACGGGGGCGGCCGTGTTGCTCTGCCCGCGCCATGCCCGCCTGCGCTTTGCCGCCCATGGCCAGACTCATCTGCTGGGGCTGCGGCTGCGCTCTTCGGCCTGTTTCGATCTGTTTGGCGTGCCGCTCGAGCAGTTGAGCGATCGGGTGCTGTCCCTCGATGAGCTGGGGATTGTCTGCCCCGACCCGCAGTGGTTGATGCAGGAGGGGGCAGGGGCGCTGGGGGCCTGGTTGCGCCGGCAGGTAGGGAGTCGTCCGCCGCGGGATCTTGCGCTGGTACGGGCGATAGAGCGGCTCTATTACGGCACGCCGGCGATCGAGTTGCAGCAGCAACTGGGGATGAGCGCACGTACCTTTCAGCGGCGATTGCGCTGCCATCTCGGGGTAGATGCCCGCTATTTTCTGCGTACCGCCCGCTTTCAAAGGGCGCTGCGCCAGCTGCTGTCGGGCGCCCCGTCGCTCGATGCCCTGCTGGAACAGGGCTATTGCGATCAGCCCCATTTCATCAAGAGCTGCCACTTCTTTACCGGGCGCTCGCCCGGGCAACTGCTTACCCCTGAGCACCAGCGCCTCAACCACTACAGCCCGCAGATAAACCGGCTGGCCGGATCGCTTTGACGACCCAGCCCGCTCGGCGCTTTCCATTCATCTTGTCTTGCGACCAGCTCGCCTCTCGCCGCCGCGCGCTGGTGAAAATATGCAGGCAAACCCGCGTCGGGATGGTCGGGGAGGCGAACCTGTGCTCCTCTTCATCGTCATGCCATCGTCTCTGTCGCCGTCTTGATGTCAATGGCAAGTGGCCGAGAGCATTCTTAAAACTCTTTTTAAAACAGCATGATACTAATTGTGTTTTTTATAGATGTGCCGATTTTGCATTTTTTTTGAAATCATTTCGTCGCAGCGCCGGTTCTATGGAAGGCATCCGGTCGCGAATGATCGGGCACACCACACACAATCAGAAGGAACAGAGAATGAACGTTAAAAAGAGCACTGCCATCGCCTCCGCCATGACCGGTCTGCTGGCCCTCGGCGCCCAGTTCATTGCCGCCCCGGCCATGGCTGCCGACGAGAAGGAGAAGTGCTACGGCGTGGTGAAGGCGAGCAAGAACGACTGTGCGACCAAGACCAACTCCTGCGCCGGCACCGCCAAGATGGATGCCCAGGGCGACGCCTTCGTGGTGGTGCCCAAGGGGCTGTGCGAGAAGCTGGCTGGCGGTTCGCTGCAACCCAAGTAAGGCTGGGTGCCACGGTGTTGTGCACCGTGGCTCTCTTTTGATGGCCAACCGCGAGTCTTTGCGATGAACCCCTTGATTGGTATTGGATTGCGAACCCCCCATTACGACGAGATGCTGCGTACCCTGCCGGCCGTCGGCTGGCTGGAGGTGCACAGCGAGAATTACTTCGAACGGCACAGCCGGGGTTTTCAGGTATTGAGCGAGCTGGCCCGGCACTATCCGGTCAGCCTGCACGGGGTCGGCATGTCCCTGGGGTCGGCCGATGGGCTCGACCTTGCTCACCTTGCCAGCCTCTCGGCCCTGGCTGGCGCCATCAAGCCGGTGCGCATCTCGGAACACCTCAGCTGGGGCAGCATCGGGGGGCGCCACTTCAACGATCTGCTGCCGGTGCCCTATACCCGGGAGGCCCTGCTCACCATGAGCGACAAGATCATGCAGGTGCAGGATGCACTCGGTTGCCGGCTGCTGATCGAGAACCCCTCTTCTTACCTGCAACTGGCGGGAGAGATGCCGGAGTGGGAGTTTCTGGCCGAGCTGCAACGGCGCAGCGAGTGCGGCATCCTGCTCGATCTCAACAACCTCTACGTCAGTGCCTTCAACCACGGCTTTGTGTACCGTGACTATCTGGCTGCCATCGACATCGCCACCGTGGGTGAAATCCACCTGGCCGGTTTTACTGACAAGTCCCTGCCGCAGGGGCACCTCTATATCGATACCCACAGCGCGCCGGTGAGCGAGCCGGTCTGGGCCCTCTATGCCGAGATCTGCCGCCAGCGCGCCATCCCCACCCTGATCGAGTGGGATCTCGAGATACCGCCGCTCCCCGTGCTGTTGGCGGAGGCCGAGCGTGCGAGCACCCTGCTGGATGCCGCCATGGCTGCCCATCCTGCGTCGGAGGCCGCCCATGTCTGAGCTGGCCCAACGGCAGCAGCAGTTTGCCGAGGGGCTGCTTGGCCAGAGCGAGGCCATTCTGCCCCACGTCCACTCCCGCCTCTTCCCGGCCGATGCCGTGCTGCAGGTCTATCGCAACCACTTCATCCTGAGCCTTGGCGAGGTGCTGGCGGGCAGCTACCCGGCGGTCAAGGCCATGGTGGGGGAGGCGTTTTTCGACGCCGCGGCGCGCGGCTTCGTGCTGGCGGAGCCCCTCTGCGAAGGGAGCGTGATGCACTACGGCGCAGGCTTTGGCGACTGGCTCGCCGGGCTGCCCACCACCGCCGAACTGCCCTGGCTGGGGGAGCTTGCCCGTTTCGAGTGGGCACTGGAGCGCACCAGCCTGCTTGCCCCCGAGGTGCGCCACTGGCCGGCCGAGCGGGTGGCGGCCCTGCCGCCAGCGGCCTGGCAGACGCTGGTGCTGATCCCGGCCTGTGATCTGCTTCTGTTCGACAGCCTTCGCCCGGTGGAGGCCCTCTGGCAGATGGCTCTGCACCAGGGTGAGGCGGTGCACGATCTGGCGGCCCCCGCCTGGCTCGCCCTCAAGAAACAGCCCGATTGTCGGGTATTGCCGCTGCGCCTGAGCGAGGGGGAGTGGCGCCTGCTGGATGGCTGCCGCCAGGGCATCGCCCTGTCGACCCTGCTGGCGCAAGATGCGCAGGCTGCAGAGTCTCTGACCCGCCTCGTCACCCTGGGCCTGCTGGTCGATGTGACCTCAACGCTGGAGTAAATTCGATGACAAACCACAAGTTCCCCCTGATGCAGCAACGGGGGCCGGCCGCCCCCTGGTGGCTGAGCGGTGCCCTGTTGCTGCTGGCCAGATGCTGGGTGGCGGCGGTCTTCTTGCGCTCCGGCTGGCTCAAGCTGAGCGCCTGGGACAGCACCCTTTACCTGTTCGAGTTCGAGTATCGGGTGCCCCTGCTGCCCTGGCAGTGGGCAGCCTGGCTGGGGACGGCCACCGAGTTGCTGCTGCCGGTGCTGCTGCTGCTTGGGCTCTTCACCCGACCGGTCGCCGCCCTGCTGTTTGCCTTCAACATCATGGCGGTGCTCTCCTATCCCGCCCTCTGGGCCGGCGGCTTTTACGATCACCAGTTGTGGGGCTGGATGCTGCTGACCCTGGCGGTGTGGGGGGCGGGGCCGCTGGCCCTGGATCAGTGGCGCCTTGTCAGGCGGGCATGAAGCCGCCACACTGGCACTCTCATCAGGCACCCTGCGGGGTGCCTGTTCATTTCATCACAAGGAGGAGAGGCGATGATCATCCGGCAGGCAACGCAGGCAGACATTCCCGCGCTGGTGACCCTGCGCATGGCGCTGTTTTGCGAGGTGGGGGAGCTGAGCGAGCCGTTGGCCGATCTGCCGCTGTGGCAGGCCACCACCACCTATTTCAGCACGGCGCAGGCCGAGGAGAGTGCCCGCTCCTGGGTGGCGGAGGTGGATGGCGAGGTGGTGGCGAGCGCAACCCTGGCGCTCTTCGTGCGCCCGCCCTATCCCGGCAATCTGACGGGGAGGGAGGGCTATCTGCTCAACATGTATACCCTGCCTGCCCATCGCCGGCAGGGACTGGCCGGTGCCCTGCTGGACCAGATGGCGGACTATGCGAGGGGGCAGCAGCTGGGCCGGGTCTGGCTCCATGCCAGCGAAGAGGGGCGGCCCCTCTACGAGCGGATGGGGTTTGTGAGCAACCCCGCCTATCTGGAGTGGCAACCCGGGTGATCCCGCTTGCCGCCCTGCCCGTATCACGCCTGCCAACGGGATACGGGCGCTGCGAACCTCTCCCTGGCTGTGGCAAAATCTCGGCCAAATTCTGATCGAGTCACCATGCTCAACTATGATCAGCCTCAACAGGCTCGTGCCGGTTCACCTTGACGCCGAGTCTTGTGCCCGTTCCCACCTTGTCAGGTCATTACAGAGGTATGACACCCATGTTCAACAACAAGCTGAAGGCGCAACTGCAGGCCTGCCAGGCACAGCTCGCCGAATCACAGGGCTTCGTGGAGGCGGTCAAGGCCGGGATCGCGACCATCATCTTCACCCCGGATGGCGAGATCCTGGAGGCCAATCAGCCATTTCTGAGCCTGATGGGTTACAGCGCCATGGAGCTGCAGGGTCAGCACCACCGGATGTTTTGCAGCCAGGAGCTGGCCCGCTCCGCCGAGTACCAGCAGTTCTGGGCCCAGCTCAAGCAGGGCAGGGTCAAGTCCGGCATCTTCTCGCGCCGCAACAAGCGGGGCGAGGTGGTCTGGCTGGAGGCCAGCTACTTCCCGGTAAAGTCGCAGGGCAGGGTGACCCAGGTGATCAAGATCGCCAGCGACGTTACCGCCGAGCATCAGCAGCTGCTTAACCAGGAGGCGGTCTCCAAGGCGCTCGAACGCTCGCTGGCGATGATCGAGTTCACCCCGAGCGGCGACATCCTCTCGGCCAACGCCAACTTCCTGAGTTGCGTCGGCTACACCCTGAACGAGCTCAAGGGGCGCAATCACCGCATCCTGTGCGATGACGCCTTCTATGAGGAGAACCCCCGCTTCTGGGAAGAGCTGGCTCAGGGGCAATTCAAGTCCGGGCTCTTCCTGCGGCGCAACAGCCATGGCGAGGCGATCTGGCTGGAGGCCACCTACAACCCCATTCGCGACGAGAGCGGCAAGGTGAGCCGGGTCATCAAGTTTGCCAGCGACATTACTGATCGTGTCACCAAGAGCCATGCGGTGCGCGATGCCACCCAGGTGGCTCACGCCACGGCGCAGGAGACCCTGCGCTGTGCCGAACAGGGGGCTGAGTTGCTGCGCTCCGTGGTGGAGACCTCGTCGCTCATCAGCGAGCAGGTGGACAAGACCATCCTGCTCATCAACCAGCTCAACGAGCAGTCCAGAAGCATAGAGGCCATCGTCTCCACCATCAGCAGCATCGCCGATCAGACCAATCTGCTGGCCCTCAATGCGGCCATCGAGGCGGCCCGCGCCGGGGATCAGGGGCGTGGTTTCGCGGTGGTGGCCGACGAGGTGCGCCAGCTGGCGGCTCGCACGTCGCTCTCCACCGACGAGATAGCCAAGGTGGTGCAGAAGAACCGCGAGCTGACTGCCAGAGTGACCGACGACATGGCCAGGGTGGCCGGCAGCGCCGAGCTCGGCAAGCAGCAGATCGACAAGGTCAACGAGGTGATGGTGGAGATCCGGCAGGAGGCCAACAACGTCTCGGCAACCGTCTCCAGCCTCTCCATCTAGTCAGCTGGCGGCCTTCTCTTCATGCGGGCCGCCTTGACCACTATTTCAACGACCTGCACGCAATATGAGCAGTCGAAATCCCAATCTGAACCCCTGCTGTATCGCTCCCTGCTTGTGAATTGCCCGTCGGCGGCAGCCTGTTTAGGCTTGCCGCCTCATTATTTTTGGAGCAGATAAAGACGATGGCAACGAGAAGAGAGGGCAGGGCGCTGGCGCTGCTGGCAGGTGTGGTAGCAAGCGTGGGACTGAGCGGCTGCATGGGGCAGATGGGGCTCTCCTCCATGGTGACCAAGGGCAACCTCAGCGTGGTGGACAACCGTTACGGCCGGGCCGGGGTCTTCATCCTGCTCTCGCCGGTCTACGGTCTGGCGGCCACCGCGGATCTCTTCGTGTTCAACACCATCGAATTCTGGTCGGGCAAGAACCCCATCACCGGCAAGTCGCCGGCGCTGGTGGATCAGAAGCTCGACGCCCTGATCAAGGTCAACCAGCACCTGGATCCCTCCCTCAACAAGGTGCCGCTGGCCCTGCTGCCACAAGGGGTACGCGAGGTGGAGGTGAGCTACCCGGACGAGCGCACCGCCCAGATGGAGGTGCACTATCTGGACGGGCGCAGCAGCCTGATGCGCGGCGAGAAGCGCGGCGAGCTGTTGGATATCTACTTCGACGGCCGGCTGGTGTCGACCCTGACGCCGGCCCAGCTGGAGGAAAAAGCACGGACCGTTAGCGCCGAGGTATAAATTCATCTGAATCCAGATCTATTCCTCTCTGGATAAGGTATACCTAGTCAGCAGGCAAGATCGCCAAGATGACCAGGGATACAGGCTATGACGGTGAATGGATTGCGGTTGGCAGAGTTGATTGGTTCCCTCAGTCATGCGCTCGACATGACCGAGGGTCAACCAAGAGGGCACTGTATTCGCTGTTGCTGGATAGGTTCCCGTCTGGCCGAACGGTTGGCGCTGGATGCTCGACAGCGTCATGACCTCTATTACATGCTGCTGCTCAAGGATCTGGGGTGCAGCAGCAATGCGGCCCGTATCTGCGAACTCTATCTCACCGACGATCTTCACTTCAAACGCGACTTCAAGCTGGTGGATGGCTCTCTCTCCGAGGTGGTCAACTTCGTGCTGGGCCACACCGGCCTGCAGGCGGATCTGCTTGGGCGTTTTCGCAGCCTGTTTCACATCTTTCGCAACGGCGATCAGATAGCCAACGAACTGATCCAGACCCGTTGCCATCGGGGGGCGGACATCGCTCGTCAACTGCGTTTCAGTGAAGAGGTCGCTACCGGTATCCTCTCTCTGGACGAACACTGGAACGGTAAAGGTCGGCCGTTGCAACTGGTCGGTGACGCGATCCCGCTCTTCTCTCGCATAGCGCTGCTCTGCCAGGTGGTGGATGTGTTTCACGCCGCCGCAGGCCCTGATGCGGTGCTAAAAGAGCTGCGCGAGCGCAGCGGCAGCTGGTTTGACCCTCAATTGGTTAGCGAGTTTGAAGCCTTGGCGGATGGTGATTTTTGGCAAGGACTGGCGGATCCCAAGCTGGCTGAGTGGGTGTTCGTCCACCCGGCCGGGCAGGGTGAGGTCGCTCTTGATGAAGATTATCTGGACGAGATCGCCGCGGCATTCGGTCAGGTGGTGGACTCCAAAAGTCCCTACACCGCCGGTCATAGCGGCCGAGTGGCACTCTATACCGACATTCTTGCCACTCAGATGGGGTTGTCCGAACAGAGACGACGCTGGCTCAAGCGCGGTGCTCTGCTCCATGACGTGGGCAAGCTGGGGGTGAGCAATGCCATTCTCGACAAACCGGGCAAACTTGATGCGCAGGAGTGGGCCGCCGTGCAGATGCATGCCGCCTATACCGAGGAGATCCTGAGTCGCATAAGTGCGTTTGAGGAGCTGGCGCAAGTGGCAGGTGCCCACCATGAGCGCCTCGATGGCAAGGGTTACCCTAAAGGATTGAAAGGGGATGAGATAGCCTTGGAAACCCGCATCATCACCACGGCCGACATTTTTGATGCCATCACTGCCAAACGGCCCTATCGTGGAGCCATCCCGGTGCCTCAGGCGCTGGAGATGATGGCCGAGAGTCTGGGGACGGCCATTGATCCGGATTGCTTTGCCGCTCTGCAGGCGGGGATCCAGGATTTTTCCCTCTATCTCCCGCTCGAGCAACCGCTGGCAAACGCCAGTTAATATTTGCGCCATATCGGGCTTCAGTCATTTGTCATTGGCCTGAGACGACAACGCCCCGCTTTGCGGGGCGTTTTGCTATGGGCGACTCTGGCTGCGGGGCGGGTGCATCACCAGGCCCAGCAGCCGGCGCAGGTGGGTGAGCTGTTCGGTGAGCTGCAGATTGAGCCACAGATAGCCGCTGATGGCAGCCTCGCCGCCGGCGTCGATCCGCACTCTGCCGGCCGCCTCCTGCAGACGAGCAATGGCCAGCTCCGAGCCTTGCAGCTCGCCGCTTTTGAGCATCAGCGCCAGCTCGCTCATCAGCGCCTCGGTCGCCTGCTGGCAGGCGCGCAGTTCCGGGGTGCTCTGCATCAGGAAGTGGCTCTGGCGATCGCGCCAGTAGGTGTTGGCCAGCATCTCCAGGGTGCAGAGGGTGTTGCGCATGGTGGTCTGGATCGCTTCGAACAGGGCGCTGCCAAGACGGGTCTCCTTGACGGCCGGGGTCAGCAGGGGGCGCAGGCTCACCATCTTGGAGAGCAATCTGGCGTGGCTGTGGGCGAGCCGCGGTCGCTCCAGCACGTTGGGGGAGAGGTGGGTGTGATAGAGCCGCTGGGCCTGCTGCAGGGTATCGTGCATCTGCAGCCGCCAGTGGCTGTAGGCGCGCTGGGGATAGATGCTGCAAAACAGCAGCGCCAGCAATGAGCCCAGGATCACGTCGGCACTGCGCCACAGGGCGGTCTCGATATCGCCGGGCATGGCCCCCATGGTGACGCCGAGGGTGATGCCGATGAGCAGCCCCACGTAGGGGCGCTTGCCGAGCGCCAGATAACCGCACAGGAACATGATGCAACCGCACCACAGCAACATCAGCGGCAGGGAGTAGAGCTCGAGATAGAGCGCCACCACCCCGCAGCTGGCGCCGAAGATGGTGCCGACCACCCGCTGCAGGGCGCGCGACAGCACATTGCCCCAGAACGAGATGGGGCCCATCACCACCACCAGGGTGATGAGGGGCCAGGTGCTTTCCGGCAGTTTCAGCTCGCGGGTCAGCAGAAAGGTGAGCATGAAGGCGAGCGCGATGCGCAGGCCGTGGACGATGCGGTAGTGACCGTAGATCAGCAGATCGAGTCGGGAGAGGGGGGCATTCAGGCGCAAGGGACAAGCCTCGGATTCATGGGGGCAGCCACCCCGCCACGCCCGGCGGGGTGGAGACCGGTATCAGGCCACTCGTCCCTGGAGTGGGTGGATCCAGACCCGCTCGCCGACCGCGATGGCCGGCTGGGCGGGGACGATTTCAATCAGGCAGTTGGCATCACTCATGGAGCTGAGGATGCCGGAGCCCTGTGGCCCTGTGGTGCGCACCCGCAGCACGCCGCTGGCGTCCTGATGGAAGATGCCGCGCAGGAACTCGGTGCGTCCCGGTCGGCTCTTCATCTGCTGCTCGGCCAGCGCCGAGAGGCGCAGCGGCTGCCACACCCGGCCTTGCAGGCGGGCGATGGCGGGCTCGACGAATTGCAGGAAGCAGATCATGGCGGCCACCGGGTTGCCGGGCAGGCCGAAGAAGGGGGTCTGCCCCAGCTTGCCGAAGGCGAGCGGGCGACCCGGCCGCATCTGGATGCGCCAGAAGGCGATCTGGCCAAGCTCGGCCAGCACCTGCTTGATGAAGTCGGCATTGCCCACCGACACCCCGCCCGAGCTCAGCACCAGGTCGGCGTCGGCCGCGGCCTGTGCCAGCTGCTGGCGCAGGATGGCGGGATCATCGGGGATGATGCCAAGGTCCATCACCTCGCAGCCGGCCCCGGCGATGAGCGCCATCAGGGTGAAGCGGTTGCTGTCGAAGATGTGGCCGGGGGCGAGCGTCTCGCCCGGTGCCTGCACCTCGTCGCCGGTGCTGAACAGCGCCACCTTGAGCGGTGCGCGCACCGTCAGGGTTGCCTGTCCCAGAGAAGCCGCAAGCCCGAGCTGAGGGGCGCCGAGGCGGGTGCCGGCCGCGATGGCGACTGCGCCCAGCGCCAGATCTTCCCCGGCCTGGCGCACGTTCTGCCCCGCTTTGACGGGGGCACTGACGCTGACCCATTCACCGTCAAGCCGGGTCTCTTCGCGCATCACCACGGTATCGACACCGGGGGGCAGCGGGGCGCCCGTCATGATCTGCACCGCCTGTCCGGCCAGCACCGGCTCGCTGCGCGGCTGACCCGCCAGCACTTCCGCCACCAGTTGCCAGCGGCCGGCGGCGAGATCGTCGCTGCGCAGGCCAATGCCATCCATCGCCGAGTTGGCGTGGGGCGGCACATTGATGGGGCTCACCAGGTCGCTTGCCAGTACGGCGCCGTGGCAGCGGGCGAGCGGCAGGTCGCGGCAGGCGGTGGCGGGGTCGAGTGCATCAAGAATGGCGTTGCGGGCAGCCTCGACCGACAGAAAGCCGTTGCCAGCCTCCTGCTCCTGCGTCTGACTCTCCTTGAGCCAGCAGCAGACGAAGTCGGCGATGGCCTCCAGATCATTGATATCGAGCCGGGGCAGGGTGGTCTCTGCGGGCTGATCGCTGGCCAGGGCGATGATGTCGCGATCAATCGGGAACAGCAGCGGCTTGCCGATGGCGGCGCGGTGCAGCTCGATTTTCGGGAAGTGCTCATGCTTGAACCCCTCCACCAGCAGCAGGTCGAGGCTGCGCTGATCGAAGCTGGCCAGCAGCTCGCGAAAATCGGCCTCACCCAGATCGGTCTCAACGATGCGGGCGTGACGGCGGCGGGAGGCCACCATCATCTGGCTGGCGCCGGCCTTGCGCAGGCGATGGCTGTCTTTGCCCGGCTGGTCGATGTCAAAGTCGTGGTGGGCGTGCTTGAGTACCCCGAGGCGCAGACCGCGGCTCACCAGCAAAGGGATGAGCTGCTCGAGCAGGGTGGTCTTGCCGGTGCCGCTCCAGGCGGCAAAGCCGAGCAGGGGCAGGGTGGGGGCCGGGGTCATGAGGTGGCTCCTTGTCCGGTGGCGGCGTCTGGCAGGCGAGCCTCGTAGGCGGCCAGCTCGTCCGGGCTGTTGAGATTGATGAAGGCATCCGGCTGGTCGGCAAAGCTCACCACCGCCATTTGGTGGCGGGCAAACCAGATATCGATTTTGCGCTCCCCCTCGGCCAGCGCGGCGGACAGGGAGGGGAGCAGGGATTTGTGCAGCAGGGCCACCACGGGTTGCAGCCAGTCGCCGTCATGAGCCACCACCAGCTCGGTTGCCGGGGTGAGGGCGGCGCGAAAGCGCGCCATCAGATCGCGGGGCAGGGCGGGGCCGTCGCAGGGCACGAACAGCACCCAGTCGTGGCGGGCGGCGGCAAGGCCAGCCTGCATGCCCGCCAGCGGGCCGAGATAGTCGGGGTTGTCGTCGCCGATGACCGGGGCCAGTGCCTGGTAGCGGGCCTGGCTGCGGTTGGCGTTGATCAGGATCTCGTCCACCTGGGGCCTCAGTCGGTCAAGCACGTGGTCGATGAGCGGGCGGCCCGCCAACTCGACCCAGCCCTTGTCGGCGCCCCCCATGCGGGTAGCGCGGCCGCCAGCCAGCACCACGGCGGAGACGGGAAAGCGGTCAGTACGAGGTTCGCTGTGTGAGGTCATGTCGCTCGATGATTTTCAAAGGAGTGGGTTCGTGCAGCCGGCCCCGGGCGAGGGTCCATTGCCGCTCGCACAGGTCGATCAGATCGTTGCTCTGGTGGCTGATGATGACCAGGCCGCTGCCCTGTTCCCGCAGATCTTGCGCCATGGCGGCCATCAGGGCAACCGAATGTGTATCCAGATTGGCGGTGGGCTCGTCCATCAGCAAAAAGGCGGGCTGCAGCGCCCAGGCGCGGGCCATGGCCAGCCGCTGGCGCTCGCCGCCAGACAAAATGCTGATGTGCTCGCGCGCCAGGCTCTCCAGTTCGACCCGGCGCAGCGCCTCGAACACCCGCACCTCGTCGGCGGCGCGATGGCCGAGGGCCCAGGCCACGTTGTCGTGCACGCTGCGATCAAACAGGTAGGGGGTCTGGTGCAGGTAGGTGACCCGGCCCGGCCCCGGATCGCGCTTGAGCCACTGGCCGAGCTTGCCGCGCCAGCCAGAGGGGAGGTTGGTGTGGCCCCGGGTCGGGGTGAGCAGGCCGGCCAGGATCTTGAGCAATGTGGTCTTGCCCACCCCGTTCGCGCCGCGCAGCCAGACGGCGTCGCCGGCCGCGATGGAGAGCTGCTCAATCTGGAACAGGTCGCGCTCGCCAAAGCGCATCATCAGCTGGTGGGCGGTCAGGGCCATGGCGTACTCCGGTGAATGGACGGTGGGGGCATGGTCGGTTCTTCACATAACCGTGACCGCGACAGCGGTGGGGTCAGCAGCATTTGGTTATGGATAATCGTGCGCTGTGCCATGGTCAGTTCTTCAGGTAGCTGTGACCACGGCACGCGGTCAGCAACAGGTTGAGCAGCAGGGCCAGACTCAGCAAGACGATACCGAGCGCCACCCCCTGGGTGAAGGCCCCTTTCTGGGTCTCCAGCGCGATGGCGGTGGGGATGTTGCGGGTGAAGTGCAAAATGTTGCCCCCCACCATCATGGAGCAGCCCACCTCGGTGACGATGCGGCTGAAGGCGCCGATCACCGCCGCCAACAGGCCGAAGCGGCACTCGCGCATCAGCCCGAGCAGCGCCCTCGGCCAGGAGAGCCCCAGGGTGCGGGCGGTCTCCCAGGCGCGCCGATCGCTCTGCACGAACGCGGCGTGAGCCATGGTGGCGATCACCGGAAAGGCGATCAGCATCTGCCCCACCACCATGGCCTGCTGGGTGAACAGCATCTTCCAGTCGCCGAAGGGGCCGGCCCGCGACAGCAGCATGTAGAGCAAGAGGCCAATCACCACGGTCGGCACCGACTGCAGGGTATTGATGCAGGAGAGCCAGAGCCAGCGGGCCGGGATCGGCAGATAGGCCAGCGCGAAGCCGAGCAGCAGGGCCGGCAGCAGCACCAGCCCGAGCGCCAGGCCCGATACCGAGAAGGAGACTCCCACCACCTGCCATAGCTCGGCGTCACCACTGAACAGCAGCGCCAGCGCCGCCAGTGTGGTTTCGATCAAGGTCGGCACCGGGCGCCTCCGTCACTCAAGGTGGCGAGGGGCACCAGGGGCAGGTCGAGCAGGGTCGGCCGTGGCATCACTGCGGCTTGGCGTCGGCCACGAACAGCGGCTGGCCGGCCACCTTGAAGTCACCGATCAGCTGCTGGCCGTGCTGGGAGACCAGCCAGTTCTTCAGGGTGCGGGCCCCTTCGGTGTTGAGATCCGGGTAGCGCTTGGGGTTGACCAGGATCACCTGGTAGGGGTTGAACAACCGCTTGTCCCCCTCCAGCAGCACGGCGAGATCCAGCTTGCTCTGGTAGGCGAGCCAGGTGCCGCGGTCGGTCAGGGTGTAGGCCCCCAGCTCCGAAGCCATGGTCAGGGTCGGCCCCATGCCCTGGCCGATGGACTTGTAGCCAGCGAACTCTGGCTTGACGTCGGCCGCCTGCCACAGGGTCTTCTCCTTGATGTGGGTGCCGGACTCGTCCCCGCGGGAGATAAAAGTCTGCCCCTTGTCTTTGATGGCCTCCAGCGCCTTGGCGGCATCGTGCAGCTTGCCAAGACCGGCCGGATCTTTCGCCGGGCCGACGATGACGAAGTCGTTGTACATCAGGTGCTCAGGCTCGATGCCAAAGCCCGCCTCGACGAAGGCCTTCTCGGCAGAGGGGGCGTGGGTCATCACCAGATCCGCGTCGCCGTTCTCGCCCATCTTCAGGCTCTGGCCGGTACCGGCCGCCATCACCTGCACCGGGTAGCCGGTCTCCTTGGTGAACTGGGGCAGCAGCCAGCCCAGCAGGCCGGACTGCTCGGTGCTGGTGGTGGTGGCGAGGCGGATGGGCGCCTTGGTCTCGGCATGGCTGGCAGCGCTCCAGAGCGGCAGGCTCAGCAGCAGGGCGGAGGAGAGGGCAAGGGCGAGGCGTTTGCGCACTGTGGCTGTGATCATGATGTCAGGGTACCCGGTGATGGAGAGAGGGCAGGACTAAGCAAGCAGGGTGCCAAGCTGGCCACATGCCTTGTTCGGCACGGTTTTTAATGTGAAAACAGTTGGTTAAGCGCCCTAATTGCGTGATGGCGGCGTCGCTTTTAATAAACGGAGTTGGCACTTGGGGCCGGTTAGCGACAAAATGTCCCACAGTTTATAAGGTCGGTGGGACAATCCCGGAACCTTGTCGAATCTGAGGTACTTTTTTCATGACTGCACCCGCCAGCCGCTGGTCCGCCCTCTCCTTGCTCATCGTCGACGACGAACCCGGCATGCGCAGCTTTCTCGCCAAGGCGCTGGCCCGCCGCTTCGCCCAGATAGAAACCGCCGCCAGCGTGGAGGAGGCCGAAGCCCTGCGCTGTCGCCTGCATTTTGATCTCATCATTGCCGACATCCGCCTGCCGGGGCGCTCCGGCATCGAGTGGCACGAGGCCATCGATCCCGCCACCCGGCGCAGCGACATCATCTTCATGACAGGTTTTGGCGACATGGAGACTGCCCTCAAGGCGCTGCGGCTCGGCGCCAGCGACTTCATTCTCAAACCCTTCAACCTGGATCAGATGGTGCAGGCGGTGGACCGGGTTATCGAGCGCCGCCAGATGGAGCGGGAGAACCTGCTGCTGCGCCGGGAGGTGAGCAAGCTGTTTCCGCCCACCCTGATCGGCGACAGCGCCAAGACCCGCGAGCTCAAGACGCTGATCGCCCGGGTCGCCCCCTCCAACGCCGCCGTGCTGGTGGAGGGGGAGTCCGGCACGGGCAAGGAGCTGGTGGCCCGCGCCCTGCACCAGCTCTCCGGCCGGATGGGGGCTTTCGTGCCGCTCAACTGCGCCTCCATCGCCCCCGAGCTTTTGGAGAGCGAGCTGTTTGGCCACGTGCAGGGGGCCTTTACCGGCGCCCGCAAGGGGCGCGACGGCCTGTTCCGGGTCGCCCATCAGGGCACCCTGTTTCTGGACGAGATCGGCGAGATGCCGCTCGCCATGCAGGCCTCCCTGCTGCGGGCGCTGGAGCAGAAGGCCATCCGCCCGGTGGGGGCCGAGCGGGAGCTTTCGGTGGATGTGCGCATCGTGGCCGCCACCAACCGCAACCTGAAGGCGGAGGTGGAGGCGGGCCGGTTTCGCGAAGATCTCTTCTATCGTCTCAACGTAGTGGCGCTGCCGGTAGCACCCCTGCGCGAGCGGATCGACGACATCCCCGCCCTGGTGCACCACTTCACCCGCCAGCTCACCGCCGAGATGGGCATGGGCGCCCTGCACTGGACCCATGAAGATGTAGTAGCCATGCAGGCCTACCCCTGGCCCGGCAACGTGCGCGAGCTGCGCAACCTCATCGAGCGCTGCCTGCTGCTGGGCAAGCCGCCCGCCGAATATTGGCAGAGCGCCAAGCCGGCCGAGTCGGGACGGGGGGAGGAGGGCTATCCGCTAGAGTGGGCGCTGGCCGAGGTGGAGAAGGCCCACATCCTGCAGGTGGTGGCGAGCTTTGACGGCAACAAGTCGGCCGCCTCCCGGGTGCTCGGGGTGGCGCGCAAGACCCTGGAGCGCAAGTTCAAGGAGTGGGCCATCGAATGAGCCGGCTCGCCCCTTGCCGCCGGAGTGAGTCATGAGGCTGGCGCAGATCCCGGGGCTGCTCAGAACCAAGGTGCGCTGGCGCCTGCTGCTGCTCACCTCGGTGCCCATCATGCTGACCCTGGCCGGCATGATAGGGCTCACCCTCTACTGGACCCTCACCTACAGCTGGCAGAACCTGCTCACCACGGTGCGCAGCGACCTTGGCGTGGCCCACCACGCGGTGAGCGTGCAGCAGCAGCGTCAGGCCGAGCACCTCGAGCACCTGCGCGATGCCTGGGCCTTCCAGCTGCAGCTGCGTGAATCCCCCGCCCGCTTGCGCCAGTGGGTGATGCCGCTCGCCGCCAACTACGGTCTCGACTTTTTGCGCCTGCGCAGCGGCAGCGAGCTGGATCAGCTGCCAGAGCAGGATCGCGCGGCCCTCGCCGCCGGGCGCAGCGTCAGCCACTTCGTGGTCTGGTCGCGGGAGCAACTGCTGGCGCTCTCGCCGGCGCTGGCCAGCCGCGCCGTGCTGGACAAAGAGCTGGAGCCGGGCGCTGGGCAGGAGACTCGCGGTCTGATCAGCCTCTCCCTGACCCCGGTGATGGGGCGGGACGGCAGCCTCTGGGGCGTGCTGGAGGGGGGGGAGCTTATCAACGGCAGCACCCGGCTGGTGGACGAGCTCAAGGGCCAGGTGTTCGCCAAGAACACCCTGCCGGCCGGCAGCATCGGCAGCGTCACCCTGTTTCTCGGCGATCTGCGGGTGAGCACCAACGTGCCCGCCAGCAGCAGCCAGCAGCTGGGGCGGGCGGTAGGCACCCGGGCCTCGGCGCCGGTGCGTGAGCAGGTGCTGGGCCGCGGCGAGCCCTGGATTGACCGCGCCTTCGTGCACGACGCCTGGTATGTGTCGGGCTACGAGCCGCTCTTGGGCGCCAATGGTGAGCGCATCGGCATGCTCTACGTCGGCTTTCTCGAGTGGCCCATCGTTCGCACCTACCTCACCAATCTGCTGGAGCTGGGCTCCGGCGTGGTGCTGCTGTTGCTGCTCTCGGGTCTGCTGGTCTATCGCGGCGCGCGGGACTTGTTCACCCCCATCGAGCGGATGCACAAGGTGGTGCGCCAGGTGCAGGCGGGCAGGCCGGCCCGCATCGGCGAGCTCTACCTCGACCCCGATCACGAGCTGGCCCAGCTCGGCCGTCAGTTCGACGCCATGCTGGATCGCCAGGCGGCGCACCGCCAGCAGCTGGCCCGCAGCGCCGACGAGCTGGAGCAGAAGGTGGCCGAGCGCACCCAGAGCCTCGAGCAGAAGACCGCCGAGCTCGAGCATCACATCCATATGCTGACCCAGGCCCGTCAGCAGTTGCTCATCAGCGAGAAGCTGGCGGCCCTCGGCGAACTCTGCGCCGGGGTGGCACACGAGATCAACAACCCGCTGGCGGTGATCCTCGGCAACGTGGAGCTGATGAAGCTGGAGCTGGGGGAGGCGGCCGCGCCGGTGAGCGAGGAGCTGGCGCTGGTGCTGGCCCAGATCGAGCGCATTCGCGCCATCACCCGCAGCCTGCTGCAATATTCCCGCCCCGGCGACTACGAGACGGCGCCAGTGTGGCAGCACCTCACCCCCATCATCGAGGAGAGCCTGACCCTGGTGCGCTCCGCCCTGCGCCAGCAGCAGGTGAACCTGGTGGCCGATCTTAAGGCCCAGCAGCCCATCGAGGCGGATCGCCAGCAGCTGCTACAGGTGCTGATAAACCTCTTGGTCAACGCCAGCCATGCGCTGGGGGAGCAGGGGGAGATCCGGGTCGAGAGCCGCGACTGGCTGGATGACGCCGGGGCCCTGCAGGGGGCCGAGGTGCGGGTCATCGACAACGGCAGCGGCATCGAGGCGGCCATCATCGACAAGATCTTCGACCCCTTCTTCACCACTCGCGCCACCGGCACCGGGCTGGGGCTGGCCCTGAGCCACCGCATCATCAGCCGCTGGGGCGGGGAGCTGTTGGTAGACTCCACCCCGGGGCAGGGCAGCTGCTTTACCATCCGATTGTGCAGCCACGCCCGGCTGGCCAGCGGCGGCGAGCGCGCCCGGCTGGAAGGGTGGCGCATCGCCCTCAACGCCGAGGGGCGTGAGGCAAGCGTCGAGCCCCAGTCATGACGACATCATAAAAAGCCTACCGAACTTGAAGGGTGCGCATTGCCCTCAAGGGGGAAGGATGTGACTGTCGCAATTCAGAGTGAGGCACAAAAAAGCCCGCCAATAGTGGCGGGCTTTTTTACAGATAGGTGAGGGGATACTTACTGCGGGCTCCACACCAGCTTGCCGCTCTGGGTCAGATCATAGCCGCCGAGGCGGGCCGCCAGCTCGCGCCCCTCGGGGGATTGCAGCCAGCCGATCAGCTGTTGCAGCAGGGTGCGAAAGAAGACCCCCTGCGGCATCACCAGATCGAAGCACTCCTGCGACAGCGGCACGAAATCGAGGCCAAACTCGGTGGCAGTGCTCTGGGCACCGGGCCCGACGTCCGCATCGCCGCGGCTGATGGCGGCGGCCAGCTCCCGCTCGCTGTTGACCTCGATAGTGCGCTCCAGCCGGGTCAGCGACTCCCCTTGCGTTTGCAGCCACTCCTGCAGGGCGCGCTGGCTGCCGGCCCCCTCCTGGCGCATGGCCCAGCGCCAGTCGAGCGCCTCTTTCGCCTCCTTGGGTTGCAGCCCCTGGCGCAGCACCAGCCCCTGCACCCGCCTAAATCCATGAACGATCACCCATTGCCGGTGGCCCTGATACTGCTGCACCAGCGCCGGATGGCGCAGGTGGGCCTCCTCGGCCTGGCCCCAGTGAATGGCGCACAGATCCACATGGCCGCGCGCCAGCATCGCCAGCCCCTGGCGGGTGCCGCACGGGGTGTAGCCCACCAGTGCCTGGGTGCCGAGCTGCTGGGCCAAACGGCTGCTGGCGTAGTGGAGCAGCACGTCGTCGGAGCCCGCCAGTAGCAGCCGGTCGTTCATCACCCCCTCGTGGCAGCTGCCGAGCAGCCAGCGATCGAGCAGGGAGCGCGGAAACAGCCACTTGCCGGTCGCCTTGGTGGCGGGGATGCGCGCCTCGTTGGCGAGCTGGTAGACCTTCTTCTCGTTGAGATCGAGGTACTCCGCCACCTGCTTCACATTCATAAACTCGTTCATGGCTTGCGTTTGGCCCTCTGTCTGGTCTGATCGAGATACAGCGCGATCTGCTGGGCACTCATCAACTCGTTCATGGCTTAATCCCGCATTCCGCGACCGGCCGAACCGGGCGCCAGCACTGGCGGCTTCTCGTCCAGCAAGATATGGTCGTGGCCGCTGAATACCTCGAAGTGGCGCCCCTTGGCGCGGGCAATCATGGTGATGCCGAGCTGGCGGGCCAGATCCAGCCCCATCTGGGTGACGCCGGAGCGCGACAGCAGCACCGGAATGCCCATCTGCGCCACCTTGATCACCATCTCCGAGGTGAGCCGCCCGGTGGTGTAGAAGATCTTGTCGTGGCCGCTCTCGCCGCGCATCCAGAGCTCGCCGGCCAGGGTATCCACCGCATTGTGGCGCCCCACATCCTCGACAAAGGAGAGGATCTGGGCGCCGCGACAGATGGCGCAACCATGCACGGCACCGGCCATCTTGTAGGTTTCGTTATGGGCCGACAGCGCCTTGAGCAGGGCGTAGAGGGTGCTCTGTTTAAGCTCAGGCGCCGCCAAGACCACCCCTTCAAGCTTCTTCATCACGCTGCCATACATGGTGCCCTGACCACAGCCGGAGGTGACCGTCTTCTTCTCCAGCGCCTGGTCGAGATCGGCGGCCTGCTGGCTGCTTACCACGGCGGCGGCCTCGCTCTCCCAGTCGACAATTACCGACTCGATGGCTGCAATATCCTCGATAAAGCCCTGATTTTTCAGATAACCCAGCACCAGCGCCTCGGGGCGGGCCCCCAGCGTCATCAGGGTTACTATCTCCTTCCAGTTGAGGTAGACCGTCAGTGGCCGCTCACAGGCGATTTGGCGGGTTTGCAGCGTGCCCTGCTCATCCATCACCTCGACGGCCATGGTGAGCTGGGCTGCTGCATTGCTTTTGATAAAGGTCGGTGTCATGGGCCCCTCGCGACCGGTTGCCGGGATCTAAGGGGAGGGATACAGCAAGTTTTGTTCCAGATTGTTTTTGAGTAGATAGAAACTCGGGCTGTGACTGTATGGTAGGGAAATAGAATGAAAAAAGCAGGTAGATCCGCCGTTTTTGTATTTTTGTGACGTGATGAAGTAACATATGACAAGATGCATAACGGTGGTTTAAATGAAAATAAATCTAATTAAAATGGTTTTAGCGTTGCTACCGGTAATTTTTATATTATACTTTTTTTGCATGGCAATATATCCTTTTGGGGTTGGAGGATGGAATTACCTGCATAGTGTTTGGTATGAATGGCAAACGTTCAATTCAGCTATGATTGCATTAATAGCAAGCTGGATTGCACTTAAAACTGCTTTTTATAAAGATGAAATGAGTAATAAGAGAAGTATGCTCGCGGCGAAAGCCTTACTCCCTGAAGCAGCTAGCCAAATTTTTGTATCCATCATGCGTGGTGCTGAGTCATTAAAAGATGTCTATATTAATCGATATGATTCATCGGAATTGTATTTGTCCTCACATATAAATGAAATGCCAGAATGGACTATATCTATCTTCAAAGAGTGCATTATGCATGCAGATGAAGTAGAGGCGAAATTTTTATTTGAAGTGCTCTCTGACTTACAAAAACTAAGAGCTAGCTTCATTAGTGCAAGTAAAGAATTTAATGGTGATTTGGAACATGGGGTTATTCTTGTTGATGAGGTGGTGTTAGAAAGAATTGTAGAGAGACTTGTGTTTTTTGTGGCCAAACTCCATAAAATATTTCATTATGTACGTGATGGTAAAGAGGTTCGTTTTAACGAGATAACTCGAGATGAACTCCAAATATCTTTTTTTGAATTGAAGTTAGATGAAAATGTCTTTATTAAAACTTATTCTAAAATAATGAAGTGGGGTTGCAATTAAATTGTTGTGTTTGGTTGGTATGGTTTCATGTTAATTGTATCTCGTATGTTGGGCTAAATCGTAGGTTGGTGCTGAACGTAGTGAAGCCCAACGTTTACCGCGAACAGCCTTAGCAAGGCAATAATCGGATAGTTCGGTGTTATTCGATTATCGCTATCCCCTCGCTCAGGCTCTGGCGAATTGGTTTTACTCTGCATGTTGGGCTTCGCTGCGCTCTGCACCAACCTACGCCCGCGCCAGCCCATGTCCCGCACAACGCGCCAACCTGCATTAAAGCCCCCATCAACCTCCAAACTGGCCTTGGCCCCACTCTTGCTATGTCTTATCCCATTGATGGCCGTGGCCGCCATAAATCTCCTGCTGTGATCCGCCCCGAACGGGGTGGATCACTGGAGAGGGCGGCCCGGCAGAGACCTTCTGATGGGAGCCGTGACAGTGCAAGAGACAACCAAACCCCTCTCCCCGCAGCGCTGGCTGCAACTGGAGTTAAAGGCCATCGACAGCCAGGTTGGCCGCTGGCAGAGCCGCCGTTTCGAGATTGCGGCGCTCCATCCCGCCGAACCTGAGGCTGCCGGTGCCTTGCCCCTTACCCTGTTTCGCGATGAGCGGGGGGATTATCGCTTCAATCTGAGCTCTGGCTCGCCCCGCCTCTTTATTACCGGGACTGTCACCGGCAGCCGCGTGGACAGTGGCTTTGTGGCCGATGGCCTGACCCTGAGTCAGACCGTGGCCGCCGCCTATATGGATGGCGAGCGGCAGGTGCTCTCCTGCCCGCTGCCCGAAGCGCTGCAAGCCTGGGTGGAGGCCTTTATCGGTCGCCACGGCGAGCTGCTGGAGGCCCGTCGCAAGGGCAAGAAGGGCAAGGGGCGGGCGCAGGATCAGCTCGGTGTCGACAGCCAGGAGCAAGCCAGCTGCGGTGCCGTTAAAGCCACCGGCCCCGATGGCCGCGAGCGTGGCAGCGACGCTGGAACCTGTGCCGGAACCAAGGCCGGAAACAACGCCCATGAGTGAGTTCCTCAAACGCTGGTCATCTCGCAAGAGTGAGGCGCGTAAGCATCAGGTATTGCAGCCACGGCAAGAGGTCCCCCCCGAGGCGATTGCAACCCCCATCGAAGGCAGTGGCGAAGGGATAATGCCAGATACTGCGCTGGATAGCCCCGTAGTCAGCACTGACAAGGGGAGTGATATTCCTCTCCACCTCGAAGGGGCCAAGCCGCGCGGATCAGAGCCCAAAACGGCCCCTTCAGAGAAGCCGGCACTCCCCGACAAGGAGGCGCTGCGGGCCATGTTTCGCACTCACAAGCCTGATGGGCTCGACGACTACACCCAGGATTTCAGCCAGCCGGAATTGCTGCCCGCAGCCTTGAGCGCCGGGCTGCGCAACTGGCTGGTGGAGCAGGCGATGGCGCCGGGTGACGAAGCGCCTCACTCAACCGCTGCCGCACCCGAACCGGCGACGGTGGCCGCCACGGCCATAACCAGCGAGCCGCAAGGATTGGCTGATAACCATTCTCAAACCCCCACCGACGATCGGGACATTTTGGTTGGCCATGATGGACAAAATGTCCCAACCAAGGGTGGGGAAATGGAGCATTTGGGATCCTGACTCCCTGCCAGTCACTTTTTTCCTGGGGGAGTTGGCTCGGCTCTTGCTCTCCCAGCTGACCAACAAGCACGCCATCCCACGAGGTGGCGCGCACAGGAGTGCATGTGAGCATCGAACAACCCATAACAACATCCGTCACAACTCTGACCGCCGATGGCGTGGCCGCGCGCAACGAACGTGCCCGCGCCCATGCCCTGCAGCATACGGTCAAGACCGACAACCTGATCCCGACCACCGTCTCCTACCAGAGTCAGGGGCGCTTGTTGCTGGTCGGCCCGGAAGATCGTATTCGCCGCGCCGCCAGCCTGCTGCCAGCCGGGGTGACGCCCACCCTGCTGGTGACCGAGTCGGTCCATGATGCCGAGGCGGCGGATCTCGAGGCCATCTTCGAGGCTACCGCCGCCCTGGATGCCCTGACCCTGCGCGAGCCGAGCCTGACAGGGTATCTCGGCCAATTTCAGCTCACCGGCCTCAACGGGCAGGGTGAGCGTATCTCTCTGGCGGCGCTCTGTTTTCCACAACAAACGGTGGGTAGCGAACCGCGCTTCGATCTGGTGGCCGATCTGGGTACGACCCCGCTGTTTGCGCTGGAGCGCCCGCCGGTCGGTTATCAGTCTCTCTTTGATGACGCTGACCTGGCCGAACGGCTCGCCGAACTCTGTGCGCTGACCGGTATCTTCGACAAGCCGCGCTATTTTCGCCTGGACCCCGAGGCCTGCGCCTTTACCGCCCGCGGCGTGCCCGGTTGCAGCCGCTGCCTCGATGTCTGCCCGACCGATGCCCTCAAGCCCATCAATGGTCGTATCCAGATCGATCCCCATCTCTGTCAGGGCTTCGGCAGCTGTGCCTCGGCCTGTCCGACCGGCGCGATTGCCTATCACCAGCCCGACGCCAATACCAGTGGCGACTATCTGCTGCGCTTGCTCAAGCACTACCGGGAGGCGGGGGGCGACGCGCCTCAGCTGCTGATCGCCGCTGATAATGAGCGCGAATGGGTGGAAGCCGAACTCACCCGCCTGCCCGCCAACTGGCTGCCGGTCTGGGTGGAGGAGAGCGCGAGTTTAGGCATCGAGAGCTGGTTTGCAGCCCTCGCCTATGGCGCCAGCGCGGTGCGCATTGCGCTGGGCGACGATGCCCCCGAGAGCGTGCGGGCATTGGTTGAGCGGGAGCTGGCGAGCGCTGCCGTGCTCTTGGCGGGCGCCGGCCTCACAGCAGATCGCATCGCCCTGTTTAACCCGGATGCCGAACAAGATAAGCCGCTCTTCTGTGAGCCAGCTGTTGCCCTGCTGGACAAGCCGCTCAAAGGAGACAAACGGGAGAACCTGTTTGCCGCCTTCGATGCGCTCTGGCAGGCCAACAATGGCGGCCGCGAGCCGCTGGCGGTGCCCCACGGCGCCCCTTACGGCAGCGTTGAATTGAAAGAAGCTGACTGCACCCTCTGCATGGGCTGCGTGGCGGTCTGCCCGAGCCGCGCCCTGCATGCGGTGGGCCATGCCCCCGGTCTCAACTTTATCGAACAGGAGTGCATCCAGTGCGGCATGTGCGAAAAGGCGTGCCCCGAGCAGGCCATCGTGCTGACGCCCCGCCTGCAACCTGTGCCCGAGGCGCGCCGCGCCATGCAGAGCCTCAAAGCCGAAGAGGCGGCCTGCTGCATTCGCTGCGCCAAGCCGTTTGCGCCAGCCTCCCTTATCCGCCGCATCCAGCAAAAACTGGCCGGTCACTCCCACTTCCAGAACGAGGCCGCCCAGCGGCTGCTGATGTGTGAGGACTGTCGGGTCAAGGATGTGTTTGCGGCGCTGGCGGCGGATCCCGTCTCCCAGCTCAAGGTGTGAGGGGCCAGTGATGAGCGAACCACATAACGAAAAGGCTGGCGAACTGACCATGACCGAACTGGAACAGAGCAGCGCCGATCTCTACGCCCTGCTGGCGAGCCTCTGGCGCGCCGCCCCCCGAGGCGAACAGCTCGCCTGGCTGCAAGGGTTGCATGCCATGCCGGGCCCCTTTGCCAGAGGGCTAGGGCTGGTGCAGCTGGCGGCCAGCAGCCATCACGAGCACGAGCTTGCCGAGGAGTATCAGGATCTCTTTATCGGGCTGGGGCGCGGGGAGATAGTGCCGTTTGCCTCCTGGTATCTCACCGGCTCCCTGATGGAGCTGCCGCTGGCGGTGCTGCGCGCCGATCTGCAGTCCCTCGGTTTCGAGCGTCAGAGCGGGGTGTGCGAGCCGGAAGATCACCTGGCCGCCCTCTGCGAGGTGATGGCGGTACTGATTGCCGAGCAGCACCCGGATCGCAACCGCTTCTATGAGCGCCACCTTGCCCCTTGGGTGCTCGCCTGCTGCCGCGATCAGCAACAGGCGAAAGGGGGCAGCTTCTACCGGGCGGTCGGGGCCCTTGCCGAAGACTTTTTCAAACTGGAACAGGAACTGCGCCTGCCCTTTGGCAGCCCGGTGGTGACGCAGCCATGACGCTGCGCCGCCCACTCATAGCAAAACCGGCTCACCGCAGCCGACCATAACAACAGAGGTCACAGAAAGATGAGCGATGAACAGCTGAAAGACCCGTCCCGCCGCAATCTGATCAAGGGGGTGGGGGTGGTTGCCACCATAGGTGTGCTGGCCGGTGCCACCGGTCGGGTGGTGGGCAAGGAGGTGCTGACCCACGACACCGAACCCGACAAGGGCTATCGGGAGACCCCCCACGTTCACGACTTTTATCGCACCCTGCGCGGCACCGACTGAGCCGGCTCAGTAAAGGAGAACTCATGAAACTGACGAAACGTGCCGAGCAGCCCCAGGCGGGCGAGCAGGGCAGCTTGCAAGGCGGTTTACAAAATAATGGGGCCGCTCGCGGTCAGGGGCTGACCCGTCGCGCCTTTATGGTCAATTCCGGTCTGGTGGCCGGTGGCGCCGTGGCCGCCGGCTGGCTGGCGCCGGCCATGATGCAGCGGGCCGAGGCCAAGACCGTGGCGGCCGGGGTGCCGGTCGAGGTGAAGCGCACCATCTGCTCCCACTGCTCGGTGGGTTGCGGCGTCTATGCCGAGGTACAGAACGGCGTCTGGACCGGTCAGGAGCCGGCCTTCGATCACCCCTTCAACCTCGGCGGTCACTGTGCCAAGGGGGCGGCCCTGCGCGAGCACGGCCACGGCGAGCGTCGCCTCAAGTACCCGATGAAGCTGGTGGGCGGCAAGTGGCAGCGCATCAGCTGGGATCAGGCCATCGAAGAGGTAGGCAACGAGGTGCTGCGCCTTCGCAAGGAGTCCGGCCCCGACAGCGTCTACTGGCTCGGCTCCGCCAAGCACTCCAACGAGCAGGCCTACCTGTTTCGCAAGATGGCGTCCCTGTGGGGTACCAACAACGTGGATCACCAGGCGCGGATCTGCCACTCCACCACAGTAGCCGGCGTTGCCAACACCTGGGGCTACGGCGCCATGACCAACAGCCTGAACGACATGCACAACAGCAAGTCGATCATGTTCATCGGCTCCAACCCGGCGGAGGCCCACCCGGTCGCCATGCAGCACATCCTGCTGGCCAAAGAGCGCAACGGCTGCAAAATCCTGGTGGTCGACCCGCGTCGCACCCGCACCGCCGCCAAGGCGGACATGTACCTCTCCCTGCGTCCGGGCACCGACGTCGCCTTTATCTGGGGCATGCTCTGGCACATCTTCAAGAACGGCTGGGAAGATAAAGAGTTCATCCGCACCCGCGTCTTTGGCATGGACGAGGTGCAAAAAGAGGTGGCGCGCTGGACTCCGGCCGAAGTGGAGCGGGTGACCGGCCTCAATGAAAAAGAGGTGTATGGCGCCGCCAAGCTGCTCTCCGACAACCGCCCCGGCTGCGTGGTCTGGTGCATGGGCGGCACCCAGCACACCACCGGCAACAACAACACCCGCGCCTACTGCATCCTCGAACTGGCCCTCGGCAACGTGGGCAAGAGCGGGGCGGGCACCAACATCTTCCGTGGTCACGACAACGTGCAGGGTGCCACCGACTTTGGCGTCACCTCCGACTCATTGCCTGGTTACTACGGGCTGGAAGAGGGCTCCTGGAAGCACTGGGCCCGGGTGTGGGATGTTGATTACGAGTGGATCAAGGCCCGCTTTGACAACAAGGCCTACAACGGCAAGCTGCCGATGAACAACAACGGCATCCCGGTCTCCCGCTGGGTGGATGGTGTGCTGGAGAACGCCGATCTCATCGAGCAGGGTGCCAATATCCGCGCCATGTTCTACTGGGGCCATGCGGTCAACTCCCAGACCCGCGGCCCGGAGATGAAGAAGGCGATGCAAAAGCTCGACATGATGGTGATTGTCGACCCGTACCCCACGGTCGCCGCCGTCATGAACGATCGTACCGACGGCGTCTACCTGCTGCCAGCCACCACCCAGTTCGAGACCTATGGCTCCGTCACCGCCACCAACCGCTCCATGCAGTGGCGCGACAAGGTGGTCGAGCCGCTGTTCGAATCCAAGGTGGACCACGAGATCATGTATCTCTTGAGCAAGAAGCTCGGCTTTGCCGATGAGCTGTTCAAGCACATCAAGGTGGAGAACAACGAACCGCTCTTGGAAGACATCACCCGCGAGTACAACCGCGGCATGTGGAGCGTGGGCTACACCGGCCAGAGCCCGGAGCGGCTCAAGGCGCACCAGCAGAACTGGCACACCTTCCACAAGACCAACCTCAAGGCCGAGGGCGGCCCGGTCAGCGGCGAGGTGTACGGTCTGCCCTGGCCCTGCTGGGGCACCCCGGAGATGAAGCACCCCGGCAGCCACATCCTCTACGACACCAGCATTCCGGTCTCGCAAGGGGGCGGTGGTTTCCGTGCCCGTTTCGGCATCGAGTATCAGGGCGTCTCGCTGCTGGCCGAAGACTCCTGGCCGAAGGGGAGCGAGGTGAAAGACGGCTATCCCGAGATCACCGCCGATCTGATGAAACAGCTTGGCTGGTGGGATGAGCTGACCGAGGCCGAGAAGAAAGAAGCCGAGGGGCGCAACTGGAAGACCGACCTCTCCGGCGGCATCCAGCGGGTGGCCATCAAGCACGGCTTCGTACCCTACGGCAACGCCAAGGCGCGCTGCGTGGTGTGGACCTTCCCGGATCAGGTGCCCAAGCACCGCGAGCCGCTCTATACCCCGCGCCGGGATCTGTTGGCCGACTACGCCACCTGGCCCGATGCCAAGAGCCTGTGGCGCCTGCCGACCCAGTATGCCTCGGTGCAGGAGAAGGACGTCAGCAAGGAGTTCCCGATCATCCTTACCTCCGGTCGTCTGGTGGAGTACGAGGGGGGCGGTGACGAGACCCGCTCCAACCCCTGGCTCGCCGAGCTGCAGCAGGAGATGTTCGTCGAGATGAACCCGGCGGATGCCAACGATGTCGGCGTGCGCGACGGTCAGGATGTCTGGGTCGAGGGGCCGGAAGGGGGCCGGGTCAAGGTGAAGGCGCTGGTGACCCCGCGGGTCAAACCTGGGCTCGCCTTTATGCCGTTCCACTTCGGCGGCCATTTCGAGGGCCAGGATCTGCGCGCCAAATATCCGGAAGGGTCAGACCCCTATGTGCTGGGGGAGTCGGTCAACATAGTCACCACCTATGGCTATGACCCGGTCACCCAGATGCAGGAGACCAAGGTCACCCTGTGCCGTTTTCGCCAAGTAGGAGCCTGATCTCATGGCCAGAATGAAATTCATGTGTGACACCAAGCGCTGCATCGAGTGCAACGGCTGTGTGACGGCGTGCAAGAACGAGAACGACGATGCCCTCGAGTGGGGCATCCAGCGCCGCCGGGTGGTGACCCTCAACGACGGCCTGCCGGGGGAGACCTCCATCTCGGTCGCCTGCATGCACTGCACCGATGCCCCCTGCATGGCGGTCTGCCCCGCCGACTGCTTCTACCACACCGACGACGGCATAGTGCTGCACAACAAGGATCTCTGCATCGGTTGCGGCTACTGCCTGTTTGCCTGCCCGTTCGGGGCACCCCAGTTCCCGAAGACCGCCGCCTTCGGCGATCGGGGCAAGATGGACAAGTGCACCTTCTGTGCCGGTGGCCCGGAAGAGGATCACAGCGAGGCGGAGCGCCAGAAGTACGGAGCCAACCGCATCGCCGAAGGCAAACTGCCCATGTGCGCCGAGCTCTGCTCCACCAAGGCGCTGCTGGCGGGGGATGCGCAGGTCATCTCCGACATCTTCCGCGAGCGGGTGGCCTATCGCGGCGCCCCTCACGCGGGCTGGGGTGGGGATGAGCAGGATCTGTTCCACGACGCCAGCCAACCCCGCGATGGCAGAGGCAAGGGGCTCAAGCCTGGCAAGCAGGAGGGTGGCCAATGAGACACTGGCTGACAGGGCTGCTGACAGCCTTGCTGCTGTTCAGTGCACCTGGCTTTGCCGATGCTCAGAAGGAGACGATCGGCTTTGCCGGCGCCGACTACTGGCGCGCGGTGAAGGATGGGCAGGAGGGGGTGACCACCTCCCGCTCGCCGGAGCACGGGGTGCTCATCTCGGTGCCGGGTCAGCTCTGGTTCGAGGTGAAGACCAAGTGGGTGTCGCCGCTGGGTGCCATCGCGATCTTCGGGTCGCTCGCCATGTGCGGCCTGATGTACTGGGTGGTGGGGCCGACCAAGCTCTCCAAACCGCGCACCGGGCGCAAGCTCAAGCGCTGGAGCCGGCTCGATCGGGCGCTGCACTGGACCACGGCGGGCATGTTCCTGACCCTGTCCGGGTCGGGGCTGGCCATCATCTACGGCAAGCACTTCATCAAGCCGGTGGTGAGTATGGGGGTGTGGGAGAACTGGATCTGGTTCGCCAAGGTGTTCCACAACTACGTGGGGCCGCTCTTCTTCCTCTGCCTGATGGGAGTGCTCATCAAGTGGTTCCGTCACAACATCGTCAACATGGTGGACGTGCAGTGGTTTATGAAGGCGGGCGGCATGCTGGGACCCCACAAGGGGAGTCACCCCTCGGCGGGCTTCTCCAACGGCGGCGAGAAGGCGATCTTCTGGCTGCTGATCTGGTTTGGCGGCATCGTCGTGGCGACCGGGCTGTTTCTGGACTTCCCCATCTTCGGCCAGCTGCGTCGCCAGATGGAGTGGGCCAGTTTTATCCATATCGTAGGCGCCTTGATCCTCATCTGCGGCTTCATCTTCCATATCTACATGGGCCTGTTCCAGCTGGAAGGGGCGCTGGAGGGGATGGTGACCGGCGAGGTGGACGAGACCTGGGCCAGGGAGCACCACGACCTCTGGTATGAAGAGGTGAAGCACCAGCTCGACGAGCCTAAAACGGGCAAGTCCGGCTGAGATTGACCGAGATATCAAGATGAAAGAGAGGGGGCGCTGCGGCGCCCCTTTTTTGTGTCTGCCGCTCAGCGCCGCTGCAGTGGCAGCATGGCCGACTGGCATGGTCTGAATGAGGCCTTATCCCGTCCTGCCACGGTTTTTGGCCGCAGGGTATGCCCAAGCTCACAAAATGAAACGACCAAACGTCATATGATTGATTTCATTATGAGTCTTGCTCTCCTGCCGAACGGCAATTTCACGTAAATCAAAGAGAATGACTATGGCTACCGGACAATATCTGCTGTGGAAAGATGCACAGGGACAAGATTTTCGCCCCGTTGCACTGACTGGCACCGATCTGCTCAACGATCGCAACCTCAACAAGGGTACCGCCTTCACCGAACAGGAGCGCGCCGACTTCGAGCTCGACGGCCTGTTGCCTCCCCAGGTTCAAACGTTTGAAGCCCAGCTTGAGCGGGTTTATCAAGGCTTTTTGAGCGCCTGCAGCGACATCGAGAAGTACCAGAACCTGCGGGCCCTGCAGGATCGCAACGAGACTCTGTTCTACGCCCTGCTGGCGCGCCACGTGGAGGAGATGACCCCCTACATCTACACCCCGACCGTGGGCAAGGCGTGTCAGGAGTTCAGCCACCGCTTCCAGAAGCCGCGTGGCCTCTACATCACCCCGAAGAACGTCGAGGACATGGGCTCCCTGGCCCGTCATCTCGATGCCAAGTCGGTGCGCATCATAGTCGTGACCGACAGCCAGGGGATCCTGGGGATTGGTGATCAGGGGGTGGGCGGCATGGGCATCCCCATCGGCAAGCTCTCCCTTTATACCCTGGGTGCCGGCATCCATCCCGCCTGCTGCCTGCCCATCGCGCTGGACGTGGGCACCGACAACCAGGCGCTGCTGGATGACCCCATGTATCTGGGCCAGCCCCACAAGCGCATTCGCGGCAAGGAGTACGACGACTTCATCGACAAGTTCGTGGCCGGGGTCAAGCGCCACTTCCCCAATGCGGTGCTGCAGTGGGAGGACTTCAGCAAGTCCAACGCCTTCAACAACCTCTCCCGTTATCAGCAGTCCCTGCCATCGTTCAACGACGACATCCAGGGGACCGGGGCCGTGGTGCTGGCGGGCATCATAGGGGCGGTCAAGGTCAAGGGCGAGACCCTGGGCCAGCAGAACTACCTGGTCTATGGCGCCGGTGCCGGCGGGGTCGGGGTGGCGGATCAGATCTGTGCGGGCATGATCCGCGAAGGGCTGGATCCCCAGGCGGCCCGCGATCGCATCTACATCCTGGATACCCAGGGGCTGGTGTGCGACAACCGTGAGGGGCTGGACGAATACAAGCGCCGCTATGCCAAGCCGGGCCTGTTGCTGTCGGGCTGGGATACCGAAGTGCCCGGCAAGGCCAACCTGACCGACGTGCTGCGCCACGTGCCCATCACGGTACTGCTGGGCACCAGCGGTGCGGGTGGCGCCTTCAAGGAGCAGCATATCCAGCTGATGCTCAACCACTGCGCGCGCCCCATGGTGTTCCCGCTCTCCAACCCGACCGCCAACTGCGAGGCGCTGCCGGAGGACATCTATCGCTGGAGCCAGGGCAAGGCCATCGTCGCCACCGGCAGCCCGTTCAAGGATGTGCACTACGAGGGGCAGGAGTTCCGGGTCGGCCAGGGCAACAACGTCTTCATCTTCCCTGGGGTGGGGCTGGCGGCCATCGTCAGCCAGATCCGCGAGATCACGCCGGACATTTTCACCACCGCGGCCTTTGCGCTGGCAGAGTGCGTGAGCGAGGTGGACCTGGCGAAGGGGGCCGTCTATCCGCGCATTCGCGAGCTGCGCAGCATCTCGGTGCACGTAGCGACGGCGGTGCTCAAGGACATAGTGCGGCGGGATCCTTCCCACCCGCTGATCGGCCAGGATCTGCAGCAGCACATCCTCAACCACATGTGGGAGCCGGTCTATCTGCCCTACCGCCGGGTATGACGGGCGTAAGCTTGCACTTGCAATAGTTGCAATAGAAGAGGGGTGGCCATGGCCACCCCTCTTGTTTTGTCACCTGAGCGGTCAGCTATCTTGTCAGCCGCGCAGCGGCAGCCAGTGCCCCGCCTTGCTGCGGCAGGCGGTGTCCTGCCACTGCTGGCTGGCCTGGCCTATATAGAGCTGCTCGCGATAGTCGCGACACCAGAGACCGTTGGGATGGCGAAAGGTGCGCAGCGGCGTGACGCTGCCCGAGTGGCGGCTTGCGGGGTTGAACCAGGTGAGGCTCTGACCCTTGGGACGGGTTTGCAGCGCCTCGGCCAGCGCCTGGTTGGCCAGCGCCACGTCCTGCTTGTCCATCTGGTGGTAGAGCGGGGCGGCGCTTTGGCTGGCGCAGGCGGACAACCACAGCGCCAGGCAGATCAACAGATAACGGCTCATGGTTGCTCCTTGCTGTTGAACCCCTGCTGGATCAGGGCCTGCTCCTGTGCATCGGTCAGGGTCTGGCCGCGATCGTCGACCGTACCATCCCCCCGCAGCTTGTTACCGTCAGCATCGACGGCATCCATGCCGTTGTCGTCGACCGTGCCATCGCCCCGGATCTCGTTGCCATTGGCATCGACGGCATCCATGCCGTTGTCGTCGACCGTGCCATCACCCCGGATCTCGTTGCCGTTGGCATCGACGGCGTCCACTCCGTTGTCGTCGAGGCCATTGCCCAGGCCTCGTCCACCACCGTGACGATCTCCGCCGGCGTGGCGCTCCCCGCCGCCATGCTGTTCACCACCGGCATGGCGATCCCCTCCGGCATGTTGTTCGCCGCCGGCGTGCTCCCCACCGCCGTTGTCGTCACTGCCATGGCTGCCACCATCGCTGTCACTGCCGCCGCCACTGTTGCTGCCGCCGTCGCTGTCACTGCCGCCGCCACTGTTGCTACCGCCGTCGCTGTCACTGCCACCACCGCCACTGTTGCTGCCGCCGTCGCTGTCACTGCCACCTCCACCGCTGCTGCTTCCACCTCCACTGCTACTACCGCCGCCACCACTGCTGCTTCCACCACCACTGCTGCTTCCACCACCACTGCTGCTTCCACCACCACTGTCACCCCCACCGCTATTGCCGTCGCCATCCTTGTTGTGAACGATCAGCCCATTGGCGACATAGCTGTGGTTGCCATCCAGGATCAGGTTGAACAGTGCCGTGGTGGGTGGGGCATCAATCCAGCAGAGGGACTCCAGCAGCAGCAGGGCGGGCTGCGGAGCCAGCGCCAGATTGCCTGCACAGACGTGTTCCGACCAGCCCAGCAGGTGCATGCCGGTAAAGAGCGGCAGCACGGCGAGGGTCGGGTTTTCGGTGCGGGTCATGGCCGGTGCGATGGCCGCCCAGCCGCGGGTGGTCAGGAAGGGGTGCTCGGCGGTGAAGAAGGGAGCCAGCCGGTTGAGCCCGTAGAGCCGGCGCGCTCCCAGCAGCACCCGCTCGACCGCTAGGATGAGGTTGCTGCAGCCATATTGATCCCGCACCCGTTCACCGGCCTGCAGGGTCTCGATGGGACGCTCCTTCCCGTCGGCCATCAGGATGCGGGTGCCGGTCACGAAACAGGACTTGGCATAGGCCTGATTCACCTGCCACTGATGGTGGCTGAAGTCATAGCTCAACGGGGTGGCAAACAGGGCCAGAGCGATGGCCGAACCCACCAGCAGTCGGCGCTGGCTGGGCTTGAAAGCGGGCAGTGACATGGGGGACTCCTTGTCCGGCTGGGTTCACGTCATTAAGTATAGGGCGGGCTGATGGAGGGGCAGGGGAGCCATTGACAAACAAAACAGCATGGAAAAACGATTGGCGCCGGCCATAAAAGTGCGTAAAATCGCATCCTCGATGCTTGTAGCAACGAATCCCGCCTAAAAAGCCAGTTTCATGCCCTCCCCAAGCAGTAAGAGGCAACAAATGACGCCGAATGGCTCATTCAGTGCCTTGAAAAAGTCTTGTGATAACTGAAAAGTGTCAAATATCCCTGTCAGTTATCAAAAAATTAAGGACATCCATGTTTTCCTTAGTCAAGCAAAGCGTCGCCGGGCTGCAAATCCTGTTTGTCGCCTTCGGTGCCATGGTGCTGGTGCCCCTGCTCACCGGACTGAACCCCTCCATGGCCCTGCTTGGCGCCGGTGTAGGCACCCTGTTGTTCCAGCTCTGCACCCGCCGCCAGGTCCCGATTTTCCTCGGTTCCAGCTTTGCCTTCATCGCCCCCATCATTTACGCCACTCAGACCTGGGGCCTGCCCTCCACCATGTTCGGTCTGTTTGCCGCCGGTTTCATGTACTTCATCCTGGCCGCGCTCATTCGCGCCCGCGGCATGGGCTTTGTGCACAAACTGCTGCCGCCTGTGGTGATCGGCCCGGTGATCATGGTGATCGGCCTGTCGGTGGCCCAGGTGGCCTGCAACATGGCCATGGGCCGTGCCGGCGGTGAGCAGGTGATGCCTGCCTCGACGGCGCTGACCCTGGCCGGCATCTCGCTGGCGGTCACCCTGATTGCGGCGGTGTTCTGCAAGGGCTGGATCAAGCTCATCCCCATCCTGTGTGGTGTGATTGCGGGCTATGTCTCTGCCGTGCTGATGGGTCAGGTGAGTTTCGACGGCATGGTCAACGCCCCCTGGCTGGCGCTGCCCCACTTTGTGACCCCGGAGATCAACTGGGCTGCGGCGCTGTTCATGCTGCCGGTAGCCATTGCCCCCTGTATCGAACACATCGGTGGCGTGCTGGCCATCGGTGGCGTGACTGGCAAGGATTACACCAAGAATCCGGGGCTGCACCGTACCCTGGCCGGTGACGGCATCGGTGTCTGCTTCGCCGGCTTCATCGGTGGCCCTCCCGTCACCACCTATGCCGAAGTGACCGGTGCCGTGATGATCACTCGCAACTTCAACCCGGTCACCATGACCTGGGCCGCGGTGTTTGCCATCATTCTGGCCTTCTTCGGCAAGTTCAACGCCCTGCTCACCTCCATCCCGATGCCGGTGATGGGCGGCATCATGCTGCTGCTGTTTGGATCCATTGCCGCCATCGGTCTCAAGACCCTGGTGGAGTCCAAGGTGGATCTGGGGCTGTCGCGCAACATCGCCATCGTGGCCGTGACCCTGACCGTGGGTGTCGGCGCGCTGGAGATGAAGATCGGTGACTTCGCCCTGGCGGGCGTGGGTCTGGCCTCGGTGGCCGCCATCCTGCTCAACCTCATCCTGCCCCAGCACTCCGAAGAGGGTGCCATGGAGAGCGCCAAGGATTGAGTCAACGGACGGCGTATCCCTGTCTTGCAGAGGCCACCTCAGGGTGGCCTCTCTCTTTTCCGCCATCTGGCACATCGCTGGGTCGGTGGAGGCGTTAATACGTATAAAGTCAATAGCTTGCTCACCAGCAGGCGTTGTCGTCCGAGAGTATCCGCCAGCCTCAAAAGAGGGGTTGATTGAAGCCTGTCTGGCCAGGGCACCATTTGACGGATCCCTGTTCCTGACCTTTGCTAAAGGTCAGGTTTGACACTGTGCTGTGCGGATCAGTATGAAAAAAGAGGCGTTTACGCCCCCCATCATGGGATGCATCTTCCTCTCTTCTTATGATGCTGTTCTTGCCGTTGCACCCTGTTAAACCACCCCATCTGCTTGCCGCCGACATGACGAAGGCGCGGCAAACCGTGCAAGCCGGCACGATCCGATAAGGGTCGTAAGGGTCCGCACATCGACTGGTGCGGACATTGAGGGACGAGCTGTGAGCAAAGTGAGGTTGCAATGAAATATCAACTGTTGTGGAAAAGCGCCCTGTTCTCGGCCTCTTCGGTGCTGGCGCTGGGAGCCGTACAGGCGGCACCCTTGAACGTGATGACCGAGGATTATCCGCCGTTCAACATGCAGGGGGAGGGTGGCAAGATAGTCGGCCTCTCCACGGAGGTGGTGGAGGAGCTGTTCAAGCGTGCCGGGGTCGAATACAAGCTGAGCATGATGCCCTGGAAGCGTGCCTACGAAGATACCCTCAGCACGCCCAATACCGCCCTGTACTCCACCACGCGCACGCCGGAGCGGGAAACCCTCTTCAAGTGGGTCGGGCCGCTGGTCAACAACAACTGGGTTTTCTTTGCCAATCCATCTTCCACCATCACGGTCAACTCCTTGGAAGATGCGAAGCAGTATTCGGTTGGGGGCTACAACGGTGATGCCGCTGCCGAATATCTCAAGGCGCAAGGGTTTGGCAAGCTGCAGCTGGCGGCCAACGATACCGCCAACGTGAAGAAACTGGAGGCTGGTCGCATCGATCTCTGGGCGACCGGGGAGTACCTGGCCCCCTATCTGGCCGCCCAGGAGAAGACGTCCAGTCCCAAGCCGGTGTTTGTGTTCAAGGAAACCCAGATGAGCCTGGCTTTCAACAAGGAAGCCCCGGATGAGCTCATCAACAAGCTCAACGAGATCCTGGCCGCCATGAAGGCGGATGGCACCATCGACAAGATCAATGCCAAGTACCATTAAGTTGTAACAAGACGTCGTTGCCGATATCGGGAGGGAACCATGGGTTGGAATAGTCTGACGTTCAGGATTGCCGTGCTGACCTCCCTGTCGGTGAGTCTGCTGCTGGTGTTGTTTGGTGGATATAACTACAACGCCGCCAGGGAGGAGAGCTACCGCCGACAGGCCGAGATGGTCGAGCAGGCCATCAGCCGGTTGCAGCTCTCCTTGCCTGGTCCGCTGTGGAATTACGAATCGGCTTTTGTCGAGGCATCCCTCAAATCCGAGCTGGCCACGGATGCGCTTAGCAGCCTGCTGGTGGTCAACAAGGACAAGCTGGTTGCGGGGTTTGTCCGTGATGATGCCGGTGAAATTCAGGTGGTGGCAAAGCTGCCTGCCGATCTGGGCAGCCATGCCAGCCATGAGCTGGTCTACGACGACAACGGCCAGCTCAAGACGGTGGCCAATCTGCTGGTGGTCAGCAGTGATCGGGCTATTTTGATCCAGTTGCGCCATCTGCTCATCACCACCGTCTGGCAGATAGTGGTGCTGGACGTCGGCATCATCCTGTTGCTGATGGTCTTGATCCATCGCAATGTGCTGCGCCCCTTGCGGCAGATGAACTCCGCAGTCTTCGATCTGGCCCAGGGAGATGGGGATCTGACCCAGCGCCTCAAGATCCGCCGGCATGACGAGATGGGGGCGCTGGCTGGCAACATCAATCAATTCATTGCCAAGCTGCAGGGGACGGTGTCGGAGATAAACACCCTGTCGGCAGGCGTCTTGCAGACGGCGGAGCTGTGCGATTCGCTGGCGACCGATACCCGGCATGGCAGCGCCGAACAGCAGTCAGAGCTGGATCAGGTCGCGACCGCCATCACCCAGATGAGCCATGCGGTACAGGAAGTGGCGGGCAATGCGGTCAAGACATCCGGTGCGACCGATGAAGCCAGCCTCTATGTGGAGCAGGGTTACAAGCTGGCCGGCCAGGCCAATGAAGCCATTCATCAGCTGGTCGGCGAGGTGGAGCGGGTAGCCAACCTGATCCGCTCCTTGTCGAGCGAGAGCAGCAGCATCGGCAACATCATCGAAGTGATCAACGGCATTGCCGAACAGACCAACCTGCTGGCCCTCAATGCCGCCATTGAGGCGGCCAGAGCCGGGGATCAGGGGCGCGGGTTTGCCGTGGTAGCCGATGAGGTGAGAACGCTGTCCGGCCGTACACGCCAGTCAACCGAGGAGATCAGTGCCAGTATCGCGCGCTTGCAGCAGGCGACCCACAATCTGGTGTCAGGCATGCAGCAAAGTCAGGACAAGGCCTCCCAGGCGGGGGCACAAGCCGCCGACGTGCAGCTCTCGGTAGAGAAGATAAAGACCCAGGTCGGCCTTATCCGTGAAATGAACATGTATATCGCCCAGGCCTCGGAAGAGCAGCACTCGGTGGCGGAAGAGGTCAGCAACAGCGTCAATCGCATCGCCGGGCTCAACAACGACAGTGCGGCGCGGGTGGGGCAGGTAGCCGATGCCAGCAGTGATTTGCGCCAGCTGTCGGCTCAATTGGACAGTCTGCTCAAACAGTTCAGGGTGTGATCGCCGGGCGCCAGCGAGCTGGCCGTCCAGGCAGAGGAGTGGATGATGGGAGTAACCAGGATGCTTGTCCTGTTCTGGGCTCTGTGGGCAGGAGGATTGCAGGCCGGGTCCGTCAGGTATCAGGTCGAAGGGCGGACGTTCGAAGGTTATCATCTGGCGGGGGCCAGTCAGCAGTCAACTCTGGTGCTGCTGGTCCATGACTGGGATGGGTTGACCGGGTATGAAATGAAGCGTGCCGACATGCTGGCGGCCTTGGGTTACCGGGTGTTTGCCGCCGACCTGTTCGGCGTTGGCGTGAGACCCACTGCGGTGGAGGATAAAAAGCGGCTGACAGGGGCGCTATACCAGGACAGGGCGAGCATGCGGACCCTGCTCGCCGGGGCGCTGGCCGAGGCCACGAGGTTGGGAGGCAAACCGGAAAAGGTCGTGGCGCTCGGTTACTGTTTCGGAGGGGCCGCCGTGCTGGAGCTGGCCCGCAGCGGGGCGGATCTACACGGTACAGTGAGCGTGCATGGCGGGCTGGAGACGCCGCCAGGTCAGAACTACCAACAGGTCAGGGGACGTGTGCTGATACAGCATGGCAGTGCTGACGAGGCGGTCAGCCTGGGGCAGTTTGCCGTCTTGATCGGCGAGCTGGAGAAGGCCGGCATCAGCCATGAAGCGACCAGTTACAGTGGTGCCCCTCACGCATTCAGTATGTTTGGATCAGACAGGTACCACGCCGAAGCCGATGCCCTTGCCTGGCAACGCCTGGTCGGTTTTCTGGCAGAGATCTCCGCAAAGTAACCCTGTGCGCTGGTTTGCAAGCCATGGCAGTGCCATGGCTTTTTGCTGTCTGTTGATCATGGCTGATGGCGTGCCAGTACGATCACCCACATGGCCCCGTCCCCTACGTGATAGCGTGCCAGCAGGGTCAGGGCACCGCTGACCGGGTCGATGCGATGCACCGCCAGCTGGTGGGAAGCCTGCCCGGCCGCCAGCAGCCAGTGGCCGCTCTGGTCGATGGCAAAACCGCGGGGCATGGTCTCGGTCGGGAAGTGGCCGACCACGCCGAGCTCGCCATCCGGCGCGATGGCGAACTGGGTCAGCAGGCTGCTTGCCCGCTCGCTGCTGTAGAGAAAACGCCCGTCGGGTGTCACGTGCAGATCCGCCCCCCAGCGCTCCCCCTGATAACCGGCTGGCAGCATGGAGAGGCTCTGACAGAGCCGGATCCCGCCGTCTGCGGTGGGCCGGTAGCGGTTGATGGTGCAGTCGAGCTCGTTGAGGCAATAGAGGTCGCCATTGCTCGGGTGCCGCGCAAGATGGCGCGGCCCGGCACCGCTGGCGGTCGCCAGATCCCCCAGCGGATGGGGGCGCAGCCGCCCCTCCTTGCAGAGCAGAAAGCGGCGGATGCAATCCTCCTTGAGGCAGGCGACCAGCACCTCCTGCTCGCCCTGTTTATTTGCACGCAGCAGGGTGACCGAATGGGCGGCCTGCAAGCCGTCGAGCTGCTGGTGGGGGGGCTCTGCCCGGCCGTCGACGGCGATGGCGGAGACGGTAACCTGATTGAAGGCATAGGAGGCCGCCAGCAGGAAGCGGCCGTCGGCCGAGATGGCGGTGTGGGAGGCGCTGCCCGCCAGCGGTGCCGATCCCTGCGTTTCCAGCCGGCCATCGGCCTCGATGCGATAGCTTATCAGGGCGAAATCGGGGCGCACGGCGGCATGGAGCCAGCGCCCGTTCGGGCTGATCACCAGCGGCTGGACCTGGCCCGGGGTGTCGACCACCTGCAATGGCGTGAGCTCCCCAGTAGCGGCCAGGGCAAATACGTGGATCTGCTGGCTGGCGGGGCTCGCCACATAAACGACCTGCTGCATCTGTTTCTCACTCCTTGTGCTGGGCAACTGCAGGCCATCTTATCCTCTTTCGCGCCCGGCTGGGCCTACTCTTTTGCCCGGCCCGGGCAGACCACCTGGCGGGCCTTGAGGTGGTAGAGCTCCACCTGCGGGTGACTGAAAAAGCCCACTTCCCACGGGTTCTTCTGTACGAAGGCGGCGCGGATAGGTTCGAACAGCGGGTGATCCTGCGGGATCTGGTAAGCATCGGCGGCGATGATGGTGTAGTTCCACTCGATGGCGCGGGTGTAGGTGAACACCGCCCGCGAGTCGATGGCGAAGTGGCAGCGGCCGTCCCGCTTGAGCAACTGCGACTTGAAGGTCTCGGGGAAGGTGATGAAGAAGATGTCGTCCTCATCGGAGGAGAGAAACGCCAGTACAGTGGTGTGGGGCTGGGACTGGGCCCGGGTCACCAGCACCCCGATCTTGTTCTCAACCTCACGCAAGTCAGGCACCGGCAGGCCGGTGAGCGGGGTGACGGGCAGCTCGCTAGCGGGGCGTTCATCGGCCGGATGTTGATAGCCCGGCTGGGCGAAGCCGTAGACCACCCGGTTGCCGTACCAGAGTTCGAACTGCAGCGGGGTGACCTGCACCCTGTCCGGAGCGGTGCGGGCGATCACCCCCTTGTAGGAGACGCGATAGACGCTCAAGGAGGCGTCGTACTCGTCGACCCCGGTGCGGTTGTCCAGATGCAGGGTGATCTTCTCCCCCACCGCCAGCTGGTGCCCCTTGGGAAAGGTCAGCAGCAGCTCGTTGTCTGGCTGGATCTCGACCCCGCAGATGTAGACGCCGGTCTCCTTGCTGGCGGGGTCGACATAGGTGGCGGCCACCCCGAGCAGGGGAGAGCCGAGAAAAGAGAGCAGAGAGGGTTGGGAACTCATGGCGCACCTTGGCAAATGTGGGGATCGGCTCCTCAGTGTATCGCGGCCGGCCGGGATTGGCAGGCCCCGTCATCCGGGGAGGCAAGCGCTTCAGGCTAGCGACAAACCGTGCCCCATTCTGGCCGGCCCGTCACAAAACCAGCGCAAGCGGTGGGCCACCGACACAAAAAAGGCCCCTTGCGGGGCCTTCGAGCGAGATGAGGGGCTGCCTTAACCGGGCTGGGGGCCCGGCAGGGCGGGAGGCTGAGCGGAGTCGGACTCCACCTTCTGCTCTTCGTCCTTCATGTTCTTGATGTAGACATCCATCTGGTTGAACGCGATCTCGATGCCGTTTTCGCGGAACAGCTGGTCTATCTTGCGGTTCAGCTCGTCCACCGCCGGGTTGCGATCGCCAAGCTCGCTCACGAAGAAGCGCAATTCGTGATCCAGGGTGCTGGCACCGAAGGTGAGGAAGTAGACGATGGGCGCCGGATCCTTGAGCACTCGGCTGTTCTCGTCCGCCGCCTGCTTGAGCAGGGTGCGGGTCAGCTCCAGATCCGAACCGTAGGCCACACCTACCCGTACGATGACCCGGGTGACCGTATCGCTCAACGACCAGTTGATGAGCCGCTCGGTCATCAGCTGCTGGTTGGGGATGATCACCTCCTTGCGGTCGAAGTCGGTCAGGGTGGTGGCGCGAATGCGGATCCGCGAGACGGTGCCGGAGAAGGAGCCGATGGTGACGGTGTCACCGATCCGCACCGGACGCTCGAACAGTATGATGATGCCCGAGACGAAGTTGGAGAGGATCTCCTTCATGCCAAAACCGATACCGACCGACAGACCACCGGCGACCCACTGCAGCTTGTCCCACTGTACCCCCATCATGGAGAGGGCGGTCAGCGAGCCGACCCCGATCAGCACGTAGTTGAGCATGGTGGTGATGGCGTAGGCTGTGCCCTGGGCCAGGTTCAGCTTGGAGAGCACCAGCACCTCCAGCAGACCCGGCAGGTTGCGGGCCAGCGACCAGGCGCCGCCCAGCAGCAGGAAGCCTATCAGTACATCGCTCAGGCTGATGGGGAACATCACGGCATTGGCCCCTGTCCCTTCAGTGCGGTGCCACAGCACCATGCTGTCGAGGTAGGAGAAGACCGCCACCAGATCGGACCAGAGCCAGTAGAAGGCGACGCCGAAGATCAGCAGCAACACGGTGCGGGTCAGACGCAGCGACTGCTGGCTGACATCCTCCAGATCCATGGGTTGCTCTTCGATGGTGTCTCCCCCTTCCGCATCCTCCTGGGCCTTGTGTTCGCGTTTGGCCACCGCACGGCGATAGGCCAGGCGACGGGCCGCGAGCTCAAGGCCGCGCAGGGCGGTACGGTAGACCAGGCTCCAGAGGATGAGCAGGTAGAAGGACTCGATCAGCCGGCCGGTCAGCTTGAGGGCGGTGTAGTAGTAGCCCAGTCCCACCAGCACGATCAGCGCCACCGGTGCCAGCGCCAGGGCGATGGCGGTGATGGACTGCTGCATGCTCGCCTCGCCCTTGATGCGGGCGCGGGAGATGGGGAATACCAGGTAGGCGGCCAGCCCCAGCAGGGCCAGGGTCAGCGCCTGACCCACCACGTCGTTGCCAAGGGAGGAGGGTTCCACCACCGCCTTGGTCGACAGCATAATGAGCGGCAGCAAGGGCACCCAGAGGTAGCGCATGCTGGTGCGCTTGGCCTGCAGATCGGCTTTCGGAATGCGGAAGTGGCTCTCGGCGATGCCGCCTGGGCGCATCACCGCCAGATAGACGCTGAACACCAGATAACCGAGCGCCAGGTTGAGGGTGATCTGGAAAATCAGCTTGGAACTGAGCAAACCGCAGTCAGTCAGCAGCAGGCCGGCAGCCAGAATGAACAGGCTGCCCGGCAGGCGTTGCAGCACGGTATAGCAGAGGGCTGCCGGGGTGTGCCACTGGCTGTCCTGGCGAAAACGCCCCAGATCCTTGGTGATCTTCTTCTGTCGCTCGATCAGCGTCGGGCGCTTCCAGATCAGCAGGCCACCTATCAGCAGCAGCGGCAGGGCCAGCAGAGTGATGGGCAGCAAGGTTTCACCCCAGCCGCTCCAGTCCGGTTTCAGCACCCAGTCGGAGGCCTGCTTGTAGGCCTGGGCCGGCCAGCTGATGAACCACTTGCCGTCGATGGGCTTGTTGCTGCTCACCCAGAAGATGTGCTGCTGCAGGGTGAACTCGATGGAGGAGTAGATCCGCGCCAGCTGCTGCTGGGTCAGCTGCAGGCTGATGGCGTTGGTCAGCTGGGCATCCAGCTGGCGGTTGAGCTGGTCGAGCAGGCTGATGCGGGTGTCGAGCAGCTTGGAGAGGCTGGCTCTGTCCTCCTCGCTCACCGGCTCGCTGCTATTGGCGATCAGGTTGTCCAGATACTGGGTCTTCTGGAACAGCTGGTCACGCTGCTGGCTCAGTTCGAACTGGGCCAGGTGCAGGTCGGCGATCTGCTCCTCCAGGTTCTTCACCAGGGTGGAGGGGGAGGACTCCAGCTGCTGGTAGAGCTGATAGAGGATGCGCGACAGCAGCAGGTTGCCCTTGAGCATCTGCACCTGTTCGTTGAGGTTGCGTTCGGTCTGAGTGCCGCGCTCCAGCCAGCTCTTGGCCTGCAGGTTCTTCTGCACCAGCGAGTTGAGGCTGGCGGTGGCGCTGACCAGCTGCTGGCTGAGCTGGTGGTTGAGCTCCTGCTCCTTTTGCACCAGCGGGCTGTCGGCGGCGGCCACCAGCTCACCGGTCTGTTCGGCGGTCTTCTCGGTGTCGCCCAGGCGCTTGGCACTGCTCTGCTCCTGCAGCAGTTGCAGCTTCTGCTCTTCGCTCGCGAGGCGAGCGGTCTGGTAGTCGCGCTGTTTGACCGCCAGATCCTGCATGCTGGTGCGGTTGTCCAGCTCCTTCTGCAGGTTGGCCAGCTGCAGATCCAGCAGGGCCAGCTCGGCATTGAGCTTCATCTTCTCGGCGCTGCTCACCCCGTCACCGGCGTTGAGGCGGGTACGGATCTCCTGGCTGCGCTGATAGGCGCGGCTCATGCTGGCCTGGGCCCGCTCCGGCAGGGTCTGCAGGTTGGTGAGCTGACTGCCGATGGTGCCGAGGGCCTCCTGGGCATCCTGCATGTTGGCCATGACGTCGGGCTGGCGACTCTCCAGCTCGCTCAGGCTCATGCTGGCGTATTCGCTCTTGATCTGCTCGGCGCTCTTGCCCTGGGTCAGGGCATCCAGTCTGGCGCTGATGTCGCGCAGCTCGGCCGGCAGGGAGCGAACGCGCTCGTTCTGGCTTCTGGCCTTGCTCTTCTCTTTCTCGATGCTGTCGAGCAGGGAGAGGGTGTCGGTCAGGAATTTCTGGTCGGCCTGCTGGCTGACGGTGAGGGTGTCCGACTTGCCGAGGGCGTCGAGTGCCCGTTGTACGCTGGTACGTTGGGGCACGTCCTGCGCCATGGCTTGCGGGGCGCAGAGGCTGACGAGTAAGCAGAGCAGCGGCAACAGGGTGGCCGAGGCTCTTTTGAACGGTATTGAGAGCATAAAACTTCCGGGTTATTACGCGATATTCGGGAGATGTCCCACTTGGATTAAATCCGCGTGGATTCTAACACCGGGCAGAAAGGGGCAGCAGGGGGGCGAGATAAAAAAAACGGCGCCCGCGGGCGCCGTTTTCAGCTTGTTCAGTTCCGATTAAAGAACGTGAACAGAAGCGGTGTTGGTGGTGCCGCTCGGTACCAGAGCACCGGAGACCATGACAACCACATCACCCTTCAGACCCATGCCGCTGGCCAGGGCCGCTTCTTTACCGATGCGATAGAAATCGTCGGTGGAGGCGATGCTGTCAACCACGTGAGCAACCACACCCTTGGTCAGTACCAGCTGGGCTGCGGTCTTCTTGTTGGTGGTGATGGCCAGGATCCAGGCTTTCGGGAAGTACTTGCGGATGGCCTTGGCAGACTTGCCGCCTTCGGTGGCAACCACGATCAGCGGGGCGTCCAGCTTCTCGGAGGTCTCTACCGCGCCTTTACATACGGCTTCGGTGATGCGCAGCTTGTTGCTGTCGTTGGCAGCAGACAGGTTGGACGGCATCACGGCATCGGTACGCTCGCAGATGGTGGCCATGATGGTCACGGCTTCCAGCGGGTATTTGCCCTTGGCGGACTCACCGGACAGCATGACTGCGTCGGTACCGTCCAGGATGGCGTTGGCCACGTCGCCGGCTTCGGCGCGGGTCGGACGCGGGTTCTTGATCATGGAGTCCAGCATCTGGGTGGCGGTGATGACCACTTTGCGGGCTTTGTTGCACTTCTCGATGATCATCTTCTGGGCGAAGATAACTTCTTCAACCGGGATTTCGACACCCATGTCGCCACGAGCAACCATGATGCCGTCGGAGACAGCCAGGATCTCGTCGAAGTTGTCCAGGCCTTCCTGGTTTTCGATCTTGGAGATGATCTGGATGTTCTCGCCACCGTGGGCTTTCAGGTGCTCACGGATTTCCAGCACGTCTTCTTTCTTGCGAATGAAGGAGGCGGCAACGAAATCAACGCCTTGCTCGCAACCGAAGATCAGGTCGCGCTTGTCTTTCTCGGCCAGGGCCGGCAGCTTGATGGAGACGCCCGGCAGGTTGATGCCTTTGTTCTCGCCCAGATCGCCGTTGTTCAGTACTTTACAGACAACTTCGCGCTCGGTGATTTCGATGACGTCCAGACCGATCAGGCCGTCGTCAACCAGGATGCGGTTGCCGACGCGCAGGTCGTTGGCGAAACCGGCATAGGTCACAGCGACTTTGTCTTTGTTGCCAACCACGGTCTGGTCGGTGGTGAAGGTGAAGGTCTGGCCAGCGACCAGGGCCACGTCGTTGCCGCCTTCCAGCTTGATGGTACGGATTTCCGGACCCTTGGTGTCCAGCAGGATGGCTGCGTGCTTGCCGGTTTCGGCCATGACAGCGCGCAGGTTGCTGATGCGACCACCGTGCTCGGCGTAGTCGCCGTGGGAGAAGTTCAGGCGCATGACGTTCATGCCGGCGTCCAGCATCTTGGCCAGCATTTCTTTGGATTCGGTCTTGGGACCGATGGTGCAGACGATTTTGGTCTTTTTCATGTCAGTCTTCATGGTTAAGGAGTTTCCGCCGTGCAATATACACCAGTTTTTGGATACTTTTTATGATCCAGAAACAACGTTTTGACCAGATAACGTTTTCTTTTCAGGGATAACGTTTTCCTCCCGGCTACTTTTTAGGGCATAAATTAACTGGTCAGCGCAGATTTGGCATAAATGTCGCCATATGTATCTCGGCGCCGGCCCGCCTCGTCAAATGTTGTAAAATGACGATCCCGTCCCTTCATCAAACCGTCATCGGTCCCCGACAAGAATAGACACTCTGCTGCCACCGGAGTGCTGCAAGATGGCCCCTTATCTGTTGCTGTTGTCCGTCGCCCTGCTGGGCGTGCAGGCGCTGCCCTCCAGCTGCTGGCCAGCCGATCCCGCTCCCCGCGATGGCACGCTGCGTGCGTTCGAGCGCCTTGAAAGGCTGCATGCGCAGGCCGCCACGGCCCGCGCGCAGCCAGGCTTGCCGCGCACCAATCCCCCGCTTGCCAAGGCATATCGACAGCCCTGAGCGGCAGGTTTGAAAAGAAGAGAGGGAGGCCAGGCCTCCCTCTTGTGTTGGGTGCTTCATTACTCCTTGGCGGCTCAGTTTATCTTGCCCATCTCGATGGCGAAGCTGGTGGCCAGCTGGGCAAACTTGAGGGCGTGGGCAGCCGAGGGATCCGAGTTTTGCAAGGTGTCCCGGGCGGTGTGGATGTTGGGGTTGTAGTCGTTGAAGCGCGACTCGAACGGCATGGCGGCCGGGTAGCCCTGATTGTGCCAGGAGGCGTGATCCGAGCAGCCGTAACCGCAGCTGTCATAGCCGTAGCGGATCTGGGGCAGATAGGCGTCGAGCAGCTGGGCCAGATAGCCGGTCAGCCCCTGGTCGGTGTAGTCGGTCATGAAGACTATGTCTTCCGCCGAGCCCTGGTAGTTGGTCATGTCCAGCTGCAGCGCCGCCAGCACCTTGGTATTGGCCGCCTTGTAGCGGGTGGCGATGTCCTTGGAGCCGCGCAGCCCCACCTCTTCCGCCGCATAGCCGATGAACTGCAGGGTGCGCTCCGGCTGGCGGCCCTGCTCTGCGATGACCCGCAGCACCTCGGTCAGGGTGGCGATGCCGGAGGCATCGTCGTCGGCGCCGGGGGCCAGGGTGCGGCTGTTGGGGGCGGAGCCCGCGGTGGAGTCGAGATGACCGCCGAGCACCACCACTTCGTCCGGGTAGCGGCTGCCCTTGAGGGTCAGCACCACGGACTGCTGCGGATAGCCGCTGTGCTTGACCCGGCTGACGCTGGCCCAGGGCAGGGTCGCGCTCAGGGTCTGCCACTGACCGGCCACCCAGTCAGCCGACTGCACCCCCGTGGTGGTGGTGTAGTAGCGGTTGCGCCAGCTGGCGAGCTGGCTGATGGTGCCGACTATGTTGCCCTGATCCAGATAGGGCAGCAGCCGGTTGACGCTGGCTCCCTGGGTCAACGGCGGGGCGCTGAACAGGTTCTGGCTGATGGGCTGGGCCATGCTCTGCAGGGCGTCGGCCAGGGTGCTGTGCACCACGTAGCCGCCGCAGCGCTGGTGCCCTTCGTGCATCAGGTGGGAGAGGGTGCCAAGCTCGCTCGCCTCGACCTGGGCCAGCTGGATGGGGGCGCCGCTGGCGCTGAACAGGGGGGCCAGCTTGGCTTTTACCTGCTTGAGTTCGACGCCGCTGTCGGCACCGACCGTGATCCAGACGGGCTCGGCGGCCTGTACGGCGAGGGGCAGCAGGGGGAGCAAGAGGGCAGTCAACAAGGGTTTCATGGCGGATCCTTCCAGATTGGTTGCGGCACATGTGCCAAATGGGTGTCATAAGACGACTGGCCCAGTCTAGCCAAGGAGGCAGACCTGCGAATTTGCCCACCTGGCGCGGCGCTCCCCCAATCCGGTGGGGGTCGCTGCAGGATCTGCTGTCTACTGCGGGCCGGCGAGGGTGGCTGGCGGAGCTTTGTGCTGGCGAGGGGGCGGTGAGCAGGGTGCTCGCGGCAGCAGCGGCGCTCGGCCCTGACCTGGGGGGCTGACAAAGGGAGTCAAACTGTGCCGTATCGCTGCTCGCCGCCGGTGGCGCAAGCCGTGGCCGGGTGCATCGGCGTCAGTGACGGGCATGACGGCAGCCATCAAAAAGAGGGGCAGTGCCCCTCTTCTGCATCTAAACGTGGGTTTAGGCGGTGGCCTGGGCCAGCATGCCGAGGGCTATCTCCCGCTCCCCCATGATCACCTTGTCTGCCCCCTGCCTGGTGAGGAAGCTCACCTCGTCGTCGCTGTGGGCACGGGCGATCACCCGGATGGTCGGGTTGATGAGCCTGGCCTGGGCGATGGCCTCGCCGGCTTCGAAGCTGTTGGGGATGGCCACCAGCAGCCAGCTGGCGTCGGCGATGGCGGCGCGGCACAGCACCTCGTCATCGGCCACGTTGCCGTTGACGTGGGGAATGTCGGCCTGGCGCAGGCTCTCCAGCCGGTGCGGATCCTGCTCGATCACCACCAGCTCGCGCCCGGCCTGCTGCAGGCCGTTCACCAGCAGACGGCCGACCCGGCCATAGCCCGCCAGTATGGTGTGGCCTTTCATCTCCACCGGCGGGCATGTGCACTCGGCCAGCACCTGGGTGTTGTCGGCGTCCGGCTGTTTCTCCAGATAGCGCTCGACGGCGTTGAACACCAGCGGGTTGAGCATGATGGAGAGGCTGGCACCCACCAGGATCAGGTCACGGGCTCCTTCCGGCACCAGTTTCAGCACTATGGCCAGCCCGATGAGGATGAAGGAGAACTCGCCGATCTGGGCCAGACTGGCGGAGATGGTGAGGGCGGTACGCTTGCTGTAGCGAAACAGCCGCACGATGGCGTAGGCCGCCGCCGACTTGCCGAACATGATGATGAACAGGGTGGCCAGCACCGCCAGCGGCTCGGTCAGCAGCACCGCCGGGTTGAACAGCATGCCCACCGAGACGAAGAACAGCACGGCGAAGGCGTCTTGCAGCGGCAGGGTGTTGTTGGCGGCGCGGTGGCTCAGCTCGGAGCGGTTCATGACGATGCCGGTGAAGAAGGCGCCAAGGGCGAAGGAGACGCCGAACAGCTTGACCGCGCCGAAGGCGATGCCAAGGGAGCAGGTCAGTACCGCCAGGGTGAACAGCTCGCGCGAGCCGGTGCTGGCGGTGTGGGTCAGCAGCCAGGGGATGAAGCGGCTGCCCACTACCATCATCAGCGCCACGAACAGGCTCACCTTGCCGAGGGTCCAGCCCAGATCCAGCGCTATGCTCTGCCAGCTCATGGCCTGCTCGCCGAACCGGATGTCGGCGATGATGGGCAGCATCACCAGCGCCAGCACCATCACCAGATCCTCGACGATGAGCCAGCCGATGGCGATGCGCCCCTGCAGGGTCTCCAGATTCTGGCGGCTCTCCAGCGCCCGCAGCAGCACCACGGTACTGGCGGTGGAGAGAGCGAGGCCGAACATCAGGCCGGCGATCGGATCCCACCCCAGCAGCGAGGCGAGCCCCATGCCGAGCAGGGTGGCGACCGCGATCTGGGCGATGGCGCCTGGGATGGCGATCCGCTTTACCGACATCAGATCGCGAAAGGAGAAGTGAAGCCCCACCCCGAACATCAGCAGGATCACCCCCAGCTCTGCCAGCTCGGGCACCAGCTTCATGTCGGCCACGTACCCCGGGGTGAAGGGGCCCGAGATGACGCCGGCCGCCAGATAGCCCACCATGGGGGAGATCTTGAGGCGCTGGGCCAGCATGCCGAGGATGTAGGCCAGCACGAAGCCGCCGACCAGGGTGGTAATCAGGGGAAGGGAGTGGTCCATGTCGTCACCTCGCTAATGGCAGTCAGGGGGCTACCAGATCACCGCGCGGGTGAAGAGGGCAGCTGTCAATGAGCAGGGGGCGAAAGAGACAGATGCTGGTCCCGTGCACGGGGCGTGTCTGAGGGACAACAGTTGCCGTTTCTGTTGAAAAATAATACGTTTTTGGTGGAAAGACAATCTTTATCCACATTTAAAGCTAATTTTGAGATAAAAAGTGGATAAGTGATGGTTTTAAGGTGAGGTGCTCTATTTTTATTGACCTGGCTTGGCAGCATTAATCAATCGGTGATGATTTTTGTGGCCAGGGCGAGCACAGCCTGATCTCACAAAAAAAGCGACCAACCGGCCGCTTCGTTGCATTGAGGGTTGGGGGCAGACCCCTGGGTTCACTGACCCTTGGCGATCCCCTCCCGGCGCGGATCGGCGGCGCCAAGCCAGCCGCCGGCGTTGCGCTGCACCCCCTGCAGGCCCGAGGTTTGCTCGCTCAGCACCACCTCGTGCCCCTTCGCCTTGAGTGCCTCGACCACGGCGGCCGGGGTGCGGCCCGCCTCCAGCTCGGTGGGGCCGTTGCGACTGCCGAAGTTGGGCAGATTGATCGCTTGTTGCAGGTTGAGCCCCCAATCCTGGGTGCCCAACAGCGTTTTGCCCACGTAGTTGATGATGGCGGAGCCCCCCGGTGATCCCAGGCTCATCTCCAGCTCGCCGCTGCTCTTGTCAAACACCAGCAGGGGGGACATGGAGGAGCGCGGTCGCTTGCCCGGCTCCACCCGGTTGGCCACTGGCAGCCCGGCGGCATCCAGCGAGGTGAAAGAGAAGTCGGTGAGCTGGTTGTTGAGCAGGTAGCCGTTGACCATCAGCCGCGAGCCGAAGCCGTCTTCGATGGAGCTGGTCATGGAGACCGCCATCCCCGCCTTGTCGACGATGGAGATGTGGCTGGTGGAGGGGAGCTCAGGGGTCGCATCCTGGCCGCGAGCCGGCGCCAGCGGCGGGGTGCCCGCCTTGGCCAGCCCCATGGAGCGCTCGCCGATCAGGGCGCCGCGCCGGGCCAGATAGTGCTTGTCGAGCAGGCCGCTGATGGGGACCGCCACATAGTCGCTGTCCGCCACGTACTGGTTGCGGTCGGCAAAGGCGAGCCGCGCCGCCTCGCTGTAGAGGTGGATCGCCTCGGCGGAGGCGGCCGGCTGGCCCTGCTCCCCTGGCACCGGCTTGAGGGCCGCCATGTCGCGACTCTCCAGCATGCCGAAGATCTGGCCAAGGGCGATGGTGCCGGACGAGGGGGACGGGAAGCCGCACACCCGGCTCTGGCGATAGTCAAAGCAGAGGCCGTCGCGCAGCTTGGCGCGGTAGCTGGCCAGATCGACCGCGCTCAGCACCCCGGGGTTGGTCGGGTGAGCGTGCACCTTGGCCACCATGGCCTCGGCCAGCGGGCCGCGATAGAAGGCGTCCGGCCCCTGACTTGCCAGGGTGAGCAGCACCTTGGCCAGGGCCGGGTTGGTCAGCCGGCTGCCCGCCGCTCTGGGGCTGCCGTCGGCCTGATAGAAGTAGGCCCGTGCGTCCGGGTCTTTTGCAAGATAGGGATCCTTGGTCAGCAGCGCGGCCAGCCGCGGGCTTATCACGAATCCCTGCTCCGCGAGGGTGATGGCGGGCTCGAACAAGCTGGCCCAGGGCAGCTTGCCGTAACGCTGGTGGGCCAGCGCCAGTGCCCGCACCGTGCCGGGGGCGCCCACCGAGCGCCCGCCCACCACGCCGTCGTAGAAGGCCATCGGCTTGCCATCCTTCATGAATAGCTGATCGGTGGCGGCGGTGGGGGCCGTCTCGCGACCATCCACGGCGGCTACCTGTTTGCCGTCCCACACCAGCATGAGGGAGCCACCGCCGATGCCGGAGGATTGCGGCTCCACCAGGGTCAGCACCAGCTGCACCGCGATGGCGGCATCCACCGCACTGCCGCCGGCCTGGATCATCTGGTAGCCCGCCTCCACCGCCAGCGGGTTGGCGGCAGCCACCATGAAGTCGTGACCCTGCCAGCCCTGCTTCTCTTGCCAGCCGCTGGCGGCCTCCGGCGCGATCAGGGTGTGGGCGGGGGGCGTTTGCGGGCTCTGCTGAGCGGCGCAGCCGGCCAGCAGAGCGAGGGCGATGGCCAGCCCCAGCGGTTTGCGCAACATGACACTCTCCTTGTCTGTTTTATGAGCATGAAGGGCGACTATGTCACGATTGGCGCTAATGACTCAAGTTGTCGAATCAGATCAACAAGTTACTCATCTATCAACAAGTCGTACCGGCGCCCGCCCATAAAAAAACCGCCCGGAGGCGGTTTTTTGCAATCAGGCTGAGCCATTTCGCTTAGATGGACTGCTCTTCACCGCCCAGGGCGGCGAACAGGGCCGGGATGAACTGGGCCAGCTCGGCGGTGACCAGGGCGAAGTCGGCATCCAGACGGGCGGCCGGATCTTCGCTGGTGACGTCGTCGTTCTGCTCGCGCAGCTCTTCGCTGAATTTCAGGCGCTTGATGGAGAGGTCATCCCCTAGCACGAAGCTCAGGGTCTCGCCCCAGTTGAGGGCCAGTTTGGTCACCAGCTTGTCGTTGGCCAGGTGGTTCTTGATCTCGTCGCTCATCAGATCCTGCTGCTTGCAGCGGATGATGCCACCGTGCTCCATGGCGCTGCGCAGCTCGGCCTCGTCCTCCAGGGTGAAGGAGGCGGGCAGGTTGCCCTCGTTCAGCCACTCGGTCATGGTGATCTCGGGCGGGTTCTTGAGGGCCACCGGCACCACCGGCAGGGTGCCGATGGACTTGCGCAGCAGAGCCAGCAGATCGTCCGCCTTCTTGGCGGAGCCCGCGTCGACCACCATCAGGTTGTCGGCCGGGTTGATCCAGGCGAAGGTCTGGCTGGTGCGGCTGAAGGCGCGCGGCAGCAGGGTGTGCATGATCTCTTCCTTGAGCGCTTCCTTCTCTTTCTTCTTGAGGGCGCGGCCCTGTTCGAACTCGATCGCCTCTACCTTCTCCGCCAGCATCTCCTTGACCACGGTGCCGGGCAGCATCTTCTCTTCCTTGCGAGCGCACAGCAGGATGTGGCCGGCGGCGGAGTGGGTCAGGGTGGAGCCGAATTTGCCAAGGGGCTTGACCCACCCGAACCGGGAGATGTCCTGGCTGCCGCACGGGGTGAAGGCACAGGCTTCCAGCTGGGTTTCCAGCTGCTCGACGGTCAGCTCGAAGGGGCGGGTAAAGCGATAAATCTGCAGGTTTTTAAACCACATGGCGTCCTCGGTCTCATAGATTGTCCGGCGGGCATTGTACTAGAGAGGCGCTTTGTGATCAGCCAATCATTCTTGCTAAATAAAGGGCGATCGACTTCACAGGGAGTCATATCCGTCCCCAAAGCCGTCATCAAACTCCCCTAGACTGCGGATGTTAAGGTTGTTAACAAGGATACCAATATGCTGAGGGCGAGTCGGTCCGACGACATGGACGAGATCGTCGAGATCTGGTTGCTGGCCTCCCTGCAGGCCCATGATTTTGTCGATGCCTCCTGCTGGTGGCAGGCGCAGGAAGATCTGCGCACCCGCTATCTCGAGCGCGCCCGCATCTGGGTGTTCGAGGAGCGCGGCGAGCTGCTCGGCTTCATGGCGCTGGTGGATGACTACCTGGCCGCCCTCTTTGTGCGCCCCGACCGTCAGGGGCGGGGGGTGGGTCATGCCCTGCTGCAGGAGGCCAAGTCCAAGGGGGCCAGGCTGCATGCCCGGGTCTTCGTGGAAAACGATCAGGCGGTGCGTTTCTATCGTCGCCACGGTTTCGTGATCGAGGGGGAGCTGGCCGACCCGCTCACCGGTCATCCCCAGTACCAGATGTGCTGCGAGCCCGCCTGAATCTGACGCCAGCACCCGGTCCGGCTTGAAAAAAGGGAGGCATATCCTCATCTTGTCTGCATCGGGTGCTGCTGGCACCACCTCCATACGAGCCGTTTTTTCATGAAGATCCTGCATACCGCCGACTGGCACCTTGACCACCAACTCCATGGCCATGATCGCCGTTTTGAACACGATGCCTTTCTCGACTGGCTGGCCGACACCATCAAGAGCCGTGACATCGACGCCCTGCTGGTGGCGGGCGATCTGTTCGACACCGCCAATCCCCCCGCCAGCGCCTGGCAGCAGCTCTACCGTTTTCTGGCCAGGCTGCGCGCCGAGCACCCGGCACTGGAGATGGTGCTCATCGGCGGCAACCACGACTCCCCCTCCAAGCTGGATGCTCCCCACGAGCTGCTGCGCGCCTTCGACCTGCATCTGGTGGGCAGCATCAGTCGGGACGACGAGGGGCGGCTCGAGACCGAGCGCCTGCTGGTGCCGCTGCGAGGCAAAAACGGCGAGGTGGCCGCCTGGTGTGCCGCCGTGCCGTTTCTGCGCAGCAGCGATCTGCGCCCCGAAGGGCTCAGCGAGGGGCAGGACAGGCTCATCGAAGGGGTACGCCAGGTCTATGAGGCGGTGTTGAGCGAGGGGCGGGCGCGCTGTAATCCGGATCAGGCCCTCATCGCCATGGGGCACGCCTATCTGGCGGCGGGCCAGCTCTCCGAGCTCTCCGAGCGGCGGGTGCTCGGTGGCAACCAGCACGCCCTGCCTGCCGAACTGTTTGCCGCCGCCGACTACACGGCGCTGGGTCACCTGCACCTGGCCCAGAGCCCGGCCGAGGGGGTGCACTACAGTGGCTCGCCGCTGCCGCTCTCGCTGGCCGAGGCGAACTACAACCATCAGGTGCTGGAGGTGACGTTTGAGGGGGGCAAGCTGGCCCGCCTTGAGCGGATCCCGGTGCCCCGCGCGGTGGAGATGATCCGGCTGCCCCAGAGCGGCCTCGATGAGGCGCTCAAGGCCATCGAGGCGCTGGACCTGCCCGCTTGCCCGCAGCAGGCACAGCCCTTCCTCGAGGTGCGGCTGCTGCTGCCCAAACCCGAGGCCCGCATCCGCGAGCGCGTGCTGGCCGCCATTGGTGACAAGCCGGTGCGCCTGGCCCGCATCACGACCAGCTATCAGGGCTCGGGCCAGGGGCTGGCGGACGGTGCCGGCCAGCGCCGGCTCGATGAGCTCTCCCCCACAGAAGTGTTCCGCCTCTGCTATCAGCGTCAGTTTGACGGAGAGCCGGAGGCTGAGCTGGTGGCGTCGTTTGAAGAGATCCTGGAGCAGGTGAAGGAGGCCAATGCATGAAAATCTTGTCGCTGTCAGGGGAGAATCTGGCCAGCCTGACCGGTCAATTCACCATCGATTTTGCCGGTGGTGCCCTGGGGGCCGCCGGCCTGTTTGCCATCACCGGCAATACCCGGGCTGATGGGGGCAAGAGCACGCACGATATCGGGTCGGTATGGATGGAGGTGTGTGGCGTATGAAGATCCTCTCTTTGAGTGGTGAGAACCTCGCCAGCCTGACCGGTCAATTCACCATCGATTTTGCCGGTGGTGCCCTGGGGGCCGCCGGCCTGTTTGCCATCACCGGCAATACCGGCGCCGGCAAGAGCACCCTGCTCGATGCCATCTGCCTGGCGCTCTACGACGAGATGCCGCGCTTTATCGCCAATCGCAAGAACGTGGCCGAAGTGGGCCGCATGGATGACGAGGAGAAGCTCAAGGCCAACGACGTGCGCGGAATCCTCAGCCGCGGTCACGCCAGCGGTTTCGCGGAGGTGCAGTTTCGCGGCTGCGACGGCCGGGTCTGGCTGGCCCGCTGGGCGGTGCGCCGGGCCCGCAACCGCGCCGAGGGGCGCTTTCAGGCTCAGGAGCGCAGCCTGACCGACGTGGCGTCGGGCCAGGTGTTCAGTGGCAGCAAGCGGGAGCTGCAGGATCGCATCGACGAGCTGGTGGGGCTCTCCTGGGAGCAGTTTCGCCGCGCCGTCATTCTGCCGCAGGGGGAGTTTGCCGCCTTCCTCAAATCGAGCGCCGACGAGCGTTCGGCCCTGCTCGAACGGATGACCGGCACCGAGCTCTACTCCGCCATTTCGGTTCAGACCCATGAACGGGCGCGGGAGGAGCAGCAGCAACTGGCCGCCATCAGCCAGCGGCTCGGCGACGTGGCGTTGATGGACGAGGCGACCCGCGAGCAGTGGGTGAGCCAGCAGGTCAGCCTCGCCACCAGCCTCAAACACGAGCAACAACAACAGCAACTGATGCAGGACTTGCGCGACCTCAACGGCCGCATCGCCGCCCAGTTGCAGGCCTGTGAGGAGGGGGAGGCTGCCCTTGCCGCCGCAGAGGTGGCCCACGGTGCGGCCGCCCCCGAGCGCGAGGAGTTTGCCCGCGCCGAGCAGGCCCAGGTGGCCCGTGCCGATCACGACGAGCTGGCTCGCCTCACTCTGGAGGTGCAGCAGCAGGAGAAACTGCTGGCTGAGCTTGGCCCCGAGCTTGGCAAGCTGGAGGAGCAGACCCAGCAGAGCGCCCTCACCGAGCAGCAGCTGCTGGCTGAGAAGATCGCCGCCGAGCGCGAGTGGGGCGCCCTGCAGCCCGAGCTCAAGCGGGCGCAGGAGCTCGATACCCGCATTAGGGAAAAGCAGCAGCAACTGCAGAAGATCCAGCAGGAGGGAACGCAGGAGCGGGAGGTGCAGCTCACCCTGGAGCAGGGCTGGCACCAGCAGCGCCAGCAGGTGGAGCAGCTCAAGGCCCAGCACCAGCAGTGGGGCGCTTGGCTTGAAGAGCACAAGGAGCTGGCGCCGGTGGCCCGCCAATGGCAGCCCCTGCTCACCGCCATGCAGGATTGGGCCGAAGATGCCGGCAGGTTGCAGCAGCTCCTTACCCTGCGTGAGCACAAGCTGCGCGCTCTCAGGCAGTTGCAGCACCAGCTGGAGCAGGGGCAACAGGAGCGCGACTACTGGCAGCGCGAGCAGGAGCGGCTGCAGCAGCAACAGCACGAGCTGCAGGAGCAGCAGTGGGATGGGCGCCTGGCCAAGGCGCAGGAGCAGTGGCAGCAGCAGACCGAACAGCTGGGCCAACTGCGGCAGCTGCTGGAGCTGGCCGACTATGGCCGAAATCACGGCGAGCAGCATGGTCGCCTGCAGCAGGAGATAGCCCAGCTGGAGCTGGCGCTCGGCAAGCTGGCCAGCCTCGGCGACGAGCTGGCGCCGGCTCGTGAGCGGCTCGCCCTGCAGCGGGACGAGGCACGCCACGCGCTGGAGCAGTCCCGTGCCATCGCCAGTTTCGAGCAGCATCGCCACATCTTACGCGACGGTGAACCCTGTCCCCTCTGCGGCGCCGAGGAGCACCCCTATCACCAGAGCCAACCACAGGTGGCGGGTATTCTGGGCCAGCTGGCGGAGCGCGCCCGCGGCCTCGAGCTCGAGTGGGAGCGGCTCAATAACCAATACATTCAGTGCGAGAGCGAGCGCCAGGAGCTGGCCCGTCAGCTGGCGGTGCGCCAGCAACATCTGCCGGAGCTGGAGACCCGTGCCGAGCAGCTGACCTTGCGCTGGCAACAGCTCGGGGGCGATACCCTGCTCGGCCATCCGCTGCCGCTAGGTCAGAGCCCAATCGAGTGGAATGAATTGATGAGCATCCTGCTCGGCCGTGGCCAAAGCCTGGAGCAGGGGCTGGCCCGTAGCCAGCAGCAACTGCGTGAGGCCCAGCAGGGGCAGCAGCAGTTGCAGGCCGTGCGCCAGCAGTTGAGCCAGCTGGCCAGCCAGCACCAGCAGTTCGAGCAGCAGTGGCAGGAGGCAGACCGCCAGCGCATCGCCCTGGAGGGGGAGGTGAAGGCCATGGGCGAGCAGGAGGCGATCCTGCGCCAGCGCCTCGAGCAGGGGGGCAACCGGCTCGACGAGCAGATGGGGGGCCAGCCCTGGCGCCAGTGGCTGGGCAGCCAGCAGTGGCTCGAGTGGCAGCGGGCGTGCGAGGCCTGGCTGCACGGCCAGAGCGAGTGGGAGCGGCTGGCTGGCGAGATTGCCAGCCTCACCCCTGCCCTGAGCGCCCAGGAGGCGCGCCTGCAGACCCAGCGCGAGCTGCTGCACAAGCTCGAGCGCGACTACAAGGAGCATGAACAGCAGCGGCAGGGGCTGGTCACCAGCCGCGCCACCTGTCTGGGGGGCGAGGAGATTGCCCAGGTCGAGCATCGCTGGCAGCAGCGGCTGCAGCAACTGGCCAGCGAGTTGGAGACGATGCAGGGGGCGGCCCGCGCCCTGCGCGAGCGCCAGACCGAGCTCAAGACCCGTCTCAGCCATCTGGAGCAGGAGAAGCAGGTGAGTAGCCGGCGCCGACGGGAGGTGCTGGGGCGCTGGGCTGCTCACGCCAGCAGCCTCGGCATCGCCGAATATGACCTGCGCCGCCTGCTGGCCATGAGCCCGGATGAGCTCAAGGCGCGGCGCGCCGCCCTGCAGGCGCTGGAGGATGCCCGCGCCGAGGCGCGTACCCGCTTGACCGAGCGGCAGCGGGCGCTGGCGCTGGAGGAGAGCAAGCGGGATCGTTACCGCGAGCATCACCCCGAGCTGGCTGCACTGGCGCCAGAGGAGCTCGACAGCCGGCTGACGGCGCTGGAGGCACACTGCCGCGCCCTCGACGAGCAGCTGTTCCAGTGCAAGAGCACGCTGGCCCAGGCCGAGGCGGCTGCCCTCAAGGCGGGCACCCTGCAGGAGGAGCTGGCCGCCCAGCAGGCGGTGGCGGATCACTGGCAGCGACTCTCCGATCTTATCGGCTCGGCCAGCGGTGCCAAGTTGCGAACCTTCGCCCAGAGCCTCACCCTGGAGCGGTTGCTGCTGGAGGCCAACGCCCAGCTTGCCGAGCTCTCCCCTCGCTATCGACTGGAGCGGGTGCCCGGCACCGATCTGGCGCTGCAGGTGGTGGATCTCGACATGGGGGACGAGGTGCGCTCGGTAGACTCCCTCTCCGGCGGCGAGAGCTTCCTGGTGTCGCTGGCGCTGGCGCTGGCCCTCTCCAGCCTGTCGTCGCGCCAGACCCAGGTCGAATCGCTTTTTATCGACGAGGGCTTCGGCACGCTCGATCCCGACAGCCTGGATCTGGCGCTCTCAAGCCTGGACTCCCTGCAGGCGGCCGGCCGCCAGATCGGGGTCATCTCCCACGTACAGACCCTGGTGGAGCGGATCGGCGTACAGGTGCGGGTGGAAGCCCTCGGCGGTGGCGAAAGCCGGGTGGTGCTGCCCGGATGACGGCGCGTTATCCATGACCATCCATGAACAAGAAAGCCCCTGTCAAAGGGGCCTTCTTGTTGGTGTGCAACCCGTCTCGCTGGCTATTTGCGCTCGGGCAGCATATTGGTCAGGGTGTTGTCCTTGAGTACGTGGTGGTGGTAGATGGATGCCGCCGCATGCAGGGCAATCAGGGCATAGCCAATGTTGGCCAGCGTCTCGTGCAGCTCCTTGATGGTGCCCTTCAGGCCGTCGTTGGGGGCGATGAGGGCGGGAAGCTCAAGGCCGAAGAAGGGGATGGGCTTGCCACCCGCGCTCAGCAGCAGCCAGCCCAGCAGCGGGGTGAGGATCAGGAAGCCATAGAGCGCCAGGTGGGCGAGCTTGGCTAGCTTGAGCATCAGAGGGGAGAGCTCGGGCACGATGCGCGGTGAGGGGCTGCTCGCACGCACCAGCAGACGCACCACCACCAGCGCCAGGATCAGCAGACCCACCATGAAGTGAAACTCCTTCATCAGGTCGCGGCCGACCGACCCTTTGGGGAAGATGTCCCTGAACTCCATCAGCGCATAGACGGCGATCATCAGCAGCAGGGTCAACCAGTGCAGCCCTATGCTCAGGCTGCCATAACGTTGCTCGGTATTTTTCAGCATGTTCGTATCCTTTTCGGGGCTTGCATTGCATCACGGGTGGTCTCATCGGGCGTCCTGCCTCCGGGCCACTTTTTCCATGTTACTGCGAAGATGTGTCAAAACCTTGATCTCTGTGTGTTTTTAACATGTTATTTGTAACAGGCCGGCAGCGCGCCGGTCGAAGAACTGGTTTCGCTCATCAAGGAGAGGCTGCCAGGGGGGAGAACGGCTGATGCAAAGCCGCAGAGCAGGGTGTGTTGCGGCCGGGAAACGGGCACCCAGCCCAGTTCAATGAGGGCTTTACCCCTCTTCTCCCCTCATTTACCTTTAATAAAATCCTCAACAGGTGAAGGGAATTACCTTGACCATCACAGATCCCGTGATCCTGACCGAGCTGCAGCAGATCCTGTTTCGCTCCTTCGACGTGATCCCGTTTCCTATCCTGATCTCGGAATCGGCCTGCAGCGAGACGCTGGACAGCATCCCCACCCGGCTGTCGGAGATCCCCGCCCGCCATCACAGGTTCGTGAACCGGGCTTTCGTGACGCAACTGGGTTACGACCTGACGGATCTGCCTGACATGGCCAGTTGGTTTGCCACCGTCTATCGCGACGAGGAGAGCCGGGCACTGGCCATCTCGCGTTGGAACCAGGCGGTGATGAGCAGCCTGGCAAGCGGGGCTGCGGTGGCCGAGATGAATGCCCTGCTTTACTGCAAGAACGGCCAGCAGCGCTGGTTTACCATCACGGCCCAGTTGAAAGCCGATGCCATGCCGGGCTGGCACATAGTGACCTTGCGCGACATTCACGATCTGCACTGCATGATAGAGGAGGTGAGTCGGATCTCCTGCACCGATCCACTGACCGAGCTTGGCAACCGGCGGGCTGCAGGCCAGCAACTGCAGGCGCTCTGGCTGCAGGGAGAACCCTTCTCGGTGATCCTGGGCGACATCGATCACTTCAAGCAGATCAATGATCGCTACGGGCATCCCGCCGGGGATGCGGCGCTGTGCGAGGCGGCCCGCATCATGACCGGCCAGCTGAGAGCCGGGGAGCACCTGGCCCGCTGGGGCGGAGAGGAGTTCTTGCTGATCCTGCCCGGGGTGGATGCTGAGCTGGTGGTCGAGCGGGCCGAGCAGTTGCGCCGGCAGTTTGTCGGCCATGTGGTCGCGTGGGAGGGGCAGAGCTTCTCCCTGACGATGAGCCTGGGCTGTGCCACCCGAAGCGAGGGCCAGAGCAGCGACAGCCTGCTGCAGGTGGCTGACAAGGCGCTCTATCAGGCCAAGAGCAACGGGCGCAACCAGGTGGTCTTCGGCAAGGAATAGCCGGAAGGCGCCTATAAAAAAACCGAAGCCTGGGCTTCGGTTTTTTGTTGCAGCGATGGGCGTTCGGCCCATGCAGCCTTATTTCTTGATGCGGATCACCGGGGTCTCGCCCACGGTCACGGCACCCGTCATCTTCACCAGCTCTTTGATCTCGTCCATGTTGGAGATGACCACCGGAGTCAGGGTAGATTTGGCTTTGGCTTCCAGAACGGCCAGATCGAACTCGATGATGGTGTCACCGCGCTTGACCTGTTGACCTTCCTGGGCGATGCGCTTGAAGCCTTCGCCTTTCAGCTCAACGGTGTCGATACCGAAGTGAACGAACAGCTCGATACCAGAGTCGGATTCCAGCGAGAACGCGTGGTTGGTCTCGAAGATCTTGCCGATGGTGCCGTCGCACGGAGCAACCATCTTGTTGCCGGCCGGCTTGATGGCGATGCCGTCACCGACGATCTTCTCGGCGAAGACAACGTCGGGCACATCTTCGATCGGTACGATTTCGCCTGACAGCGGGGCAAAAATTTCGATGCCGCCGGTATCAGAGCTGTCATCGGAAACCAGTTTCTTCAGTTTATCAAACAGACCCATAGTAAAAGCTCCTAGAGATGATTGTCGCTGTTTGCAGCCGATCTTAGCAGACTGCCTTCTGCTTAATAAAGTTATCTACACAGGCTTCGATTTCGGCGGCGGTGGCAAAGCTCAGCGCTTGATCAGCCATGGCCTTCACATCTTCGAAGTTGGTGTTGCGGATAAGCTTCTTGATACGCGGTACAGAGATGGCGCTCATGGAGAACTCATCCAGACCCATACCCAGCAGCAGCAGGGTGGCACGCTCGTCACCAGCCAGCTCACCACACATACCGGTCCACTTGCCTTCGGCGTGGGATGCATCGATAACCATCTTGATCAGGGTCAGGACGGAGGGTGACAGCGGGTTGTACATGGCGGAAATCATCTCGTTACCACGGTCGACGGCCAGGGTGTACTGGGTCAAATCGTTGGTACCGATACTGAAGAAATCCACTTCCTTGGCCAGATGATGAGCCATCACGGCAGCAGCCGGGGTCTCGATCATGATACCCACTTCGATGGATTCATCAAAGGCTTTGCCTTCGGCACGCAGTTCGGCTTTCAGCGTCTCTACGGTGGCCTTCAGGCTGCGGAACTCTTCGACGGAGATGATCATCGGGAACATGATGCGCAGTTTGCCGAAGGCAGACGCACGCAGGATGGCCCGCAGCTGAGCGTGCATGATGTCGGCGCGATCGAAGAAGATCCGCACGGCACGCCAGCCCAGGAAGGGGTTCATCTCTTTCGGGAAATTCATGTAGGGCAGTTCTTTGTCGCCGCCGATGTCCATGGTGCGCACGATGATCGGCTGATCCGGCATCGCTTCGGCCACTTCTTTGTAGGCTTTGAACTGCTCGTCTTCGGTCGGCAGCGCGTCACGGTCCATGAACAGGAACTCGGTACGGTACAGACCCACGCCTTCGGCGCCGTTGCGAATGGCACCCTCGGTATCCTTGACGGTACCGATGTTGGCGCACACTTCGACCTGATGGCCATCCAGGGTGATGGCGGGCAGATCTTTCAGCTTGGCCAGCTCGTCTTTCTCGGCCTGGAACTGGGCCTGGATCTCTTTGAACTTGGCCAGCTGTTCGGCAGTCGGGTTGAGGACGATCTGGTTGTTGATCGCGTCCAGCACCAGCACGTCACCATTCTTGACGCGCTCGGTGATGTCGTTGGTGCCCACGATGGCCGGCAGCTCCAGGGAGCGGGCCATGATGGAGGTGTGGGAAGTACGGCCACCGATGTCGGTGACGAAACCCAGCACGTATTTCAGGTTGATCTGAGCGGTTTCGGACGGGGTCAGGTCTTTGGCGACCAGGATCACCTCTTCGTCGATGGTGCTCAGGTTGACAACGGCGATGCCCAGTACGTTCTTGACCAGACGGGTACCGATGTCACGGAAGTCGGTGGCGCGCTCGCGCAGATAGGGGTCATCCAGCTCGGCCATCATCTTCGCGTACTGCTCGATGACCTCGTAGATGGCCTTGTCAGCGGTGGCCTTGTTGTCTTTGATGAAGGATCTGATATCCCCTTCCAGCTCTTCATCTTCGAGCAGCATGATGTGGCCTTCGAAGATGGCCTCTTTTTCTTCACCGAAGGTGCGACCGGCCATCTCTTTGATGGCTTCCAGCTGTGCGGCTGACTTGGTGCGGGCTTCGAGGAAGCGGTTGATTTCGGCATCAATCTGTTCGGCAGCGATTTTGCCCTGATTGATAACGATTTCATCTTCTTTCAGAAGAAGCGCCTTGCCGAATGCGATACCGGGGGACGCAAGAATGCCAGATATCATAATCCTTCCTATTAAAACGACTGTGGGGGAGGAATAAAGCTGGATTACTCCAGCTCGTCCATCAGGGCAACCAGCTTCTCAACGGCTTTCTGAGCGTCCGGGCCGTCGGCCTGGATGGTCACGTTGGTGCCTTTGGTCAGGCCCAGGGTCTGCAGCTTGAACAGGCTCTTGGCGCTGGCGGATTTGCCACCGGAGACCACAGTGATCTCGCTTTGGAATTCTTTGGCTTCTTTCACGAACTGAGCTGCCGGACGGGTGTGCAGGCCGTTTTCAGCAGTAATAACAACAGACTTCTCGTACATGGTTTCACCCCATATTATTGATATTTTTTGGTGTGAGGGATGCTTTTGACGCTTCCTTCTCGCACCGTGTCAGTATGGATATGTTGTAAAGTAACGAAATCAGACCTGCAATGGTTTAATCCAGGTCAATTTTCTGTGCAGTATTCGGTGTCTGCCTCAACTCTTTTCCGTTATCGCGCTACAAGCCGCGTCAATGCTGGCCTGAAATTATTTTATAACGAAAAATAACACTTTGTTACTTTGTGATACCTAGTCGGCAAACACCTCGTGACGCGGCACAGGATATGAGATTTATCACAGAATGTCTGCTTTTTTCGTCACTGCTTTGCTTGTTATTTTACCCCGAAAAATAAGGGGTCGACTGGCGCTGCCAAGTGCTCAGTCTAGCCCATAAAGAAACGGCGCTCCTGGGAGCGCCGTTGTTTTGAAATAATCCGATCACTTATTGCTGCAGCTCTTGTTCGCTGAACACCCCTGCAAACAGGGCGCTGGAGAGGTAGCGCTCGGCAGCGCTCGGCAGGATGACCACTATGGTCTTGCCTTCAAACTCCGGCAGCTCGGCGAGGCGAGCTGCGGCCACCACGGCGGCACCTGAGCTGATGCCCGCCAGAATGCCTTCCTCTTCCATCAGGCGGCGAGCCATTTCGATGGCGTCATCGCTGCTTACTTGTTCGACGCGGTCCAGCAGGGTGAGGTCCAGGTTGCCCGGGATGAAGCCGGCACCTATGCCCTGGATCTTGTGGGGACCCGGTTTGATTTCAAGGCCGGCCAGACGCTGGCTGATCACCGGCGATTCGCTCGGTTCGACGGCAACGGAGACCACCGCCTTGCCCTTGGTCTGTTTCAGGTAGCGGGAGACACCGGTAATGGTGCCGCCGGTACCGACGCCGGCCACGAACACATCCACTTCGCCATCGGTGGCATCCCAGATCTCGGGACCAGTGGTCTTCTCGTGGATTTCCGGGTTGGCCGGGTTTTCAAACTGTTGCAGCAGCACGTATTTGCCGGGCTCGGACTCGAGGATCTCGTTGGCCTTGGCAATGGCCCCCTTCATGCCGAGCGGCCCTTCGGTCAGCACCAGGTTGGCGCCGAGTGCCTTGAGCAGCTTGCGGCGTTCCAGGCTCATGGTGGCCGGCATGGTCAATGTGATGGGATAGCCACGGGCGGCGGCCACGAAGGCCAGAGCAATACCCGTGTTGCCGCTGGTGGGTTCGATGATCTCCTTGCCCTTGGTCAGAACGCCGCGCTTCTCGGCATCCCAGATCAGGTTGGCGCCGATACGGCACTTGACGCTGAAGCTCGGGTTTCGGCTCTCAATCTTGGCCAGCACGCGGCCCTTGGTAACACGGTTGAGACGAACCAGAGGGGTGTGACCTATGGTCTGGCTGTTGTCCTCAAAAATTTTGCTCATGGTGCTATCCCTGTTTGTTACGGCGATGAAACAAGATTACCCTGTGGTTTCTGAATGAGAAGTGACGATTTGTTATAACAATATGTTATTACAAGATATAGAGCTTATTCTTTCTTATTGAGACCTCCCTCGCGAAAAGGTCTCTCGTCGTCAAAGGAATGGACGTTATGGGATTTGCAGGAAGCGATCGCTATCTCGCCTCAGAGGCGCTCAAGATGGCGGTCAATGCCGCCATCGTGCTGGAGAAGCCGTTGCTCATCAAGGGTGAACCCGGTACGGGCAAGACTGAGCTGGCCGAAGCGGTGGCCCGCCATCTGGGTACCGAGCTTATCGCCTGGCACATCAAATCCACCACCAAGGCCCAGCAGGGGCTCTATGAGTACGATGCGGTAGCCCGGCTGCGGGACTCCCAGCTCGGCGACCCCAGGGTGGGGGAGATAGGCCACTACATCCGCCGCGGCAAGCTGTGGCTGGCGTTCACCGCCGACCAGCGCCCGGTGCTGCTCATCGATGAAATCGACAAGGCGGACATCGAGTTCCCCAACGATCTGCTGCAGGAGCTCGATCGGATGGAGTTCGATGTCTACGAGACCGGCGAGCGGGTCAAGGCCCGCCAGCGCCCAGTGGTCATCATCACCTCCAACAATGAAAAAGAGCTGCCGGATGCCTTCCTGCGCCGCTGCTTCTTCCACTACATCCGCTTCCCCGTCAAGGCCGAGATGCAGGCCATCGTCAAACTTCACTACCCCGACCTCAAGGAGAGCCTGCTCGGTGAGGCGATGGATCTCTTCTTCGAGCTGCGGGAAGTAGAGGGGCTGCGCAAGAAACCCTCCACCTCGGAACTCTTGGACTGGATCCGGCTGCTGTTGGCCGACGACATCGCCCCCGAGGCGATGCGCGCCCGCGAGCCAGGCAAGCTGGTACCCGCCCTCTACGGTGCCCTGCTCAAGACCGAGCAGGACCTGCATCTCTTTGAGAAGCTCGCTTTTCTGGCCAGACGCGGCAGCTGACCCATGCTGATCGACTTTTTTACCCACCTGCGTCGCCACCAGCTCCCCTGCAGCCTGCGCGAGCTGCTGGACTTGCATGGGGCGCTGGCAGCCCGGCTGGCCAGCCTCGACATGGATGAGTTCTACCAGCTTGCCCGCTGTCTGCTGGTAAAAGACGAGGCTCACTACGATCGCTTCGATCGCGCCTTCGCCGAGTATTACGAAGGGCTGGCCGCCATCCCCCTGCTGCCGGAGAGCCTGCCGGATGAGTGGCTGCGCAAGGAGTTCGAGCGGCTGTTGAGCGCCGAGGAGAAGGCGTTGCTCAAATCCCTTGGTGGGTTCGACCAACTGCTGGCGACCCTCAACCAGCGCTTGAACGAGCAGAAGGAGCGTCACGCCGGCGGCAACAAGTGGGTCGGCACCGGTGGCAGCAGCCCGTTCGGCCACGGCGGTTTTCACCCGGAAGGGATCCGCATGGGGGGAGAGGGCCAGCATGGCAAGGCGGTCAAGGTGTGGGAGGCGCGCCATTATCGCAACTTCAGCGACGATTCCCCTCTGGGACAACGGGCCATCCAGCTGGCGCTGCGCAAACTCAGGCGCTGGGTGCGCCAGGGCAACCCCGATGAGCTGGATCTCGACGACACCATCCGGAGCACGGCCAGGCAGGGCTGGCTCGATGTGAAGCTCAGACCCGAGCGCCACAACGGGGTCAAGCTGCTGGTCTTCTTCGACGTGGGAGGCTCCATGGATGCCCACGTGGCCGAGGTGCAGCGGCTCTTCTCCGCTCTGCGCCACGAGTTCAAGCACCTGGAGTACTTCTATTTTCACAACTGTCTCTACGACTTTGTCTGGCGAGACAACGCCCGCAGGCACGAGGAGCGCTTCGACACCCTGCGCCTGCTGCGCACCTACGGCAGCGACTACAAGGTGATCCTGGTGGGGGATGCCACCATGGGCCCCTACGAGATCACCTGGCCTGGCGGCAGCGTCGAATATTGGAACGAGGAGGCCGGTCAGGTGTGGCTGGCCCGCTTGCAGCAGCATTTTCCCAAGCTGGTGTGGATCAATCCCACCCCGCGGCGGGAGTGGCTCTGGCACCCCTCCATCAAGTTGATGAACGAATTGATCGGCGGGCGCATGCACCCGCTGACTCTGGCGGGTCTGGCTGCGGCCATTGACCAGCTGTGACCCTCTCTACCCGAACAGACCAACAAGCCGGGAGTGAACCCGGCGAGGAGCAAAGATGACCTCTATCGTGATCAGTGGCTCAGGCCTCTATACCCCTCCCTTTGCCGTCAGCAACGAAGCGCTGGTGGCCGCCTTCAACCAGTACGTGGATCTCTACAACGAGGAGAACGCTTCCGCCATCGACGCCGGCCAGCTGCCCGCCAAACAGCATTCGAGCAGCGAATTCATCGAAAAGGCCTCCGGCATCAAGAGCCGTTATCTGGTGAGCAAGGAGGGGGTGCTGGATCCCGACATCATGCAGCCATTGCTGGCGGAGCGACCCGATGACAAGCCCTCCATCATGGTGGAGATGGCGGTGGCCGCCGCTGAGCAGGCGCTGATCGCCGCCGGTCGCGAGCCGGGGGAAATAGATCTGGTGATAGTGGCTGCCTCCAACATGCCGCGCCCCTATCCAGCCCTCTCCATCGAACTGCAGCACTATCTGGGGGCGGGCGGCATGGCCTTTGACATGAACGTGGCCTGCTCCTCCGCCACCTTCGGCATCAAGACGGCGGCGGACATGCTGGCGGCTGGTACCGCCCGACTGGCGCTGGTGGTCAATCCGGAGATCTGCTCTGGGCACCTCAATTTTCGCGACAGAGACAGCCACTTCATCTTCGGTGACGCCTGTACCGCCGTGCTGCTGGAGCGGGAGGCCGATTGCCAGGTGGCCAACCCCTGGCAACTGGTGGCCAGCAAGCTGGTGACCCAGTACTCCAACAACATCCGCAACAACTTCGGCTTTTTAAACCGGCTCAGCCCGCGCACCCGTTACGGCGACGACAAGCTGTTCCGCCAGCAGGGGCGCAAGGTGTTCAAGGAGGTGCTGCCGCTGGTGTGCGATCAGATCGCCGGCCAGCTTGATGAGCAGTGCTGGGCGGCAGACTCCCTGAGCCGGCTCTGGCTCCATCAGGCCAATCTGACCATGAACCAGTTCATCGCCCGCAAGCTGCTCGGCCATGACGCCAGCCAGCAGGAGGCGCCGGTGATCCTCGACAGCTACGGCAACACCAGCTCGGCGGGTTCCATTATCGCGTTCCATCTGTACAATCGCGACCTTCCCGCGGGGGCCCGCGGTGTGCTCTGCTCGTTTGGCGCCGGCTATTCGATCGGGAGCCTGTTGTTGCGGCGCCTGTGAGGGGCGGGGTCATCTCCCCGCCGTCATGACGATAAGGTTTGGGTGGAATCATGCAGAGGATCACGGGGCGCTGCGCCCTTCACTACGGGGTGACACTGTCACTGTTTTGTCTTTACGGGCTGCAGGTCTGCCCATTCCTGGAGAGCCTGACGCTGCCCCAGCTGCTGGGGCCCGCGTTGGTGACCTTCGCCATCATGTTTGTCCTGCGCGATCAGCTGCTGCGCAAGGTGACGCTGTCCGGTCAGGGGCTGGGAGGCTTCGGGCTGGAGGTGGGCTTCTACCTGCTGGGGGCCTTGCTGCTCTCTGGCTACAACGGCATCCGGTATGATTTTCCGCTGGAGAGCCACCTCAAGATCCTGCTGGGGATGAGCACCCTGGGCTTCCTGGTGGCGGCGGATCTGTCGCTGCAGCGGGACTGGCAGCGGGCCAAGCTGCGGGAACATCAGGCCTGTCTGGTGCTGAACCAGCCGCTGGCCATGCCGGTTTCCCGCAAGTTCTCCCTGTTCGCCTTCACCACCCTGACCCTGCTTGGCGCTGTGTTCTTCCTGCTGTTCAACAAGGATCTGGAGTGGCTGGTCACGGTGGACAAGAGCCTGCCGCGGCTCGATGCCCAGCATTACATACTGCTGGAGATCGCCTTCGTGATGGTGGTGACCTTCGGTTATCTCTGGCTCATCATTCGCGGCTATGGCCGCAACCTGACCCTCTCCCTGATGCATCAGACTCGTGCCATGGCGCAGGTGCAGTGCGGCGATCTGGAGGCGCGGGTGCCGGTGATCCGGGACGATGAGTTCGGCCTGATTGCCGCCGGCACCAACCAGATGATCGGCGAGCTGAAGGCGCGTCAGGACGAGCTCAACCTGACCCGGGACGTGGCCATCCTGGGGCTCGCCTCGCTGGCGGAGACCCGTGACAACGAGACCGGCGCCCACATCATCCGCACCCAGTTCTACGTCAAGGTGCTGGCGGAGCAGTTGAGCCGCAGCGACTGGGAGCGCTATCCGCTGGACGATGCCACCATCGATCTGCTGTTCAAGTCGGCGCCGCTGCACGACGTGGGCAAGGTGGGCATTCCCGATGCCATCCTGCTCAAGCCGGGCAAGCTGACGGACGAGGAGTTCGCCATCATGAAGCGCCACCCCCAGATTGGCGCCGATGCGCTGGCGAGCGCCGAAGCCCAGCTCGGCTCCAACTCCTTCCTGCGGCTAGCGCGGGAGATCTCCCTCACTCACCACGAAAAGTGGGATGGCAGCGGCTATCCGGCCGGGCTGGCGGGGGAGGCGATCCCCCTGTCGGGCCGGCTGATGGCGCTGGCGGATGTCTACGACGCCCTCATCTCGAAACGGGTCTACAAGCCCGCCTTCAGCCATGAGCAGGCCAGAACCATCATAGTGGAGGGGCGTGGCCGCCACTTCGATCCGGCCATCGTCGACGCCTTCCTCGCCTGCGAGGAGGAATTTCGCCAGATTGCCCTCAGGCACAAGGATCACGACTGACAAAAAACCACCCGCATGGGTGGTTTTTTTTATGGTTGGCTCACTGGGCCGGCTCTATGGCGAGCACCAGGCAACTGGGCTCGCTGATGCGAAAACGCACGTTGCAGTCAAACAGCCTGACGCCGTACTCCTTGTCATCCGGCTTGCCCTTTTTGTAGGCGGGGCGGGGATCCTGGGCCAGCACCTCGCTCACCAGCAGGCGCAGCTCGGGGTGGGCCTTGAGCCAGGGTTGCAGCTGCTGCTCCGCCTCTGGGCTGAAACTCACCGCCAGCGGCGGGGTGGGGGCATCGGGGGCGAAACCGCCGCGGGCATCCGGCAGGCTGTCGGCATAGGGAACATAGGGCTTGATGTCGACGATGGGGGTGCCATCGAGCAGGTCCACCGCCCCCAGCTCCAGCCACAGCTTGCCGCGCTCACGGCCGACCCCGTGCAGTTCGACCACCGAGAGGCCGAGCGGGTTGGGACGAAAGGTGGAGCGGGTGGCAAACACCCCGACCCGCTCGTTGCCGCCCAGGCGCGGTGGGCGCACCGTCGGGTGCCAGCCCTGCGCCATGGTCTGGTGAAACACGAAGCTGAGCCAGAGGTGGGAGAACTGCTCGATGCCGCGCAGCACGTCCGGCTGATCGTAGGGGGGCAGCAGCTCGAGGCGGGCGCGGGCCGATTTGACCAGACCGGGCTGGCGCGGGATGGCGAACTTCTCCTTGTAGGGAGAGCGGATGATACCCAGGGTGTCGATTTCGAACTTCATGGCGGATCCTGACTGAAAACCCCGGCAATGTAGCACAGCAGCCCTTAAAACGCAGGCTTGCCCGCCAGCCGGTGGCTCTCCGTTTGCCGTGATCCCGCTCCCATCCCGGCCGCCCGAAGGCTGTATCGCGCCGCCAACTTGCGTAGGGTGGGCGCAGGAAGAGTGAAAGGTCCGTCGGCAGGGCGGGCCGGCACAACCGGCGTGGCCATCGAGGATGGGCCGCGCCGCACAGGAGAGACAGGGATGAAACTGCTGATCATCGGCGGCACCGGATTTCTGGGTCGCCATCTCGCCTCACTGGCGCTGGACTGGGGCCACGAGGTGACCTTGTTCAATCGCGGCCGGCGCCAGCATCCGGACTGGCGCGAACTCACCCAGCTGCAGGGGGACAGGGATCAGGACCTGACCCCGCTGCATCATCATCAGGATGGCTGGGATCTGGCCATCGATACCTGCTGCTATCGTCCCGAACAGGCGGCGAGCCTCTCGGCCGCCCTGCTCGGGCGCTGCGAGCGGCTGATCTTCATCTCCACCATCAGTGTCTATCGCGACTTCGCCCAACCCGGACAGGACGAGTCGGCGCCGCTGCACGAGATTGCCGAGGGGGAGCTGCCGGAAGATTACGGCACCCTCAAGGTGCTGTGCGAGGCGACCTATCGTGCCCGCTGGGGCGAGCGGCTCTGCATCTTGCGCCCGGGCGTCTTGTGCGGCCCTCATGACCCCACCGGTCGACTGGCCTGGTGGATCACGCGGGCGCAGCGAGGCGGCCCCTGGCTGCTGCCGGGGCAGGGGGAAGATCGGTTGCAATATCTGGACGTGCGCGACTGCGCCGAGTTCGTGCTGCGGGCCGCCGATCAGCAATTGAGCGGCATCTTCAATCTGGTCAAACCCGGTATCGCGCTGAGCGACTGGGTGGATCGCCTGGCCGCCAGGCTGGCCCCCGCGACCCCGATCCTGCCCGAATGGGCGCCCTGGCCCGCGCTGCTGGCCGCCGGGGTGGAGCCCTGGCAGAGCTACCCGACCCTGTTGCCCAATGCGCAGCCCGAGTATGCCGGTTATGGCCGCATAAGCGCCGAGGCGGCCATCGTGCAGGGCCTCAACTTTCGGCCGCTGGAGGAGACGGTGGCGGATGTGGCCGAGTGGCTGGTCGGCGCGCCGGACGCCGTGGTGGCCGCCGGCATCACAGCCGAGCAGGAGGCGCGGCTGCGTCAGCTGGTCCGCTAGGGGCCGGCAAGTGCGGCAGCAAAGCAAAAGGGCATCGAGAGATGCCCTTTTCTGTCTGATGTGAGCTGCGTTACTCGGCGCGCATGGCGGCGCCGGCGGCGGCCAGCAGCTCGCGCAAGATGGCGCGATGACAGCGGGACTCCTGCTCGCAGTAGCAGCCCACCGACAGGTTGGTGGTGTGGGAGAGGGCGGCCAGCAGCGCCAGATCGTGCCTGGCGGCGGGGGTCGCCAGCTCCGCCTTGTACTGTTTGCTGAAGGCGCTCCACTGGGCGGGCGTTTCGGCAGCCTGGCCCAGCTTCATGGTGTCGTTGCTGGGGGCTAGATTGGGGAACCAGACGTCGTACCAATCCTGGCTGGCAAACTCGGTTTTGGGCACGCCGCGGGGCGGGCGGCGCACTGTGCCGATCCGCAGTCCCTCGTCGGGCAGACGGGGTGTGCCGAGGCGAACGATGGCCAGTGCCATGCAGGCTCCTTGCAGTTGCGCTTATTTCTCGGTGGCGACTTTCAGCGCCTGACCGTAGCAGATCACCTGCTTCAGGCAGCCCGGGGTGTCGCTGAATTCGGCGCACTTGTCGAAGGTGACGCCGTTGCCGCCCATGTCGGCCACACGGCGGCGGGCCAGGGTGCGGGCCTCGCCGGCGTTGGGGATCGGCTGCTTGGCATCGCTCTGGCAGGACTCTCCTTCGACGGTGCCGAGGTAGAGGTAGTTGAGATCGGCCAGCTGGCCCTGTTCATAGATCTGAACGCTGCCCGGTTTGAAGTACTCGTCGAAGTTCTCTTTGTCCAGATTGCTGTTGAAGGCAAAGTCGGCGCAGCCGGAGGCAATCAGGGGCATCATCAGGATCAGGCGTTTCATCGTCTCGTATCTTGTGTCGGTGATGAGGACAGTAGCAAGGCGCAGGCGCTCCATGTCGGCATCTTGTGGAATAGCGAAGGGGCCATTATAGGGGCCAGTCGACGGTGGCGACCAGCCCCATTTTTAGCCGTATGGACGGGGTGTGACAAGGATCCGGCCACGTGTTGCCTGTGCAGCTTCACGCCGCCGGCAAAGATGACTTGCCTGCTGTCATGAGAGAGGGGCGCACCGGGCGCCCCTCTCTCGTTGCTCATCAGGCCGGCGCCAGCCGCTGATGCAGGCTGCGGTAGTAGTCGTCCGCCAGCAGCGTCTGATGGGGGGCGCAGAGGCGGATCTGCCCCTCTTCCATCAGGGCGATCCGGTCCATCTGCTCCAGCCCCAGCAAACGGTGGGAGATGAGCAGCAGGGTGCGATCTGCCCCCAGCTTGAACAACAGTTCCATGATCTCCCGCTCGGTCTGGCTGTCGAGCCCCTCGGTCGGCTCATCCAGCAGCCAGAGCGGCGCGTCGTGCAGCAGGGCGCGGGCGATGCCGATGCGGCGGCGCTCGCCACCGGAGAGCGGCCGGCCGCCATCCCCCAGCCAGGCATCGAGCCCGCTGTCGCTGTGGCCGTTGTCATCTTCCAGCAGGTTGGCGAGGCCGACCTGGGTCAGCACCTGCACCAGCTGCTCGTCACTGGCATGGGGGGCGGCCAGCTTGAGGTTGCCGCGCAGGGTATCGGCAAACAGGTGCACCCGCTGGCTCACCACCGAGAGAGAGGCGCGCAGCGCCCCTTCGCTGTAGTCGGTGAGCGGCTTGCCATCGAGCAGGATCTTGCCGGCCTGCGGGTGCCATTCGCGGGTCAGCAGTCCCATCAGGGTCGATTTGCCACAGCCGGTCTGGCCCAGCAGCGCCAGCTTCTCGCCGGCCTGCAGCTGGAGGGTGCAGCCGCGCAGCACCGGCTGCGGGTTGCCCGGGTAGCTGAAATAGAGGTCGCTTATCTGCAGCGCCCCCTGTTGTGCGTGGCGCTCTTCGTGGCCCCACTCGGGGGCCTTGGCCTCTTGCAGGATCTCGTTGAGGCGGCGGGCCGAGGTGAGGCTGGTGGAGAGGTGCTGGAAGGCACCGGCCAGCGGCATCAGTGCCTCGAAGCTGGCCAGGGTGGCGAACACCATCAGCGCCGTGATGGGATCCGGCGCAGCGCCAGCCACCCCGTGGCCGGCCAGCCACAGCATCAGGGTCAGGGTCCAGCCGCTCAGCAGTTGCACCGAGCCGTTGGCCAGCCCGCTCACCCGGGCCATGCGGGCCTGGGCCTGGATCAGCGCCTGCTCGGCCTGCTGCAGCTCGTCGCGCGCCCGGGGGGCGGCGGCAAACATCTGCAGCTCGGCCTGACCGTCCAGATAGTCCACCAGACGGGTACGCAGGCGCGATTTTTCCGCTATCAGCGCCTGTCCGGGCTTGCGACCGAGGAAATAGAACACCAGCGGCAGGGCAATCATGCCAAACAGCAGGATGGCGCCCAGGGTGAGTGCCAGCTCACTGTCAAAGAAGGAGAGAAAGAGCACCAGACCGGCAGTGCTGAGCAGGGCCGCACCTATGGGGGTAACCAGCCGCAGGTAGACGTGGTCCATGGCGTCGATGTCGGCCACCAGCCGGTTGAGCAGGTCCGCCTGGCGAAAGCCTGCCAGGGCGCCGGTGGAGAGCGGCGAGAGCTTTTGCCAGAACCAAACCCGCAGCCGGGTCAGCACCCGGAAGGTGGCGTCGTGGCTCACCACTCGCTCACCCCAGCGGCCGGCAGTGCGGATGATGGAGAAGAAGCGCACCCCGCCGGCCGGCGTCATGTAGTTGAAGTGATCGCGGGTGGCCGCCGTCAGCCCCGCCACGGCGGCGGCGGAGAGGAACCAGCCGGAGAGCGACAGCAGTCCCATCCCGGCCGCCAAGGTGACCAGGGCCAGCAGCAGACCGATGGAGAGGCTGAGCCAGTGCTGGCGATAGAGGCGCAGAAACGGCAAGAGATCAGTCATCGAGAGAACCCTCGTTACGTTGGGAGAGCAGGCGGGCAAACGGCCCCTGCGAGGTACTGAGTTGCTGGAAGTTGCCTTGCTCCACCAGCTTGCCACGCTCCAGCACCAGGATCTGGTCCATCTTGGTGAGCTGATCGAGGCGGTGGGTAATCATCAGCAGGGTCTGGTTGGCGATGACCTGCTCCAGCGTGGTCATGATGGCTCGCTCGGAGTGGCGATCCAGGCTGGCGGTCGGCTCGTCCAGCACCATCAGCTGGGTGGACTTGAGCAAGGTACGGGCCAGTGCCAGGCGCTGGGCCTGGCCGACCGAGAGGCCGCCGGCCTGATCCCCCACCGCATAGTCGAGTCCCTTCTCCATGGCGAACTCCCATGCCTGGGCCCGTTTCAGGGCCTCTTCCAGTTCGCCGTCACTGGCGGCGGGTTTGGCCAGCAGCAGATTGTCACGCAGCGAGGCGTGGAACAGCTGCGGGTTCTGGGAGAGCCAGCCCAGCTGCCTGCGCCACTGGCTCATGTCGAGGCTGGCCAGCTCCTGGCCGTTGACCTTGAGCTCGCCGCGATAGGGGGCAAAGCCGAGCAGGGCGTTGACCAGCGAGCTCTTGCCGGCGCCGCTGATGCCGATGAGGGCGGTGCGTGAACCCGCTTCCAGGGTGAAGTCGATGGGGCCGACCAGCACCTTGCCCTCGGCGCTCAGCACCTCCAGGGCGCGGGCTTCCACCCTGATGGGGGAGTCGGCATGGAACGGCGCATTGCCTGAGGCGGGTTCACTCACCTCGGCCTCGAGGAACTCCAGCAGCTGTTCGGCGGCGCCGATGGCCTGCGCCTTGGCGTGGTAGTGGGCACCGAGCTCGCGCAGCGGGGCGTAGAACTCGGGAGCCAGAAACAGCACGAACAGGCCGGTAAAGAGGGTAACTTTGGTGCCATAGTGGCCGAAGTTCAGGTGATCGATATAGGAGAAACCGAAGTAGACGGCCACCAGCGCCACCGAGAGGGCGGCGAAGAACTCCAGTACGGCGGTGCTGAGGAAGGCAAGGCGCAGCACCTCCATGGTGCGTTCGCGAAAATCTTCCGAGGCATCGCGAATGGCATCCCCTTCCGCCTGGGTGCGCATGAAGAGCTGCAGGGTGCGCAGCCCCTTGAGGCGATCGAGGAAGTGGCCGGAGAGACGGGCCAGCGCCTGGAAGTTGCGGCGGTTGGCATCGGCGGCACCGACCCCCACCAGGATCATGAACAGCGGAATGAGGGGCGCCGTGCCCAGCAGAATAAGGCCAGCGGCCCAGTTGACCGGGAATACGGCCACCAGGATCACCACCGGAATGAACACGGCAATCGCCATTTGCGGCAGGTAGCGGGAGAAGAAATCCTGCATGTTTTCAATCTGTTCCAGCAGCAGGCTGGCCCAGCTGCCGGCCGGTCGACGCTGGATGTAGGCCGGTCCCAACCGGCCGAGGCGGGTGAGCACCAGCTCGCGGATGGCCTGGCGCACCGCGCTGCCTGCCTTGAAGCTGGCCACCTCGCGGCCATAGGCCAGCACCGCCTTGCCGAGGGTGACCAGCAGCAGGGTAATGAAGAGGGGAATGGATCCCGCCGGGGTGGCGTCTTCGATGATGAAGCCGTGCAGCAGGGTGGCCAGCAGCCAGGCCTGCGCCACCATCAGGATGCCCTGCCCCAGGCCAAAGCCGATGGAGAGGCCGATCCAGCGCCGGCCGTGGCTCGATTGATTGCGCAACCAGCCATAGAGTCGTTTTTGCGTTTTTTTATCCATTACCACCATCCTCGCGTCGAGTGGCGCAAGACTATCCTCGCCCCCCAGGCTTGGCAACCTTGTAAATTCCGGCCGGTGAAAACGATTGATGGAAAAAGCGGCTTGCTGCTCATTAGTTGGCCGAACAGATTGATTTATGGTAAAAAACCGTATCGGGGTGATTGCGCTCGGCGGCAAAATGCATATAGTAGAGGCCCTGACGCGGGTGTAGTTCAATGGTAGAACGGTAGCTTCCCAAGCTGCATACGTGGGTTCGATTCCCATCACCCGCTCCAAATTCCTGATAATGGCCAAGGCCGTTGTCACATCAGCCGAAACGGCTGTCTGTCGTGGGGTTTCCCCATCACACCAAGCAAGTTTTGATGCCAGGCGGGCATCGTATAATGGCTATTACCTCAGCCTTCCAAGCTGATGATGCGGGTTCGATTCCCGCTGCCCGCTCCAGCCTTGATGCAAAAAGCCCACTCCTGCGAGTGGGCTTTTTGTTATCCGTTTCTGGGCGAGGCTCACTGCCTGACCGGCACTCCTGAAAGCAGTTGCAATGAAAAAGGCGCCATCGGCGCCTTTTCAACTCGGGAGGAGGGAGAGTTACTCCTGCTCCAGCTCGCCGCAGAAGCGATAACCTTCGCCGTGGATGGTGGCGATGATCTCGGGGGTGTCGTTGACGCTCTCGAAGTGCTTACGGATGCGGCGGATGGTGACATCCACGGTTCGGTCGTGGGGCTTGAGCTCACGGCCGGTCATCTTCTTGAGCAGCTCGGCACGGGTCTGGATCTGGCCCGGGTTTTCGCAGAAGTGCAGCATGGCGCGGAACTCGGAGCGCGGCAGCTTGAACATGTCTCCAGCCGGGCTGACCAGGGCGCGGCTGTTGATGTCCAGTGCCCAGCCGTTGAACAGGTAACGCTCCACCAGTTTCTTCTCTTCGCCACCGGCGGCCACGTTCATGGTGCGGCTCAGCAGGTTGCGGGCACGGATGGTCAGCTCGCGGGGGTTGAACGGCTTGGTGATGTAATCGTCGGCGCCGATTTCCAGACCCAGGATCTTGTCCACTTCGTTGTCGCGACCGGTCAGGAACATCAGGGCGATGTTGTCGTCCTCACGCAGCTCACGAGCCAGCAGCAGGCCATTCTTGCCCGGCAGGTTGATGTCCATGATCACCAGGTTGATGGTGTGGGCAGTCAGGGCCTGATGCATCTCGTCGCCATTGTTGGCTTCGAGTACGATATAGCCCTCTGCCTCGAAGATGCTTTTCAGGGTATTGCGAGTGACCAGTTCGTCTTCGACGATCAGAATGTGTGGTGTTTGCATGAGTATTCCCAGATTCTTATCAGTTAATTATCTAAATTTTAACACTCTTTGGCGTTACCCGACCGGTCCTGAAAATTAATTACGTCATCCTGGGTATGAATATCAGGTCGGATTATCGCGAATTTGGCATCAGCGTTGGCAAACATCCCTGTGCCACACATAGGCTCTCAATAAGTCTGATCGAGAGAAGCCTGGAAAGGTAGTCCATTACAAAAGTGGCTGCATTTTATCAGTTAACAGGCGCATAACAACACTCTTTGCCGTCAGATAGCAACTTTTTAACTCTGGTTTGATATAGGTCAAACCCTGAGTTCACAGCATGATACTTGGGGTTGCCCCCATTTTCGCCCCTATAAAATGTAATGGAATGTAACATGTGGTTGACATGAATTTGTGGGAAAACTACAGAAAAATCTGCTTTATTGCACCCTTTTCGGCGCCGAAATGGCCTGCTTACGCCATAGTGACGGCCTGGAGTCCGGCCAGTCGCCAGCTGGGAATGCGTCGCAATACCCGCCGTCAGCGGGCCCTGTGGCGGGCCATTGCGGCGGTTCCTCGTTGGCAGGTGATGGGACCTTGCCGGGGCAGTTCGCTGGATGAAACATGGCAGGAGTCGTCGCTGCTGCTGGCCTGCCCGCGCAGCGAGGCTATCCAACTGGCAGCCCGTTTTGGTCAGAATGCCATCTACTGGGTGGAACAGGGGGAGATCTGGCTGCTGCCGGTGTTGCTGACGGGGGAGCCACACCATCTGGGCAGAATTGAATCCCACTGGATTGTCAGGGGCTCTGCTTGATGAAAGAATGAGCGAATTCATGTCCATGGAAGGAGACTTATGATGCTGGATCTACTGCCCGATCTCTGCGACGAGTACGGCGATGCCCTGCAGGTGGCGGAGCCGCTGTTTCAAAATTTCGGTGGCAAGGCGCTGTTTCACGGCCAGGCGGTCACTCTCTCCTGTTACGAGGACAACAGCCTGGTACGGGAGCTGGTCAACCGACCCGGGCAGGGGCGGGTGATGGTGATCGATGGCGGCGGCTCCCTGCGCCGCGCTCTGCTCGGCGATCAGCTGGCGATCAAGGCGGCGGAGCAGGGCTGGGAAGGCATCGTGATCTACGGCGCCGTGCGCGACGTGGGCACGCTGGCGACACTGGCGCTGGGGGTCAAGGCGCTGGCGCCCTGCCCGGTCAAGACCGAGAAGCGGGGGCTGGGTGAGCTGGATGCGGTGGTGTCGTTTGCCGGGGTGACCATACATCCGGGTGACTACGTCTACGCCGATCTCAACGGCGTGCTGGTGAGCGCCACCCGGCTTATCTGATCTCGCTAGAAGTTGAAGCCGACCCCGACGCTGAGGGATTGTTCGGTGCGAAAGGCGCTGACACCGTAGTTGGCGGTGATGGCCAGTTGCGGGGTCAGCAGCAGGCTGGTGTTGAGCTCCAGCAAGGTGCTGGGCTTGTTCACCTCCAGCTGTTTGAGCTGGCTGCCGATGTTGAGCATGGGGGAGAGCTGGTAGCGCACCCCCGAGCTCAGGTTGTAACCGGATTGCTCGCTGCTGGGGCCGATGGCAGGGCCTGCTTCCATGTAGAGGCTGACGCCATCGTGCAGCGGATATTGATAGCCGGTATTGATGAGCCAGAGATCGAAACTGTCGTTGTGATGAGTCTGACTGCCGAGCAGCACGCCTGAGTAGCTTTTGACGTAGAGCTGGCTGTCGGTGTCGTTCTTGAGGAAATCCCAGTCGGCGGCCTGGGCGGTGAGGCTGAGGCATGAGACGAGTGCGATGACGGATGATTTGACCATTCTTTTCCCCTCCCTGGGTCCGGAACAGGAATACAAGCATGGCACATGCCAGCTGTTAGTAAAGGGAACCCCGATCACAATAAAACAGTTTTGATTTGCTCCGCTCTCATGATACACAGGCCCCCATCATCCTGTTTCTTCCCCTATTTCGCTGATATCGAGAGGTGAATCCATGAACAAGAAACTGACTCTGCTGGCCGCGCTGGCCCTGGGGGGCTGCGCCATGGCCACTGGTTCCAAACTGACACAACTGCAAGCCTCCACCTGGCAACTGCAAGGGGCGAGCGGCGACACCTTTACCCTGCAAGTCGCCGGTGACAAGGTGGCGGGCAAAGGCGGCTGCAACCGCTATTTCGGCAGCATTACCCAGCAGGGTGACGGCGTGCTGGCGCTGGGCCCCATGGGCTCGACCCGCATGATGTGCATGGGCGAGCTGGCCGGCAAGGAGATGCTCTACCTGCAGACACTGGAGAAAGTGGCGAGCTTCCAGATCAGCGGCCAGCAGCTGGTGCTGAGCGACGCCAACAAGGCGGCATTGCTCACCTTCGATGCCATGCCTGCCGCCAAGTAACTGACGTTTTTGTCAGAGGCTGTCGTAGCGCACGCAGCCGGATGCAGAAAGGGACGCCACGGCGTCCCTTTTGCTATTTGCACTCCCTTTTGCAACGAGGGCGGATCGGCTAGCCGCCGCGCTGGAACTTGAAGCGCTTCTTGCGCCGGTAGGGATAGACATCCTCAAACACCCCCTCCTTGATGTTGCTCTGCAGCATCTTCCAGTAGTTGGCGTCGAACATCTCCTTGTGCAGCGCCAGCATGATCTCGCGCACCTGCGGCTTTTGCAGCAGGAAGGTGGCGAACTCCTCGGGGAAGATGTCGTTGGGGGCCACCGAATACCAGGGCTCGGCGCTCCACTCGTCCTCGGGGTAGCGGGGTGGCGGGATCTGGCGGAAGTTGCACTCCGTCATGTAGCAGATCTCGTCGTAGTCGTAGAACACCACCCGGCCGTGGCGGGTGACGCCGAAGTTCTTGAACAGCATGTCCCCTGGGAAGATGTTGGCCGCCGCCAGCTGCTTGATGGCGTTGCCGTACTCCTCCAGCGCGAGCCGGGTCTGCTGCTCGTCCGCCTTGTCCAGATAGAGGTTGAGCGGGATCATCTTGCGCTCTGTGTAGAGGTGCTTGATCACCAGCTTGTCGGCGGTGATGGTGAGCGCCGAGGGGGCCACCGCCTTGAGCTCGGCCAGCAGCTCCGGCGAGATGCGATCGAGGGGAAACTCGAAGTTGGTGAACTCCTGGGTATCGGCCATCCGTCCCACCCGGTCGTGCTGCTTTACCAGCCGGTACTTCGCCTTCACCTGCTCGTGGCTCACGTCCTTGGGGGGGGTGAACTCGTCCTTTATCACTTTGAACACCACGTCGTAGGAGGGGAGGGTGAACACGCTCATCACCATTCCCTTGATGCCCGGCGCGATGACGAACTGCTCGCGGCTCTGGGCCAGATGGTGCTGATAGTGGCGGTAGAGCTCTGTCTTGCCGTGCTTCTGGCAGCCGATGGCGTTGTAGATCTCGTAGTCCGGCTTGTGGGGCATGATCTGGCGCAAGAAGGCGACGAACAGCGCCGGCACCGGGGCATAGACCATGAAGTAGGCGCGGGCGAAGCCGAACACGATGGAGGCGAGATCCGGCTCGAAGATGACGGTATCCACATAGATGCTCTGGCCGGTGCTGAGCAGGGGCAGGATGAAGGGAAAGACCTGCTCCCTTGCCCGGATCAGCCCCACCAGATAGGCCCCCTTGTTGCGGTAGAAGACCTCTTTCAATAGTTCGATGGCGAAAGGCTCATCGTGCAGAATATGCGGACCGTTCTCGGCAAGATGACGATGGATATCGACAATATCCCGCTGTTTGTCCTCATAGGGCAGGGTGAAGCTGTAATCCCCGAGCAGCTGGCTCAGGGTCTGCGGCAGGTGGGCGAGATCGGTGCGGTAGATGCGCAGCAATGCGCTCAGATCGGGCTTGTCACCGCGGCTGACGAAGGGGTGGATGTAGAGGTTTTCGTCGCGGATGTTGCGATGACGAAAGATGCGGCGGTAGACGGAGTTGAAGAAGGACTCCGCCACCTCGAAGTTCTCGCACTTGGGCAGCAGGTCGCTGAAGGCCCCCTTGACCCGCTTGAGTAGCTCCTGGGTGGCGTGGTGTTCTCCCATCATCTGGCGAATGGAGCCAGCCGTCGCCCCCACGTGGTGGTCATAGAGGCGGATGCGCTCGCGCCCCGCCAGCTGTACCCCCAGCCAGTCGCTGTTTTCAAAACGGCTCTTGCTGCCCTGGGTGATTTCGAGAAACCGACTGTAAAACGACTCGAAGCGTTGCAGAATCGTCTCGGCGACGGCCTGTTCCAATGGCTGCTGCATCTCTCTCTTCCTTGTGATCTGTCGGGCCGATGGCGCCTGGGATTGGCTGCAATTTGTCCACATTCCAGGCCACTATGGCAACATTCAAACGTCTGTTCAAGTGGCAATTTTCGGGTGAAAACGGTAGATTGCGCCCCTGTTTTGCCGACGTTCCGCTGTGGTTTGCACGTTCGGCCCTGCCCAGGAGAAGACCCGATGAAACTCTATTTTGTGCTGGTGGCCCCCGCCCGCCCTGCCAACGTGGGCGCTGCCGCCCGCGCCATGAAAACCATGGGCTTTGATGCCATGCGACTGGTGGCAAGCCGGGTGCACGAAGAGGAGGAGGCGAGCTGGGTGGCCCATGGTGCGCAGGAGATCCTGGCCCAGGCCGAGGCGTTCGACACCCTGGAGGAGGCGCTGGCCGACATGGATCTGGTGGTGGCCACCACTGCCCGCCAGCGCGGCCGTTATCAGCACTACCTCACTCCGGCCGAGATCCGTGACCAGATCAAGGCCAAGCCTTCCCTTGGCAAGGTCGCCATCGTGTTTGGTTGCGAGGAGTCGGGCCTCTCCAACGAGCAGCTGGCCCAGGTCGATCTCATCAGTTACCTGCCGCTCAAGGTGAGCTATCCGTCCCTGAACCTGGGCCAGGCGATCATGCTGTACGCCTACGAGCTGAGCCAGTTGCTCGATGAGCCCGAGGTGCTAGCAGAAAATATTGATAACGCCGGACAGGTTCGGGTGCTGAAAAGCAAAACAGCAGAAATTCTTGGTGATCTCGGTGTTTCGCAGGATGAAAAACTGCATCAATGGGTGATGGACCGAGTGCCCATGCTGCCGCAGCGGGATTTGAACATGCTCCATCTGCTCTGCAAAGACCTTGCCCGCAAACTTGGCAAAGAGGTTTAGGTTGACAGCCCGGCGCCCGGCGCGGTATTGCTAAAAGCCAGCTTCGTTCAAGAGTGTTCGTCATGCAGTTATTCACCAGCGTCATCACCACCACCATTATTACCGGTACCACCACAGGTGGCACTGGGGCCGGTTGATGCGCTGACGAACAAGCACAGAAATCAGAAAAAGGCCCGTACCCACCCAGTACGGGCCTTTTTTGTTGGGTTGTTTTCAGACAGTTTTCAGACCGATTAGCGGATCAATTTGCAGGGAATACAGGGAGATAGCGATGAGAGTGTTGAAATTTGGCGGGTCGTCACTGGCCGATGCAGAGCGTTTTTTACGGGTTGCCGATATCGCGGTGAATACCCACGGCCAATCCCAGGTTGCCCTGGTGTTGTCGGCACCGGCCAAGGTGACCAACCACCTGGTGGCCCTGGTGGAGCAGACCAGCCGCGGCATGGATGCCAGCAGCACCCTGTTTGAAATCAACGGCATCTTCTCCCGCCTGCTGGCCGGCTTGAAGGAAGCTTACCCGGCGCTGGATGACAAGGCGCTGCAGGCCCGTCTCACCAGCGAACTGGATCAGGTGGAGCGGCTGATGCAGGGCATCCGCCTGCTGGGGCTCTGCCCGGACAACGTGCAGGCTCGCATCCTGAGCCGGGGCGAGAACCTCTCCATCGCCTTCATGCACGAGCTGCTGCGGGTGCGCGGCCTCGAGCTGGACGTCATTGTGCCGGAAGCGCTGCTGGTGACCGACGGCGGCTACCTCGAAGCTCACGTCGACATCGAAGCCTCCCGCCTGCGCTTCGCCGCCAAGGGCCTGCGCTCCGACTGTCTCTACCTGATGCCGGGCTTCACCGGTGGCAGCGACAAGGGGGAGACCGTGCTGCTCGGCCGTAACGGCTCCGACTACTCCGCCGCCGTCTTGGCCGCCTGTGTCGATGCCGAGTGCTGCGAGATCTGGACCGACGTCGAAGGCTGCTACAACTGCGACCCGCGCCTGGTGCCGGACGCCTATCTGCTGAAAACCCTCTCTTACAAGGAGGCGATGGAGCTCTCCTACTTCGGTGCCAAGGTACTGCACCCGAAAACCATCGCGCCGGTGGCCCAGTTCCACATTCCCTGCCTCATCAAGAACAGCTTCAACCCGCAGGGGCCGGGCACCCTTATCGGCGTCGAGCAGGGGGATGACGACCTCAAGGTGAAGGCCATCTCGGATCTCTCCGGCATGTGCATGTTCAACGTCTCCGGCCCCGGCATGAAGGGGATGGTGGGCATGGCTGGCCGCATCTTCTCCGCCGTCTCCCGCGCCGGGGTCAGCATCGTCCTCATCACCCAGTCATCCTCCGAGTACAGCGTCAGCTTCTGTATCCACAGCTATGACTGCGACAAGACCCGCAAGGTGCTGGAGCGCGAGTTCGAGCTCGAATTCAAGAACCAGCTGCTGGATCCGCTGGAGATCATGCAGGATCTCGCCATCATCTCCCTCATCGGTGACGGCATGCGCACCTCCAAGGGGATGGCAGCCCGCTTCTTCACCTCGCTGGCCCAGGCCTCCATCAACATCGTCGCCATCGCCCAGGGCTCGAGCGAGCGCTCCATCTCGGCGGTGGTGCGGGATCGCAAGGTGGCGGAAGCCATCAAGGCCTGCCACCAGAACTTCTTCGGCAGCCAGCAGTTCATCGATCTCTTCGTAGTCGGCGTCGGCGGTGTCGGCGCGGCCCTGGTGGATCAGATTGCCCGCCAGCAGCCGGTATTGGCCGAGCAGGGCACTGGCCTGCGGGTAGTGGGCATCGCCAACAGCCGCCAGATGGCGGTCAACAAGGATGGCCTGAACCTCGCCAACTGGCGTGAACAGCTGGTGGAAGCCCGTGACAGCTTCAGCCTGGAGGCGGTGAAGAAGCTGGTGGAAGAGAGCCACCTCATCAACCCGGTGATCGTCGATTGCACCTCCAGCGAGGCCATCGCCGTCCAGTATGCCGACTTCCTCGCCGCCGGTTTCCACGTGGTCACCCCGAACAAGAAGGCCAACACCGGGTCGCTCGATTACTACAAGGCGCTGCGCCGCACCGCCCGCCAGACCCGTCGCAAATTCCTGTACGAGACCAACGTGGGCGCCGGCCTGCCGGTCATCGAGAACCTGCAGAACCTGATCAAGGCTGGCGACAAGCTGCGCGCCTTCGACGGCGTGCTCTCCGGTTCACTCTCCTTTATCTTCGGCAAGCTGGACGAGGGGATGGCCTTCTCCGATGCCACCAAGATTGCCCGTGGCAACGGCTTCACCGAGCCGGATCCGCGCGACGATCTCAACGGCATGGACGTGGCCCGCAAGCTGCTCATTCTGGCTCGCGAGGCCGGCATGGCGCTGGAGCTGTCCGATGTGGAAGTGGAGCAGGCGCTGCCGCCCGGCTTTGACGTCAGCGGCGATGTGGAAGCCTTTATGGCCCGCCTGCCGGAGGCTGACGGCTGGTTCCGCGACCAGTTCGCAGCTGCCCAGCGTGACGGCAAGGTACTGCGCTACGTGGGTTCCATCGAGGGTGGCAAGTGCAAGGTCGCCATCAAGGCAGTCGGCGCCGACGAGCCGCTGTTCAAGGTCAAAGACGGGGAGAACGCGCTCGCCTTCTTCTCTACCTACTACCAGCCGATCCCGCTGGTGCTGCGCGGCTATGGCGCCGGCACCGAAGTGACCGCCGCGGGCGTCTTTGCTGACGTGCTGCGCACCCAAAACTGGAAGCAGGAGTTGTAAGCATGAGTTCAGACATGTACCAGAGCAGCAGCGTGGTGGCCTATGCCCCCGCCTCCAGCGCCAACCTGAGCGTGGGATTCGATGTACTGGGGGCGGCGCTCGCCCCCGTGGATGGCTCTCTGCTGGGGGACAGGGTCCAGGTCAAGGCGGCCGATACGGCATTTGCTCTCTCTAGCGTGGGCCGCTACGCCCACAAGTTGCCGGCTGACCCGAAAAAGAACATCCTCCATGACTGCTGGCTCGCCTATGGCGAGGCGCTGGAGAAGCGTGGCCTTGGTCTCAAGCCGCTCGAAATGGTGCTGGAGAAGAACCTGCCGGTGGGCTCGGGTCTGGGTTCCAGCGCCTGCAGCGTGGTGGCGGCACTGGAAGGGCTCAACGCTTTTCACGGCGCGCCCCTCAATGAACACGACCTGCTGCTGCTGATGGGGGAGATGGAAGGGAAGATCTCCGGCTCCGTCCATTACGACAACGTCGCCCCCTGCTATCTGGGCGGCATGCAGCTGGTGCTGGAAGAGCACGGCGTCATCAGCCAGGGCATCCCGGTGTTTGACGAGTGGTACTGGGTGGTCTGCTACCCGGGCACAGTGGTCTCCACTGCCGCCGCCCGCGCCATTCTGCCGGCCCAGTATCGCCGCCAGGATTGCCTCACCTATGGCCGCCGGCTGGCCGCCTTCGTGCACGCCAGCTACACCGGGCAGGAGGGGCTGGCGGCGAGCGTACTCAAAGACGTGATTGCCGAGCCCTACCGCGCGGCGCTCATTGAAGGCTTTGCCGAGGTGCGGGCCCAGGCCGCCCAGAACGGGGCGCTGGCCACCGGCATCTCGGGCTCCGGCCCCAGCGTGTTCGTGGTGATGAAGGATCTGGCCCAGGCCGAGCGGATGAAGGATTGGATGGACGCACATTTCGTGCAGAACGAAGATGGATTTGCCCGGGTTTGCAAACTCGACATGGCCGGGGCACGGGTAACAGGAAGCGAGCTATGAATCTTTACAATATCAAGGACAAGAGTGAACAGGTGAGCTTCGCTCAGGCGGTGCGTCAGGGTCTGGGTCGCGAGCAGGGTCTGTTCTTCCCCGAGCAGCTTGAGCCGTTGGCCGATGTGGATGCCCTGCTGGATCTGCCGCTGGTGGAGCGCTCCGCCCGCATCCTCAGCCACCTGCTGGGGGACGAGGTGGCCGCACCTCAGGTACACGAGCTGGTCAAGGCCGCCTTCACCTTCCCGGCGCCGCTGGTGAAACTCAAAGATGGCACTTATGCCCTCGAACTGTTCCACGGCCCGACCCTGGCGTTCAAGGACTTCGGCGGCCGCTTTATGGCCCAGTGTTTGGCTGCGTTCAGAACCAACGACAAGATCACCATCTTGACCGCCACCTCCGGCGACACCGGCGCCGCCGTGGCCCACGCCTTCTATGGTCTGGAGGGGATAGAGGTGGTGATCCTCTACCCGAAGGGCAAGATCAGCCCGCTGCAGGAGGCGCTGTTCTGCACCCTGGGTGGCAACATCCGCACCATCGCCATCGACGGCGACTTCGATGCCTGCCAGGCGCTGGTGAAGCAGTCCTTCGATGACGAGGAGCTGAAAAAGGCCATTGGTCTGAACTCCGCCAACTCCATCAACATCAGCCGCTTGCTGGCTCAGGTTTGCTACTACTTCGAGGCGGTGGCCCAGTTGCCGAAAGCCGATCGTGCCAAGGCAGTCATCAGCGTGCCGTCCGGCAACTTTGGCAACCTCACCGCGGGTCTGATCACCAAGGCGCTGGGGCTGCCGGTGAAGCGCTTTATCGCTGCCACCAACGCCAACGATACCGTGCCGCGCTACCTGAAAACCGGTCAGTGGGATCCGCACCAGACGGTCGCTACCTTGTCGAACGCCATGGATGTGAGCCGCCCCAACAACTGGCCGCGAGTAGAAGAGCTGTGCCGTCGCAAAGGCTGGGCGCTGGAGACCCTGGGGTCAGGCATGCGTGACGATGCCCAGACTCGCGATGCGTTGCAGCGCCTGCACCAGCTGGATTACCTGTGCGAACCCCACGGCGCCATCGCCTGGGATCTGTTGGGCGAACAGCTGGCTGAGGACGAGGTGGGGGTGTTCCTCTGCACCGCCCATCCGGCCAAGTTCAAGGAGTCGGTAGACGAGATCCTGGGGCTGGACGTGCCGCTGCCCGGCCCGCTCGCCAAGCACGCCGTGTTGCCGCTCTTGTCCCATAACCTGCCGGCGGAGTTTGCCCCGCTAAGGGCCTTCCTGCTCGGTTAAGTTGATTGCCAATCCCCCGACCTCGGGGGATTTTTCTATCCGTTGTTTTCTATCCGTGACAGGGCGGGCAAGCCGCCTCCTATAAGGAGTGAAGATGAATCAGCATCCCCTTCGAACTCTTATCGAGACCTGCGATGCGGCCATCTCCCGGCGCGACTTCGACGCCCTGATGGCCTTCTACGCCGAGGACGCCACCCTGGTGGTCAAGCCCGGCATGGTGGTGCGCGGCATTCCCGCCATCCGCGGCGCCTTCACTGCCATCTCGGATTACTTTCAGGGACAGCTCAAGGTGAAACAGGGCGCCATGGAGGTGATCGAGGGGGCCGACAATGCGCTGGTGATCATGGAGACCCGGCTCAATTACCCCGATGGCCAGGGGAGCTTGACTGAGGAAACCCGCCGCGCCACCTATGTGTTTCGCAAAGAAACCGATGGGCAGTGGCGCTGCACCATAGACAACTCCTACGGCACAGCGCTGCTGGCCGCGGTGGATCCCGCGCCTTCTGCCTGAACGCTCTCTGGGGCTATCCCAGAGTGGGGGCTGCTACAAGCCCCCGAATGGCAGGCAATCAACAAGCTGCTGATATAGAAACACTTGTCAGAGGTTGCTGTGGTGCGGCGCCGGTTTGATGCAGGTTTTCTCCGCCATAGTGGCGGCGCGCAGAAGAATAAAAATCGTGGGAAAAAGCCGCCGATGGGGAATCCCTTGACCAGCCGCTCGGTGGCTGTTAATCAGGGTGCTGCATGAAGCCATCATGGACGAACAAGGTCGGCACCCTGCTCAGGGTTGGCGGCCGATGGCCGGATAATAACGGATCAGGGAGCAAACCATCATGTGGCCGTACCGAAGAGTCGTAACGCAATCCCTTAAGACCCCTCTGGTGATCGCCAGGGTGCTGGTTTATATCGCACTGTTAATCTTGTTGCCGCTGCCCTTGAGCATCTTCTCGGATTCTCTGGTCGGTGGCGCAATTGTTGTTCCTTACGCCGTCTCTGTGCTGCCTGTCAGCGTCGGGTTGATCATCATCTCCGGCTTTATGGCCATCCTGATCGCCAGGGTGGAGGCGCTCAAGAACCGCTGATAGCGAGCACCGGCGCAGACAGTTGCCCGCCAAACAGGATAAACAGGAAATAAAAATCCCCCGAGCGCGGGGGATTTTTATTGCTTCGATAGCGTGCTGCTTAATTGGCTTTGCCAATCACCTGAGGGCTCGCTTCGCAGAAGTCGTAACCGTCGCAGTACTGCACCTGATAGACATACTCCTTGCCCGGGATCAGAGGATTCTGGTCGCCATTGATGTCGATATAGCGATCGTCGTTGATACCGAGTTTGGCCAGCTCGACAAATTTCTGATCTTGCGGCTTGTCGAGTTTCTCGGCGCGGGAGATGCGGGTGTATTTAAGCTGACGGGTCGTGATGGCGCTGTTGTCGACATTGCTCCAGGCGAGCTGGACTTCGCTGACCAGATCATTGCTGGCCTTGATCCCGGCAGGCTGGTTGAATCTTGGGTACTGCACCTTGATGGTGGAGCTGGCGATGCGCAGTCTAAGGCTGGTCAATGAGTCGAAGGAGGCAATGTTGCTGCCGCACAGCGAGAGATATTTCGGCATCGCTTTGTCATATTTCGGCTGATCCTGTCCGTCATAGAAATGCATCGAGAGCTGGGTATCGCCGCTGGAGTAAGAGGTCGCCCGTTCGATGTTCTTGCGCTGGGACAACATGAAGTTGTCGGGTGATCTGCCGGCCCCGACGGAGAGGGTCATAAAGGTATAAGAGTCGCTGGTGGAGGGCTGATAGAGATTATTGGTGCCCCGCAGGGAGTAGCTGCGATATTTCGGGTCCGAATACATGTAGGAGTAAAGATCCATGGTACCGGCAGAGACGCCTCCTTCCGCATTGACGCCAGTGTCATTGAAGTTGTGTCCGAACAGCAGGGTCGCGCCTTGCGGGGTATTGAGGCGATACATCTGGCAGCCATCGATGATCCGCTGGTATTCCAGTGTGGCGAAGTGGTGGGCAATGGTCTGTTCGGCCATGGCAGGTGCAGCCAGCATGGTCAGAGCGGCGAAGAAAGCGCGTTTCATATTGTCGAGTCCCGAATAAAAAAGAGCGCACAGTCTAGATCAACTCAGTCATCAATTGTGCTCCATATGGGTATTGAATTGCCTCTCTTGACTGGTTTTCATACGAGGCTTTTTGTGGGTGAAAATTCAGCGGCATAGCTGCGTGAACCCGGTCATGGCGGTTGACCTGCCCGCACTCGCCGGGTTAGCCTCTTGGCTCTTCTGATATATGAGTACTTCCTCCGATGCGCATTTAACCTGTCCGCACCCCTCTTTTGATTCCTCTCCCGCCAGGGAGAACGGGTGCGTCTTACCGTGACAGGTTGATGCTGATTCCTTGTTTGTTTTCCCACTTGTGGACACGTGTCCCTGTCATTTGGCTTGGCTCTTGGCCTGCGGCTTCCGCATTGGCCCACAGGAGTTCAGATGACCCATATCGCATGTCATATCAACGCCTTGCAGCTGCCCTTCGGCGCCTGCACTGTACCCCTTACCTTCACTTTGCCCGCTGCGGGCTGCACCCTGATCGGCCGTAACGGCATCGGCAAGAGTCTGCTGCTGGAACTGCTGGCAGGCCAGCGCCGTGCGGCTTCTGGCAAGATTGAGTGGTTGACCCCCATCAGCTGGTTGTCCCAGTTCGCGCCCGCGCAGGCTCATGACGGCGCAGCCTGCGTGGCCGACGTGATCGGCTGGGGCGAGCCGCTGCGGGCCCTTGAGCGCATCGAGCAGGGGAGCGGCGCCCTGGACGATTTCGAGCGGCTGGCTGATCGCTGGAACCTGCGCAGCGATCTTGCCGACCTGCTGGCAGAGGCTGGCCTCAGACTCGATGCCCATACCCCGGTCAGCACCCTGAGCGGCGGCCAGCTCACCCGTTTGCGCCTGCTGGCGCTGTTTGCGAGATCTGCTCACTTTCTGCTGCTCGATGAGCCGGACAACCACCTGGATGCCAGTGGCATCGCGTGGCTGAGTCAGCGATTGGCCAGCCACAGTGGTGGCTATCTGCTGGTAAGTCACGACCGGCGTCTGCTCAATCAGGGGAGCCAGATTTTGGAGCTGGGCGAGCAGGGGCTGCAGAGCACCAGCCTCTCGTTTGAGGCATTCTTGGCGCAGCAGGCGGAGCTGCAGGCTGCCCGCAGCGCCCGACTGGCGCAGGCGGAGCGCCGTGAAAAGGCGGCGGCGCGCAGCGTGCAAAAGGTGCGCGAACAGGCGGCCAGGCGGGCCAGTCAGGGACGGCGCGAGCGCGGCTCCCAGGCCAAGATCCTGCTCGACTTCAAAGCGGAACAGGCGGGCAAATCCCTTGGCAAGGTGCTGGATCGCCACGAGCGGGGCCACAGTGCCCAGGTGGAGGCGCGTGCCGAGGCGGCAGCCGCACTGGCGGAGGTGCAGCCGCTTGTCATGCAGTGGCCGGCGGAAAGCGATCGCAAGGGGGCGGCCCAGCCGCTGGTGATCACGGCGGCGCGCCACAGGCGCTGGCATGATCAGCAGGTAGATCTGGTGCTGCAACGGGGGGCTCGCTGTCTGTTGGCCGGTCGCAACGGCAGCGGCAAGTCGAGCCTGCTGCAGATGCTGCGCAGTGAGTTGGCGCCCGAGGCAGGCAGTTTTCGCATCAATGGCCGGCTGGCGTGTCTTGATCAGGGGCTCAGCCTGATTGCGCGAGACCTCAGCCCGCTGGCCAACCTGCTGGCGGTTGCACCGACACTTTCCGAGAGCGACGCAAGAACCCGACTGGCGGGTATCGCGCTGCGCGGCGATCGCGCCCTGATGCCCTGTCATGGTCTGAGCGGCGGTGAGCGGTTAAAGCTGGGCCTCTTGATGGTGTTGGCGCAACAGCCCGACCTGCTGCTGCTGGACGAACCGGACAACCATCTGGATCACTCCTCGCGCCAGCTACTCACTCAGGTGCTGGCCGACTATCCGGGCACCCTGCTGCTGGTCTCCCACGATCCCGACTTTGTGGCCGGTGTGGGGATTGAAAGGGAGTATTGGTTGGAGGGGGAGAAGCAGGCGGTGAAAAGCGTATAAGCCTCTACACAAATTCAAGGAGTCGGTGGACAAGATTCAGGGTCTGGATGTGCCGCTGCCCGGCTCGCTCGCCAAGCATGCTGAACTGCCGCTGCTATCCCACAACCTGCCTGCGGAGTTTGCTCGCCTAAGGGCCTTCCTGCTCTGTTAAGTTGACTGCCAATCCCCGAGTTCGGGGGGGGCTATCCGTTGTTTTCTATCCGTGACAGGGCGGGCAAGCCGCCCCATATAAGGAATTAAGATGAGTCAGCATTCTCTTCGAACTCTCATCGAGACCTGCGACGCTGCCATTTCCCGGCGTGATTTCGACGCCCTGATGGCCTTCTACGCCGAGGATGCCGCCCTAGTGGTCAAGCCCAGCATGGTGGTGTGCGGTATTCCCGCCATCCGCCACGCCTTCGGGGCCATCTCGGACTATTTTCACAGGGCCAGCTCGAGGTGACACAGGGGGCTATGGAGGTGATCGAAGAGGCTGACAATGCGCTGGTGATCATGGAGACCCAGCTGTGCTATCCCGATGGGCAAGGCGGCCGGATCGATGAAACCCGCCACGTCACCTATGTGTTTCGTAAAGAGGCCGATGGGCTGTGGCGCTGTACCATAGATAACTCTTATGGAACGGAGTTGTTAGCGAAATAGAAGCGAAAAAGCGAAAAATAGAGACCTGTGATACTTCTCAGTACCACCAGTTTTTTATGAATTTGGTCACATCATTTGATGTAGTGCCTCTTAAAGCTCTAACCCTAGATTGTTTTGTATATCCATTTGTAACAGGATGTCTCTTAGTACTTTAGAACGAGCTTTTTTTAGAATAGCCTTTTTTTCTTTTGTTACTCCGATTCCTAATATAAAGTCATAAAGCATATCTGCTCGGTCACTATTTATTAGGTGTCTATACTTCATAAAATATTGAATCAAGCTGTTTATATCACTCTGATGCAGCTGATATCTTGCTTCTAGTTCAAAATCAACAGCACTTTTATCATGTGGTTTTATTTCATTCTTTGTTATGCATAAATTATGAGTGGAGTGATCTTGAAAAGATTGCAGGTCTACTTTAAATTTATATAAGTCATCGAATGATTCATGATATGGATGAGTATGTGTCTCTATAGTAAAGTCTTTTTCTTTTTTTATTGTTGCATTGCAATCATGACAGCTTGGGATTAGATTGTATAAAGATAAAGCGAGGAATGGGTACATCGATTTTGGATAGAAATGGTCTAGTTCAAATAACATTAAACTACTACCATTAATTCTGGTCTCCTTTTTTATGATGCCTATTTTATTATTGTTGCAGTATGGGCATACAGCTTCTTCAAACCCCATTTCTATATAAAGATTTCGACAAAAGGCAGAGCTCCTATACTGTGTGTACTTAAATATGTCAGTTAACAAAAGTTTCCCAAAATTAGTTTGTTGAATTTCCGCTCCATTATGTTTAAATAGATCTTCACTCCGCGAATTCAACTTCGAAGTGCGACACTCGCCTATGCCGCCTGACGGTACTCTTCGAATACCTTGACAGGCTGCCTG
>NZ_JAPCJC010000015.1:0-97625 GCF_027707805.1 Aeromonas sp. QDB20 | reverse complement strand
CAGAAGTGAAACGCTGTAGCGCCGATGGTAGTGTGGCATTCGCCATGCGAGAGTAGGACACTGCCAGGCACCCAATTAAACGGTGATGTGAAAGACATGGCCGGCTGCGAGGATGACACCTCATAAAGAAGCGGCAAAAGATTTAGCGAAAGCTAACCGAATGCGGAGCGGTAGTTCAGTCGGTTAGAATACCGGCCTGTCACGCCGGGGGTCGCGGGTTCGAGTCCCGTCCGCTCCGCCACTACTTAAGAAGCCCAGTCGAAAGACTGGGCTTTTTTTCGTCTCTACGATCTCTCTATCTCATCTCGGTTAGCCCGATTTCGTTGCTCCATCCCGTTTCATGTTTATCTGAAATTCGCCGCCGCCCATGGTTGTCGCTATAATGGCCGCCCTCAATCAAGGTGGTGGTATGAAAGCAGAGTATCTACAGCGATTCGGGGGCATTGCCCGTCTTTATGGTCAGAGTGCACTTGGTTCCTTCAGCCAGGCGCGTGTCTGTGTGGTCGGGATCGGCGGCGTCGGCTCCTGGGCGGCAGAGGCGCTGGCCCGTGCCGGCATCAACCAGATCACCCTGATCGACATGGACGACATCTGTATCACCAACACCAACCGCCAGATCCACGCCATGCAGGGCACGGTCGGTCGCCTCAAGACGGAGGTGATGGCCGAGCGCATCCGTGCCATCAATCCGGATTGCGAGGTGATCGAGGTGGATGACTTCGTTACCGCTGACAACCTGGCCGAGCATATCAAGCGGGAGTTTGACTATGTGGTGGATGCCATCGACTCGGTCAAGGCCAAGGTGGCGCTGATTGCCTTCTGCAAGCGCAACAAGATCCCGGTGATTGTGGCGGGCGGCGCCGGTGGGCAGATGGACCCGACGCAGATCACCGTGGCCGATCTGGCCAAGACCATTCAGGATCCGCTGGCCGCCAAGGTGCGCTCTGACCTGCGCCGGCTACACAGTTTCAGCAAGAATCCGGCGCGCAAGTTTGGGGTGGAGTGTGTCTTTTCAACCGAGCAGTTGAGCTACCCGGATGGTAATGGCGGCACCTGTCAGGCCAAGGCGGCCAGCGATGGCAATATGAAGATGGATTGCGCCTCTGGCTTTGGCGCCGTGACGCCGGTGACGGCCACCTTTGGCTTGGTCGCCGCCTCCCGGGTATTGAGGAAGATTGCCGAACGAGGAGCCCGTGCCGAGAAAGAGGCCGGGAATGAAGAAACAGGGTCGATTGGCGAAGCCTGATCGACCACTGAACAAGGCGGGTTAGACTGCCTGTTGCCGGATAGCCAATACTATGGCCCTGAGCCCGTTGCCCCGCGACGGGCTCAGGTGTTTCTCGAGCCCCAATTCACTGAAATAGGCATCCATATCAAAAGCCTGGATAGCGTTGGCACTCTGATGATTGAGCGCCGCCAGCACGATGACGATGAGGCCACGCACGATGCGGGCATCGGAGTCGCAGGCAAAGTGCCAGTTGCCATCCTCACTCTTTTCACCCTTCAGCCAGGCCTGGCTCTCGCACCCTTTCAAGCGGTTCTCTTCCTGCTGCCACTCTGCGGGCAAGGTGGGTAGCAGCTTGCCGAGCTGTATGATAAGGCGGTACTGGTTCTCCCAGCCGTTCGCCGCCGCAAACTGCTGGCGGATGGTATCGGCATCGGGCTCAAGGCCGATCCGGGTATAGGTTGCGAGGCTGTTCATCGGGTTGTCTGCCTTAGAAGAAGTCACTGAGTTTGTGCAGGGCGGCCAGCAGGGCGTCCACATCGTCACGGTTGTTGTAACAGGCCAGCGAGGCTCGCATTGTGCCGCCTATGCCAAGGCTCTCCATCAACGGCATGGCGCAGTGGTGGCCGACCCGCAGGGCGATCCCCTGCATGTCGAGCAGGGTAGCCGCATCCTGGGGGTGGATATCCGCTAGCAGGAAGGAGACCGCGCCGGCGCGTTGGCGAGGTTCGCCGACAAGATGCAGCCCCGGCACCTGCCGCAGGCCGGCGACCAGATAGTCGGTCAGCACCGCTTCATGGCTGGCCAGCAACCCCCGGTCTTGCTCCATCACAAAGTCGATGGCGGCGGCTAGGCCGATGGCGCCGGCGATATGGGGCGTACCCGCCTCGAACTTGAAGGGCAGGCTATTGAAGGTAGTACCGCTGAAGCTGACCCTGTCGATCATCTCGCCGCCGGCCTGCCAGGGCGGCATCCGCTCCAGCAGTTCGGTGCGCCCCCACAGCACGCCGATACCAGTCGGGCCGTAGAGCTTGTGGCCGGAGAAGACGTAGAAGTCGCAGCCGATTGTCTGCACATCTACCTCGAGATGAGCCACTGCCTGGGCGCCGTCGATCAGGGTCAGGGCGCCGACCGCCTTGGCGGCCGCCACTATCTGTTCGACCGGGTTGACGGTACCGAGGGCATTGGAGACGTGAGCCACGCTCACCAGTCGGGTACGTGGTCCCAGCATGGCCAGATAGGCGGCCATGTCGAGATCGCCCCGCTCATCGAGGGGGACGACCCGGATGACGGCGCCGGTGCGCTGGGCGACCAATTGCCACGGGACGATGTTGGCGTGGTGTTCCAGGGTGCTGAGCACGACTTCATCCCCCGCCCTCAGCTCGCTTATCCCCCAGCTCTGGGCCATCAGGTTGATCGCCTCCGTGGTGCCACGGGTCCATATCACCTCGTGGCTGCGAGGGGCATTGATAAAGCGAGCGACAGTCTCGCGGGCATCTTCGAAGGCGCGGGTGGCCCGGCCGCTCAGGGCGTGGGCGGCACGGTGCACATTGGCGTTGTCGGCCCGATAGTAGTGATTGATCGCATCCAGCACGGTTTGCGGCTTCTGGGTGGTGGCGGCATTGTCCAGATAGACCAGCGGGTGGCCGTTGACCTCCTGCGCCAAGGCCGGAAACTGGCTGCGCAGCCGGTCGTGCTGTTGCTGGTTCATGCTCCCCTCACTGTCTGGAAAAGTGGTCATCATCTCGAAAAGTCGGTCATGATCCTGAAAACCGCCGCCGAACACAAGGCATCTGGCGAGCTATTGCTCGATGGGGCTGGCCGGGTGATTTCTGTTACAATGCCGCCCCTCATCATAAGCCAAGAGATCCGGCCCATGAAGCTCAACCCCAATCAGAACGAAGCGGTCAAGTATGTCTCCGGCCCTTGCCTGGTGCTGGCGGGTGCCGGATCGGGCAAGACCCGCGTCATCACCAACAAGATTGCCTATCTGGTGCAGCAGTGCGGCTACAACGCGCGCAACATAGCGGCGGTCACCTTTACCAACAAGGCGGCGCGGGAGATGAAGGAGCGGGTCGGCCAGACCCTGGGTCGCAAGGAGGCGCGGGGGCTGATGGTCTCCACCTTCCATACCCTGGGGCTCGAGATCATTCGCCGCGAGCACAAGAGCCTGAACCTCAAGGCCAACTTCTCACTGTTCGACGACACCGATCAGCTGGCGCTGCTCAAGGAGCTGACCGAGGAGGAGCTCGACAACGACAAGGACAAGCTCTCGGCTCTTATCAGCCAGATCTCCAACTGGAAGAACGACCTCATCCTGCCGGCTCGGGCCATGCGCATCGCCCGCGGGCCGGAAGAGGTGCTGATGGCCCAGCTCTACGAGCGCTACCACCGCCAGATGGTGGCCTACAACGCGCTGGATTTTGACGACCTCATCGTGATGCCGACCTTGCTGCTCAAGAGCAACCAGGAGGTGCGCGAGCGCTGGCAGAGCAAGATCCGCTATCTGCTGGTCGATGAATACCAGGACACCAACACCAGCCAGTACGAGCTGGTGAAGCAGATCGTCGGCGAGCGGGCCCGCTTCACCGTAGTGGGAGACGACGACCAGTCCATCTACTCCTGGCGCGGTGCCAAGCCGCAGAACCTGGTGCTGCTGAACGAGGACTTCCCCAATCTGCGGCTCATCAAGCTGGAGCAGAACTACCGCTCCAAGCGGCGCATCCTCAAGTGCGCCAACATCCTGATCGCCAACAACCCCCACGTCTACGACAAGGCCCTCTTCTCCGAGCTGGACGAGGGGGTGAAGCTCAAGGTGCTGTTTGCCAAGAACGAGGAGCACGAGGCGGAGCGCATCGCCGCCGAGCTGATGGGTCACAAGTTCATGAATCGCACCCGCTTCAAGGATTACGCCATCCTCTACCGGGGCAACCATCAGTCGCGCATCTTCGAGAAGGCGCTGATGACCAACCGCATCCCCTATCGCATCTCGGGCGGCACCTCCTTCTTCTCTCGTACCGAGATCAAGGACATCATGGCCTACCTCAAGTTGCTGGTGAATCCGGACGAGGACACCGCCTTCCTGCGAGTGGTCAACCTGCCGCGGCGCGAGATCGGTCCCACCACGCTCGAGAAGCTGGGTCAGTACGCCAATCAGCGCGGCAAGAGCCTGTTTTCCGCCAGCTTCGAGCTGGGGCTGGAACAGCACCTATCCGGTCGTGGCCTCACCGCGCTGCAGGCTTTCACCAACTGGCTGGTGCGGCTCGGTGATCAGGCCCTGCGCGGCAACCCGGTGGAGGCGGTGCGTGACATGATCAAGGAGATCCACTACGAGGAGTGGCTCTACGAGACCTCCCCCAGCCCGAAGGCGGCCGAGATGCGGATGCAGAACGTCTCCACCCTCTATCGCTGGATCAGCGAGATGCTGGAGGGGGACGAGCTGGAAGAGTCGATGACGCTCGCTCAAGTCGTGACCCGTCTCACTCTGCGCGACATGATGGAGCGCAACGAGGGGGAGGATGAGGCGGATCAGGTGCAGCTGATGACCCTGCACGCCTCCAAGGGGCTGGAGTTTCCCTATGTCTACATGGTGGGTATGGAGGAGGGTCTGCTGCCTCACCAGACCAGCATCGACGAGGACAACGTGGAAGAGGAGCGGCGCCTCGCCTACGTGGGGATCACCCGGGCCCAGACCGAGCTCACCTTCACCCTCTGCAAGGAGCGGCGCCAGTTTGGCGAGTCGGTACGACCGGAGCCGAGCCGCTTCCTGCTGGAACTGCCGCAGGATGATCTGGAGTGGGAGAACCAGAAGAAGGTGACCGCAGAGGAGCGCCAGCAGAAGGGGCAGATGGCGGTGGCCAATCTGCGCGCCATGTTCAAGAAGGATTGAGTCGCTCCGCTTATTTGCTCTGGGTCAGCAGGGGCGTGATGTCGGCGCCCGGCATGGGCGGTGAAATGTAGCGCCCCTGGCCCATCAGGCAGCCCAGGTCGATCAGCTTCTGCAGTTGCTGCTGGTTCTCTATCCCTTCCACCACAAGTGTGAAGTCCAGATCCTGGCAGATGTCGCGCATGGCGCGAATGAGCGCCAGATCCTTGGGAGATTGCAGCATGCGATGGGTGAAGCTGTCATCCACCTTGATGTAGTCCACCGGGAAGTGGAACAGGGCATTGAGGGAAGAGAAGCCGGTACCGAAGTCATCCAGGCTGATCTGGATGCCCTTGGCCCTCAGCTCGTGCAGGGAGGTGAGGGCATCGGAATCCTGCCGTGACAACTCGCGCTCGTTGAATTCGAAAATCAGATAGCCGGGGGAGATCCCCTCGGATTCGATGATCTCGACCAGTTGCATGATCTGTTCATGGCTGACCAGATGCTTGCCGGACAGGTTGATGGCCACCTTGAACTTGCTCTGGCCGGAGAGCGGCAGCCACTCCTTCAACTGCTGGCAGGTGTGGCGCAGGATCTGGTAATCCAGCTCCTGGATGAGGCCACACTGCTCCGCCAGCGGGATGAAGTCGAATGCGTCCTTGAGTACCCCCTCTTCGGTGATCCAGCGAGCCATGACCTCCAGCCCGGTCAGGCGGCTGTCCTTGAGCCGGATCACCGGCTGGAAATAGGGCACGATGCGGCCTGCCCGCAGCGCTCTGGCCAGCATCTCTTCCGGTGAGGCCCAGGTCTGGGCCGAGCACTCCTCCGAATAGCTGACGATGCGGCTGCGGCCGTTGCGCTTGGCCTGGTACATGGCCAGGTCGGCCTGATGCAACAGCTGGCTGATGTCGGATGTCTGTTCCGATACGCTGGCGACCCCGAGACTCACCGTGATGCCGAGTTCGTTGCCCATCAGCCGGAAGGGATAGGAGAGGCGGCTGATGATGCGGTTGAGCACCGGGCTGATATCTTCCTCGGTCTTGCTGCTGTCCAGATAGATGACGAACTCGTCCCCCCCCAGCCTTGCCACCATGTCGTTTTGTCGTATGCAGGTTTGCAGGCGGCGGCTCATCTCCTTGAGCAGCTGGTCGCCGGCGCTGTGGCCGAGAGTGTCGTTGACCTGCTTGAAGTGGTCCACATCGATGAAGATCAGCGAAAACCCGGGCGACTTGTAGCGGTGAAAGTGGGTCATGGCGTGGTTGAGGTGGTTCATCAACAGTGCCCGGTTGGGTAGCTGGGTCAGCGGGTCGTGCAGGGCATCGAACTGCAGTCGGCGTTCCAGCTCCTGGTGCTGCTTCAACTGCTTCTGCAGTCTGAGGTTGGTCTGGCGCAACTGCTGCAGCCGCTGGTTGATGGAGTCTTCCGAGTTGATGTCGTGGAGCTGCTGGCGGATCCGTCTCAGCTCCAGCAGCAGAGTCAGCTGGCTGCGCAGGAAGTCGAGAAACAGCCGGTCGTCGGTTTCCAGCGGCTGCTGCAGGCTGATGAGGAAGTGGGCGAAGTACTGCTGCTGGAGACGCAGCGGCTGGCTGTACCAGTAAAGCTGCTCCTTGTGCTGCTCAATGTTGTTGGTGCTGTGGCAGAGCCCGGTGATGAATTCGTCGCTGTGGTGGGGCAGTTCCGGGTAGATCTTCTCGAGCCGGTGGCTGTCGATACGTACCAGCAGCATGTCCTGAATGGCGAGCATCTGGCGCAACACAGCCTCGAGCTGGGAGAAGAGCGCCTGGCTGGGCAGGGTGTTGGCCAGCCGGATGATGCGGTTGATGCTCTCGATCTTTCTCTGCCAGTCCGGATCCTTGCGAATGAGCGGCGAGGCCAGCTCTGACAGCTGGGAGCCAGCCTGGGTCTCGTTCAGCCGTTTGGCCAGGCACTCCAGCAACAGGCGCAGTGTCGGCAGCTCCTTGGGCTGGCAGCAGGCCAGCAACCACTGGATCTGACCGTGTTCGACCGGCAGGGTGCACCAACCCTCGGCTTCGTCCAGCTGGGTCAGTTGATCCGTGATGCGTGACTCTTCCAGCCCCAGCTGCAGTTTGAAACTGTCGGGGACCTGGTATTCACACACCCAGTGCAGTCCGGCTTCCGACAGGCCGAGCATGCCGAAATGTTGCAACGGGCAGAGCTGGTTCAGCTGCTGGATCAGGGTGTCGTAATCTTTGGCTGTGGCGACGGAGGGGGCGGGGAAATCCATAATAGCGGAAACCAACGCCAGCAAGGGAGTCGAGTAATGTGGTGCTGTGGGTTGCGCTGACATGAGTGACTCCCGATTTATCTACCCTTCAAAGAGTAGTCGGAAGTCATCAGATTGAAAGGGCCGCATATGCGGCCCTTTCAATCACTTAGAGCTTGTCGATCATGTAGTGAATGGCGTTTTCGATCTCTTCATCGCTACAGGTGGCGCAAGTCCCTCTGGGGGGCATGACGCCGGTCTTGCCTGCGAAGCCGGCAATGGCATGTTTCTTAAGCGTTTCAATGCCTTGTGCGATACGAGGCTCCCAGGCAGCCTTGTCGCCGCGCTTGGGCGCGCCGGCGATGCCGGCATCGTGACAGGCGAAGCAGGCGCCCTTGAACACGGCTTCTCCGTCGCGCGGGCCGGATGACGCGGCCGCCGCAGGGGCTGCGCCTGCGGTCGCAATCCCTTCCAGATCCTTGGCGGTGTAGACCTGACCGACAGGCTTGATGCGCTCGGCAATGGCCTCCGGCGACATATCATCGGCAGCCAGCACGGCACCGGACAAACTGGCGGCCGTCATCCCGACCGCCAGCAAATAGCTCAGTTTTTTCAACACGCTCATGTACTCCCAGCAGGCTTTTATTATCCCTAGAAAACGACTGGATTATAACCGAATAGTTACAGCCATTTAAACGTTTGTGTGTGAAGTGTTAAGCACTCTGCGTGCAAAGTTTCTTCGTCGGATCACAAACTGGCGAGGCCGGCCTGCAAAAAAGAAACCCGGTTTTCACCGGGTTTCATCTGATTGACGTGCTGAAAGGCTTATTTGTCCCAGCTGAGGATCACCTTGCCGGACTGGCCGGAGCGCATGGCATCGAAGCCCTGCTGGAAGTCGTCGATGTGGAAGCGGTGGGTGATGATGGGGGAGAGATCGAGCCCGGACTGGATGAGGCTCGCCATCTTGTACCAGGTTTCGAACATCTCGCGGCCGTAAATCCCCTTGATGAACAGTCCCTTGAAGATCACCTTGCCCCAGTCGATGGCCATGGTGGCGGGGGGAATGCCGAGCATGGCGATTTTGCCGCCGTGGTTCATCTTGTCGATCATGTCCTGGAAGGCGGAGGGGACGCCGGACATCTCCAGCCCCACGTCGAACCCCTCGGTCATGCCAAGCTCGCTCATCACGTCGGAGAGCTGCTCCTTGGCCACGTTGACGGCGCGGGTGGCGCCCATCTTGCGGGCCAGCTCGAGCCGGTACTCGTTGACGTCGGTGATCACCACGTGACGGGCACCCACATGGCGGCAGACGGCGGCAGCCATGATGCCGATGGGGCCGGCGCCGGTGATCAGCACGTCTTCACCCACCAGGTCGAAGGAGAGGGCGGTGTGCACCGCGTTGCCGAACGGATCGAAGATGGCGGCCAGCTCATCCGGGATGTTGTCCGGCAGCTTGAAGGCGTTGAAGGCCGGGATCACCAGGTACTCGGCAAAAGCGCCGGGGCGGTTGACGCCGACGCCTATGGTGTTGCGGCACAGGTGGGTGCGGCCGGCACGGCAGTTGCGGCAGTGGCCGCAGGTGATGTGGCCTTCGCCGGAGACCCGGTCACCGACCGCGAAGCCGCGCACTTCCTGGCCCACGGCGACCACTTCACCGACGTATTCGTGGCCGACCACCATGGGGACCGGGATGGTCTTCTGTGACCATTCGTCCCAGTTGTAGATGTGGATATCGGTGCCACAGATGGCGGTCTTGCGGATCTTGATGAGCAGGTCGTTGTGGCCGAGTTCGGGGGCCGGTACGTCCGTCATCCAGATGCCGACTTCTTTGTGCAGTTTGGAGAGTGCTTTCATGGTTGTTCCTTCACGATGAACGCAGAAAAAAGGGGCGCCGGGCCCCTTGATTCAAATCAGATGATGCCGAGTTCGCGGCCGATGCGAATGAAGGCATCGATGGCCTGATCCAGCTGTTCGCGGGTATGGGCGGCGGACATCTGGGTGCGGATGCGGGCCTGGCCCTTGGGCACCACCGGGAAGGAGAAGCCCACCACATAGATGCCGGCGGCCAGCATGCGGCTCGCCATCTCGGCTGCCAGCTTGGCGTCCCCCAGCATCACCGGGATGATGGCGTGATCGGCGCCGGCCAGAGTAAAACCGGCGGCGCTCATCCGCTCGCGGAAGTACTGGCTGTTCTCCTTCAGGCGGGCACGCAGATCGTGGCCGTCGGCCAGCATGTCGATCACCTTGATGGTGGCGGCGACGATGGAGGGGGCCAGCGAGTTGGAGAAGAGATAGGGGCGGGAGCGCTGACGCAGCCAGTCGATCACCTCTTTCTTGCCGGAGGTGTAACCGCCGGAGGCGCCGCCGAGCGCCTTGCCCAGGGTGCCGGTGATGATGTCGACCCGCTCCATCACGCCACAGTATTCGTGGGTGCCGCGGCCGTTCTCGCCGATGAAGCCGACGGCATGGGAGTCATCCACCATCACCAGCGCATCGTACTTGTCAGCCAGATCGCAGATGGATTTGAGGTCGGCGATGACGCCATCCATGGAGAAGACGCCGTCGGTGGCGATCAGCTTGAAGCGGGCACCATCGGCATTGGCCTGCTTGAGCTGGGCTTCCAGCTCGGCCATGTCATTGTTGGCGTAGCGATAGCGCTTGGCTTTGCACAACCGGACCCCATCGATGATGGAGGCGTGGTTGAGGGCATCGGAGATGATGGCGTCTTCGGCGCCGAACAGCGTCTCGAACAGACCACCGTTGGCATCGAAGCAGGAAGAGTAGAGGATGGTGTCTTCGGTGCCGAGGAAGGTTGACAGCTTCTGCTCCAGCGCCTTGTGCTGATCCTGGGTACCGCAGATGAAACGGACCGAGGCCATGCCGAAGCCGTGGCTGTCCAGCCCCTGGTGGGCCGCTTCGATCAGATCGGGGTGGTTGGCCAGCCCCAGATAGTTGTTGGCACAGAAGTTCAGCACCTGCTCGCCGCCCACCGCAATCCGGGCCTGCTGGGCCGAGGTGATGACGCGTTCCTGCTTGTACAATCCTTCAGCCTGTACCTGCTCAAGCTGCTCGGTCAGGTGACGATAGAATCCGTTAGACATCCTCGATCCTCATTGGCTATTTCAGCTGCGTATCAACAGAGGACGACATTTTACTGCAATCTGTTGCGGTGAATTCAAATTATTGTGCTGATGTTCAACAAATGTGAAACAGATCTCACCCAGCTGGTTGGGCCAGTTGACTGTAATGCTGCTCCAGCTGGCGGATCTGTTCGGCCACCTGTGGCTGCACATAGGGGCGCAGCAGAAACAGCACCCGCAAGACGCCCTGATAGAGCAGTGGCTTGGTGATGCGGGTGCTGGGAGCCTGGGCGATCTGGAACGGGATCCAGCAGGTCACCACCATCTTGATGGTCTGGCCCAGATCCGGCAGATCCTCGTCGCTGACGTCTATGATGCCGCCCTCGCGCAGGCTTCTGAGCAGGGCCACCACGGTGGCGCGTAGCTGCTCCTGGGCCTTGAGGTACTTCTGCTGCAGCGGCTCGTCGCGACTGAGAATGTCCGGCAGGTTGGCGTAGAAAAAGCGGAACTGCCACATCAGATAGAAGATGGCATCCAGATAGCCCATCAGGTTTTCCAGCTTGATCTCATCGCTGCGGGCCGGTGTGAAGCTTTCGCTCAGGTGACGGGCGTACTGGTCGAAGATGGAGTGGATGATGTCTTCTTTATTGCGGAAGTGGTAATAGAGGTTGCCCGGGCTGATGCCGAGGTGGGCGGCAATGTGATTGGTGGTGATGTTGCGCTCACCCTGATCGTTGAACAGCTCGGTGGCGCTGTGAATGATCCTGTCTCTGGTTTTCATCGCTGCTCCCTCTGCCGGGTCCCGGGGGCGATCTCGTCAAGGTCGAATCCCCCTGCGGCCCGTGATAAACTTTTCGGCAATTTTAAATTGGCTCACTATACACAGCTTTAACAGGCAGTCACATGTGACCATCAACGTACGCGAGGCAAACTCCATGATCGTAGTAACTGGCGGTGCTGGCTTTATCGGCAGCAATCTGGTCAAGCAGCTGAACGCTCAAGGACGGACCGACATCGTGGTCATCGATGATCTGACCGACGGCACCAAGTTCGTCAATCTGGTCGATCTGACCATTGCCGATTACATGGATAAGGATGAGTTCCAGGCGCGGATCGTCTCCGGTGACGAGTTTGAAGAGTGGGACGGCATCGAGGTGATCTTCCACGAAGGTGCCTGCTCCGCTACCACCGAGTGGAACGGCAAGTTCATCATGGAGGTCAACTACGAGTACTCCAAGGATCTGTTCCACTACTGCATCGAACGGGAAATTCCGTTCATCTACGCCTCTTCCGCCGCGACCTACGGCGGGCGCAACGACAACTTCATCGAAGATCCCAAGTTCGAGCAGCCGCTCAACGTCTACGGTTACTCCAAGCAGCTGTTCGACCAGTATGTGCGCCGCTGGATGCCGGAGATCAACTCTCAGGTAGTCGGCCTCAAGTACTTCAACGTCTATGGCCCGCGCGAGCAGCACAAGGGCTCCATGGCCTCGGTTGCCTTCCACCTCAACACTCAGGTGAAGAAGGGCGAGAATCCCAAGCTGTTCGAAGGCTGCGACGGTTTCCCCAACGGCGGTCAGATGCGCGACTTCATCTATGTGGATGACGTCTGCAAGGTGAACCTCTGGTTCTGGCAGAATCCGCAGCACTCCGGCATCTTCAACTGCGGTACTGGTCGTGCCGAGCCGTTCCAGAACGTGGCCGAGGCGGTGATCAAGCATCACCAGAAGGGCGCCGTCGAGTATATTCCCTTCCCGGATCACCTCAAGGGCCGCTATCAGAGCTTCACCCAGGCGGACATGACCAAGCTGCGCGGTGTCGGCTATGACGCCGAGTTCAAGACAGTGGCCGAAGGCGTGGCCGACTACATGGCCTGGTTGAACCGGGCTTGATCCCCCTCTGACGGGTGGCTGCTGGCCACCCGTCGTTCGGATACCCTCCCATGAATATATTGATGGCACTCTCCCAGCTCGAAGTGACGGGAGCTGAGGTCTATGCCACCACGGTCGGTAACGAATTGACCCGGCGTGGCCACCAGGTGTTCTACGTATCGGACACCCTGACCAAGCCCACGCTGGGCCAGGTATTCAAGCTGCGATTCAACAAGCGCAGCATACTGCGCCGCTTCTGGCACGTGTTTTACCTCGTCTACCTCATCAAGAAGTATCATATCCAGTTGGTGCACGCCCACTCGCGCGCCTCCGGCTGGAGCAGCTATGTGGCCTGCAAGCTGACCGGCACCCCCATGATCACCACGGTACACGGGCGCCAGCCGGTGCATGCCTCGCGCAAGGCCTTTCATGCCCTCGGTTTTCGGGCGGTGGCGGTGTGCGAAGATATAGCCAGCCAGATCATCGACAATCTGGGGGTGGATCCGGCCATCGTACAGGTGCTGCGCAACGGCATCGAGACCGACAAGTTCCAGCCTGTGCCTGCTCCGGACAACGCCAAGCCGGTGATCGCCATCATAGGTCGGCTGAGCGGCCCCAAGGGGGAGCTCTGCTACCGGTTGCTGGATGAAGTGCTGGATCTGGATGCCTGCCAGGTGAAGGTGGTGAGCGGCAGCCAGGTGCCCGAGCGCTTTGTGCGTTTTCGTGACCGGGTCGATTTCGTCGGTTACGTGGAGGATGTCCCTGCCCTGATGGCGCAATGCGATCTGGTGATCGGTGCCGGTCGGGTAGCGATGGAGGCCCTGCTGTGCGGTCGTCCGGCGTTTGCCATCGGCGAGGCCAAGGCCATCGGCCTGGTGACCGGACAGAATCTGGATGAGGCGCTGGCCAGCAACTTCGGCGACATAGGCCCAAGGGATCTGGCTATCGATTTTGCCGCGCTGAAGACGCAGATTGCCCCGGCCCTGGCCAGCGGCAGCGTCTCCGACGTGATCCGTCTGCGCATTCAGGTCGAGTATGGCTTGGCGGGGGTAGTATCCAGTCTCGAAGTCATCTATCAGGATGCGGTGGTCGAGACTCTGCGCCGCGAGATGCCGGTCATCATGTACCACCGCTTCATCGAGCACGAGAGCGAGAAGGGGGTGCACGGTACCTGGATGCCGATCGCCATGTTCGAAAAACACCTGCGACTGATGAAGTGGCTGGGTTATGAGACCCTTACCTTTCGTGACCTGGCGGACAAGGGGTTCATCCATCGTCTGCAATACGGCAAGAGATACCTGATGATCACGGCTGACGACGGCTATCAGGACAACCTGACCCGCATGCTGCCGCTGCTGGAAAAATATGGTTACAAAGCCGTGGTATACGTGGTCACGGGGGAAGGGTATAACCGCTGGGACGTGGAGCAGACGAGCAACCCGGACACCCGGGTGGACCTGATGAATGGCGAGCAGCTCAAGGCGCTGGTGGCCTCCGGCCATGTGGAGATCGGCGGCCATACCCTGACCCACCCCAGGTTGAGCAAGCTTGCACCCGAGCAGCAAGCCCATGAAATACAAGAGAACAAGCGGCAACTCGAGACTCTGCTTGGCCACCCTTTGCTGTCGTTCGCCTACCCTTATGGGGATATGGATGAGAGCGCCAAGGCGCAGGCGATGGCGGCGGGCTACCGTTTTGCCGTGGCCACCAACAGCGGGCCCAGAGCCATGCACCAGGACCCCTTCCGGATCCGCCGCATCGCCATCTTCCCGCGTACCGATGTGTTTGGCTTGTGGCGCAAGATCCGGGGTAACTATGTCTTCAGGAAATCGTGATTGATGCTCAGCAGAAGCCTCGTTTTGCTCGATAAGGTGACGACAGCCCTGTTCGGACTGACCATCATCTTTGCCTTTTGCGGCCTGTTTCTGGTGCCAGCCGGCCAGAGCATGCAGTCCAACCTGCTGGCGGTGACCGGGATCTTCGGTCTGTTGAACTGCTTTGTCGGCAAGCAGCGGGATGTTGGTCTCAGGGATCGCCGGATTCTCTGGGGCCTGCTGGTGTACGCCGTCATGATCTTCGTGAACCGGTTGATCCATGGCGATCAGTACGGGGTGATGCGGGGGCTGTTTTATGTCGCTGTCTTCGCGCTGATGATGCCGCGCAAACCCGTGCTGCTGATGCTGGGGTACCTGGCCATCGTGCTGGGTGGCGTCGGGCTCGGGATCCTCAGCTTCTGGCAGTACCATCACGGTATCGTCAGGGTGGAAGGGTTCACCAATGCCATTCTCTTCTCGCAGGCGGCACTTGCCCTGGCGATTCTCAACTGGTTTGTCTTTCAGCAGGGGCAACTGGCCGCCTGGCTGAGAGGGGGGGCTCTGGTTGGCCTGCTCGCTGCCCTGTTTGCACTGTATCTCTCCCAGAGTCGGGGGGTCTGGCTCGCCTTCGGGATCATTCTCGCCTACGTCATCTGCTACAAGGCCTACTTCAAACCGTGGAAATACATTGCCGTCGCCGTGCTCTGCATGGCCACGACAGGCGCCATCTATCAGACCAACCAGCTGGTACAGGTGCGGGTTGCCGAAGCCGTGTCGGATCTTAAATCGGCAGAAAACGGCTCTTTTGATTCCTCCTGGGGCCTGCGGGTGATTGCCTGGCAGAGCGCCTGGCTGGGCTTTCTGGATTCGCCGGTTGTCGGGGTGGGTACCGATGGTTTTGATGCGCTGAAGCAGACGCAGGTCAACAACCATCAGATTTCCGAGCTGATCTTTCATCCGGCGCTGGCTCATTCCCATAACCAGTACATGCAGAACCTGGTGATCCGGGGCGGCATCGGCTTTGTCGCGCTGCTGGTTTTTCTGGGTTGGCCTCTCTACCTTGCCGCGACCAACATCAGCAAGATTTCCGCCGGAGTGCTGGTGCCGCTGGCGTTTTCAGTTAATTCATTGAGTGATGTGCCGTTTGAGCATCAAGGGGTGCTCTATCTGTACACGCTCAGCCTGGTTTTCATCTGGTTTGCCCATGAGTTGAAAAAGGATACCCGTACGTCATGATTCCAGTTTTTGTCATCAGTTTGGCTCGCAGCGTTGAGCGACGGGCGATGGTTGTCCAGCAGATGGCGCATTTGGGCATAGATTTCGAATTTGTAGACGCAACCGACGGGAAGGCGTTGAGCAGTGCCGAACTGGCCAAGGTGGATTTTGAACTGGCCAAGGAGGTGTGCGGCCATGCGCTGAGTTTTGGCGAGATAGGTTGTGCCATGAGCCATATCCGGCTTTATGAGCGCATCGTCGCCGAGGGCATTGAGCGCTGCGTGGTGCTGGAGGATGACATCTACCTGCACATGCACAGCAAGGCCATCATCGAGGCCATAGTGCACTCCTGCAAATCGGAAATCGTCTTCCTGCACCATGGTAAAGCCAAACGCTGGCCGTTCCTGTCATCCCTGCCGGGTGGTTATCGACTCGCCAGATACCTGACCCCCAGCCGCACCTCCAAACGAGGTGTGCTCTCTACCGCAGGGTATGTGCTGAGCCTGACCGGGGCCAAGAAGCTGTTGCAGTGCGCCTATCCGCTGCGGATGCCTTCCGACTATCTGACCGGCCGGTTGCAGCTCAATGGCCTGACCGCATCCGGGGTGGAACCCAGCTGTCTGGATGTGGATCTGTTCACCACCACCATAGATGACAGGGCCTACGGCCACTATCTGAAATAGGGCGGAGCGTGCCGACGGCGGGTCGGCACCCTGCGGGCCTTGCCAAAGCAGCGGCCACACATGCTGGATAACCCATGAACCTCAAAAAGTTGCTTACTCATTCCATTGCCAGATGGCTGATTGGCAGAGAGCCTGACGCCGCCCCATGCCCTGCCGGAGCGCAGGTGGAGAGAGTGCTGGTGGTCGGTTATGACGCCATCGGCGACTTCATTCTTACCCTGCCCGCCATCGCTCGGCTCAGGGAGATGTACCCCGCCGCGCGGCTCGAGCTGGTGTGCAGCCGGCGCAACCAGCTGCTGGCGGCATCGGTCGCCGGGATCGACGAATGCCACGTGATCACCCTCAACGACACCCTGTTGCCGGCGAGCATGTGGTGCAAGCTGCGTGAACTCAGGCAGCGGCGATATGATCTGGTGATCAATCTGTTTGACGAGCCTGACGATATCGCCATGGCCAAGTTGCTGTTGCTGGCCAACGGGCGCTTGCAGTCGTTGCCCCTGCGCTTCAAGAGCGAAGGGCAGCAGAAGTTGCTGCCGCTGTTCGACAAGAAGGCCACCATAGTGTCGTCACGTCCCAGCCGGGATCACTTCGTCTATCGCATGCTCAGCGTGACCGGTGAGCAGACCGGGGTGCCGGTCTGCATACCGTCCCCCTGCAACGAGCAGCTGGATACCCGTGTGTATGGCCGTTATCTGCTGGTCAACCTGACGGGCAGCCAGGTCGGCAACTCGATGACGGAGGCGCAGATCGACGGGATTCTGGCGCAGTTGCCTGCCTATGAGGGGATCTCCTACCTGGTCTTCTCCAGGCAGCCCGTGGTCTGTTCACGGCAAGACATGAGAGCGCTGTTTCCCGACACCATTCTCGATGCCGCCAAGATTATCAAGGATGCGCGAGGGGTCATCTCCACCGATACCTCCATCATCCATATCTCCTCTTCCTTCGGGGTGCCCACCCTGGTGTTGATGAACAACGAGCGCTGGCGCGATGCCTTCATCCCGCTGGCGGGTCGCAACATCATCCTGCGCTCGACCACGGACCAGCTGGCGGCCCTGTCGCCGGCCGAGATCAGTCGTCAGGTCGATGCCCTGATGGCGCTCTAGCCGCGTCAGGCTGGTATCATCGTTCTCCCAATTCAACGGCCCTTCTGGTGGATTCATGTCATTAATCAACGATCTGCAACTCCAGCGTGACATTCTTCGCCGCAAGCTGGGGCAGCTGCTGTTCGATCGCAAGCGGCCGGCTCCGCTGCACGAGCGCAAGGGGAAGATAGTGTTGCTGCGCTGGGATGCCAAACTGGGTGATGCCATCGTCTCGTCCTGGGTGGCCCGTGAGATCAAGCGCGCCAGCCCGGAACGGGAGGTGTGGATCGTCACGACCGCGGCCATGGCGCCCCTGTTTCGCGATCATTTCGGCATGGACAAGGTGATAGAGGTGCCCAAGCGGCCGGGCTATGGCCAGCTCAAGCGGCTGGCCCATTCGCTGGGGGAGGTGGAGTGCCTGGTGCATTTTGGCAAGATGCTGAAAATGAAGGATATCTTCTTCATCAGCCAGGTGAGGGCGGATTGGGTCGCCGGCATGGACGATGCCCTGCAGGCGGTCAACCTCAAGCTGGGCAAGGCCTCCAGCGGCATGCACTTCTCCGACAAGTTTGCCCTGCTGTTGCAACGGCTCGGCGTGACCAATCCGGACCAGCAATACATAGTCCCGAGCATGAGCCCGCCCGATGCGCTGGCCAGCTGGTGGCCGGCAGAGCCGGTCCTCTGTTTCAACCCGTACGGCAGTGGCAGCTCTCGCCGTTTGCGGCCCGAGCTTATCAGCCAGATGATTGAGCAGATGCTGGCGGCCGGTTCTTGCGCCATCTGTCTGCTCTATCCGCCGGGCATGGAAGAGGAGGTGGCCGGGATCCGGGCCGGCCTGAGTCAACCGGAGCGTCTGCTGCTGTCACCGGATGCGCCCTCGCTGGCCGGGCTGTTTGCCCAGCTGCGCCAGTGTCAGGGGTTGATCTCGGTGGACACGGCGACGGTGCACATCGCCGCCGGGCTGCACAAGCCCATTCTTGGCCTCTACAACCCGGACATAGGTGGCGGCAACGAGAACTTCCTCGAGTGGCACCCCAACTCCCCGTCAGCCACAGTGCTGTTCTCGACCAATACCAGGGAGCAGGATATCAACTCCCTCGATCTGGCCGAATTCGAGCGTACTTTCAGGGCGTGGCTGCTTGCCAATCAGGCAGCGCTGTCAGCCGTTCAATCACCAGCTCGGGAGTGATGGCACGCAGCAGGGCTTCGTCGATGAAGTCCTTCTCCGCGTTCTGCGGCAGCTGGAAGCCGGGCCCCTTGGCATCGAACACATCGATGGCCTGATAACGAGGGTGGTTGACCGGGTTGGCGATGATCTTGTCGCCGCCCGGGGCCACTATGGTCAGCAGGGGCAGGTCGATGGCCTGCGCCATGTGGCGGGGGCCGGTGTCATTGCCGACAAACAGCCGGCAGTGGGCGAACAGCCCCACCAATTCTCGTACCGAGCGGGTCTTGATGTGATCGAAGACGCTGGCTTGCAGGGCGGCGGGCAGCAGCGGTTTCAGGCCGCGGTTGTACTCCTCCTCCCCCGGCCCGCAGTAGATCAGGATCTGGGCATGGTGCTGCTCGATCAGCCACTGGGCGACCTTGGCGAAACAGTCGATGGGCCAGCGCTTGTAGTGTCCTAGCGAGTTGACGCCCATGGCGATCAGCGGGCGGTTCAGGTCGACGCCGGCGGCCAGCAGGGCATCCCTTCCTTGTTGTTTCTCTTCTTCACTCAGCCAGAGGTAGTAGTTGCGATCCTCGCGGGCCAGCTTGAGCGGCTTGAGCAGCGAGAAGCGGTCGTCGACCAGGGTGCTGTTGCCCTGAAACTCGGTGTCCTTGCGAAAACGGACGATGCGGTTGTGGCCGAGCCGCCAGGGGAATGAGTCAAACCCGATGCGCAGGCGGGCACCGGAGAAGAGGCAGCTGAGCAGGCCGATCATCTGGCCCTGGCTGTTGACCACCACATCGTAGCGTTCGCGGCGAATGGCCAGCAGCAGATCCTTCATGTAGCGCCACTGGTTGCGCCTGGCCTTCTCGATGATGATGAGCCGATCGATATTGGGATTGCCCTGCGCCATACCCGCGCAATAATCCATGACCAGATAGTGAACCTCGCCGCTTGGGTCATTCTGCTTGAGGTTGTTGCACAGCGCGGTGGAGATCAGTACATCCCCTATCTGCTTGGTTTGAACTACTAGGTATTTCATAAGGCAGGCCTCAACAGAGGTCATGGTTGATCGTGAGCGTGACAGCATACCGCACAAGTGAGTCAGATGCTGTCGGTGCGGCGTGAAAATCCGATCTGGCGCAAGCCGACCGGGCCGGCATCCGAGGCACATAAAAGAAAAGCCATTTTGACAATGGCTTTTCTGCTGCTTAGAAGGTGAGCGAGGTGGAGAGCTGGAAGGTGCGTGGCGCCCCCAGGCCGCCGGAGAGGCCGCTGCCGTCGCCGCCGGACCAGGAGCCGATCCAGTAGTCGCGGCCGGTGAGGTTCTGCACCGCGGCCCGCACGATCAGGGCGTGATCGGCGATCCGCATGGTGTAGCGGGCCCCCAGGTCGAAGGTGGTGTAGGAGGGCAGCGAGAGGCGGTTGTCATCGGTGACGAACCGCTCGCCGATGAACTGGGTGTTGCCGGTCAGGGTCAGCCCCGGCACGGCGGCCAGATCGTACTCGGCGCCGAGTTTGGCCATCCACTTGGGCACCCCGGTGGCCTGGTGGCCGACGTTGCTCTCGTTGAGCGCCTTGGTCAGCTCAGCCTGGGTGTAGGAGGCCCCGCCCAGCAGGCGCAACTCGGGGGTGAGTTCACCGAACAGATCCCACTCGATGCCGCGGTTTCGCTGTTCCCCGTAGACCCCGTAGACGTTGGAGCTGGGGTCTGTGTAGGCGCTCGGCTTGGCGATCTGGAACAGGCTCAGGGTATGGGCGAAGTGGCCCAGATCCAGCTTGGCACCGACCTCATACTGCTTGGTCTGATAGGGCTTCATGATCTCGCCGGCATTGCTGGCGGTGTTCGGCGCCGCGCCCCCCTGGCTCAACCCCTCGATGTAGTTGGTGTAGACGGCGAAATCGTCGCGCAGCTTGACCAGCAGGGTGGTGGCGGGCGAGACCCTGCTCTCCTCGTAGCGGGCGGTCTGGTCGCCGCTGCCGTTGAAGTTGCTGCTCTCGACCGTCTGGCGGCGGGCCCCCAGGGTCCACTGCAGGTCGCCATCGAGGAAGGAGAGGGTATCGACCAGCGCCACGCTCGCCAGGGTCGCCTCGCTGCGCGAGGTGACGGCACCGTACCCGGCGAGATCCGGCGCGGGCCCGAAGTCCAGCCGGTCGTAGTTGGTCATGGCGTGGTTGAAGAAAATCTTGTCCCGGAAGGTCTGCTCCGAGGTGTAGCGGGTGGCGGCCAGCGACCAGGCGTGATCGACCGGGCCGGTGCCGAAGGTGCCGCGCAGGCCCGCCTCGCCGGAGCGTTGGGTGCCGTCCCGCTCGGAGCGGGCCGCCATGGTATTGATGTCGCCGGCGTCGTTGAGCAGGGTGTTGCGGGTGATGAGGGCGCTGTAGCCGCCGTCACGCTGGCCCCAGGCGATGAAGGCGGTGAGGTTGTCGGTCAGATCATACTCGGCACGCAGCACGGCGGCCTTGGTGTCGTTGATGGTGTAGGCCCAGGCTGGCGCCAGGGAGTAGTCACCACGCTTGGGCTCGGGCAGCTGGGTCACCTGGCTGGCGACCGAGAAGATGCCGAAGTAGTTCACCCCGTCCACCCGCTCGTGCTGCCGGTAGAGATCGGCCGAGGCGCGGGCCCGTTCGCCGCGCCAGTCCAGCCCGACCGAGGTGAGCTCCATCTTGTGCTGCTGGTCGTTGACCGCGGTGTCCCCGTCCCGATAGACGCCGTTGAAGCGTACCCCCCACTGCTGCTCGTCGCCGAAACGGCGACCCAGGTCCAGGTGCACGCCGCCGAGGCCGTCCGATTCATAGCTGGCGGTGACCTTGGCCAGGGGGGTCTTGCCGGCGCGCTTGGGCACTATGTTGATGTTGCCGCCCACGCTGCCATCCGGCGGCATGCCGTTGAGCAGTACCGAGGGCCCCTTGAGGACGTCGACCCGCGAGGCCATCTCGGTGGAGCTGCGCATGTTTGGTGCCATGCCGATGAGGCCGTTGAAGGTGATGTCGTTGGCGTTGGTGTTGAAGCCGCGGATGTAGAAGGTCTCGAACAGGCTGCGCTTGCTCGGCACATAGACCGAGGGGTTGGTGGCACCGGCCACGGCGCCTATGTCCTGGGCTTGGCGATCCTCGATGTACTCCTCGGTGTAGCTCACCGTGTTGAACGGCGTCTCCAGGAAGGGCTTGTTGCCGAGCAGGCCGACCCGGTTGTCGGCGGCGACCTGGCCGCCGGCGTAGGCCTTGCGACCCTCCACCACCACGACTTCGTCGGGACGGGGGGCGGCTTCTTCACGGGGAGCCGGGGCGGCCCAGGCGCTACCCAGTTGCAGGCCGGCCAGGATGGCCAGCGTCAGGCGGGAGAGTCCGTGGCGCGGCACGGCAAGGGAGGATGAGTGCAATGTCTGCATGCAGGATTCCTTTCAGGGTGAGGAGTGCGTTTTTGTCTCCTTATGCTTTCCGGATGACACTCTCAAACCCTCAAATAAAAATAACTCTCATTTGCGTGTTGGTGCCCGGCGTTGGCCAGGCACGGGGGATCAGCTGCGATAGGCGGCCATCACCTCGTCGGCGATGCGGTTCAGGCAGGTGAAGCTGGCAGTGCAGAGGTACCAGGTTTCGGGGTCGACGAAGCGTACCTTGCCGTTGCGCCACGCCTTGGTCTGGCGCAGCAGCGGGTTGTCCAGGGTGCTGGCGTCGATGGCTGTGCGTCGCTCCATCACGGCGGTGCGGTCGATGACGAACAGGATGTCCGGGTCAGCCTGCTGGATGAACTCGTTGGAGATGGGTTGGCCGTGCATGCCGGTGTCCCGCTCCAATCCGGCCGGCTTGACCCCCAGGGTGTCGAACAGGAAGCCGTAGCGGGATTGGGTGCCAAAGGCGGTGAAGGCGCCGTTGTTGTGCAGCACGATCAGCGCTCTTTCCGGACGATCCCGCGTCAGCGCCTGCACCTCGGCGATCTTGGCGTCCATCTGCTGCACCTTCTCTTTGGCCAGCGCCTCCTGGCCAAGCAGGGTGCCGAGGGTGAGCAGGTGGGCCTTGGCGGCCTCCAGGATGTGGCCGTCGCGGTTGGTCATGTCGATGTCGTAGTGCAGGGTCGGGGCTATCTGGCTCAGCGCCTCGTAGCTTTGGGCCTGCAGGGGGGAGATGAGGATGAGATCCGGCTTGAGCTTGTGCAGCCGCTCCAGGTTGGGCTGGATGGTGGTGCCCACGTCCATCACGGCCGGGTCGTCCCGGTAACGCTGTAGGAAGTGCGCCACGTAATCCTTGGCGATACCGGCCACTGGAGCCTGCAGCTGATCCAGGGTATCGAGTTCGCTCATGTCAAAGGCCACCACCCGCTTGGGCGGGGTGACGACCCGGGTGGTGCCGAGCTGGTGGGTCACGGTGACCACGGTGCCGTCGGCCCCGGTGGCGGCCTGCTCCCTGGGGGCGTCGCAGCCGGTGAGCCCTGCGATGGCGGCCAGCAGCACGGCGGTGAGCGTATTGATCCTCATAACAATTCTCCGGACGGGGTTGGGTTGAAGTAGTTGCACAGCAGGCCGCGCTGGCTCGGCAGTATGTCGAAACGCAGGTCGTAGAGCGCCTCCAGGTTGGCCGGGGTGACCATCTCGGCGACCGGGCCGCTGCCCGCAAGCGCGCCCCCCTTCATGGCGACGATGTGGTCGGAATAGTTGGCGGCGAAGTTGATGTCGTGCACCACCAGGATCAGGGTGCGCCCCTGCTCGTCGCTGAGGCGGCGGATCGCCTGCATCAGCTGTACCGCGTGCTTCATGTCGAGGTTGTTGAGGGGCTCGTCGAGCAGCAGGCAGTCAGTCTGCTGGGCGACGGTCATGGCGAGGTAGGCCAGCTGCCGCTGCCCGCCGCTCAGCTCGTCGAGGTAGGCCCGGCGCAAGGGGGCGAGGGAGAGAAAGTCGATGGCCTCGTCGACCGCGATGCGGTCTTCCCGGGTCAGGTTGCCCTGGCTGTAGGGGAAGCGGCCGAAGGCGACCAGTTCGTCGACCGTCAGTCGCAGCCCCACGTCCGGCGACTGGCGCAGGGTGGCGACCCGCTTGGCGTAGTCACGGGCGGTGAAGCGGTGCAGGTCGGTGCCCCCCAAGCGTATCCGTCCCTGGCTGATGGGCAGCAGGCGGGCCATGGCCATCAGCAGGGTGCTCTTGCCGGCGCCGTTGGGGCCGATCAGCGAGGTGACCCGACCGGCCGGGAAGTCGACTGTGATGTCGCGCAGGACGGCGCGATCGCCGTAGCGCTGGTGAACCTGTTCGAGGGAGATCATGGCGATCCTCTGGTTTTGACCATCAGGGCGAGGAAGTAGGTGCCGCACACCAGGTTGATGAGGATGCTGACCGTGGTGCGGTAGTTGAAGATCTGCTCCACCAGGAACTGGGCCAGGATGAAGAGCGCAATGGCGATGGCGCAGCCGAGCGGCAGGGTGACCCGATGGCGGAAGGTGCGCGCCAGGGCATAGCTGATGTTGGCCACGAACACCCCCATGAAGGCGGTGGGGCCGACCAGGCTGGTGGAGACGGCCACCAGCACGGCGATGAGTGCCAGGTGCTGGCGTACCGCCCGCCGGTAATCTACCCCGAGCGAGCTGGCCTGCTCGCGCCCGAGCGCCAGCACGTCGAGCTCGGCCTGGCGGCGGGCGATGACGAGACAGACCAGGGCGACCAGGCCGCCCCCCATCAGCAGCTCCAGCGGCTGGGCCCGGTTGAACGAGGCATAGCCGAACCCCTGCAGGATGGCGAACTCCCCCGGACTGGTCTTGAGCTGGACAAACTGGGTCAGGGTGCTAAACACCATGGTCAGCACCAGCCCCGTCAGCAGCAGCTGGAACAGGTCGGTCTGCCCGGGCCGGAACAGCCAGCGGTGGATGATGGCGGAGTACCCCAGCATCAGCAGCAGCGACAGCACGCCGTTCTCCTCGCGCCCGAGCAGCAGCAGGCTCTGGCTGCCGAGCAGCAGCACCAGCAGGGCTTGCAGCAACAGATAGACCGCCTCGTACCCCATGATGGCGGGGGTCAGGATGCGGTTGCCCGCCAGGGTCTGGAAGCTGATGGCCGAGACCGCGATGCAGACGCCGGCGACTGTGATGGCGGCCAGGCGCAGCAGCCGCTGGGGGATGATGTAGCCGGTGTCGAGATCCGACCCGAACAGCACAAAGGTCGTGGCGAGCAGGGCCAGCAGCCCCCAGATCCCGTAACGCATAAGAGTCTCTCTCATCGGCGCTGCCAGAGGATCAGCAGCAGGAACAGCACGCCGCCGAGGCTGCCGGCGGTGAGCCCGATGGGCACCTCGAAGGGGTGGATCAGCAGCCGGCTCAGCAGGTCGCACGCCAGCAGCAGCAGGGCACCGTAGAGGGCCACCAGCGGCAGGGTCTTTCTCAGGTGCTGGCCGTGGCGCAGCACCACCAGATTGGGGATCACCAGCCCGACGAAGGGGATGGCGCCGACCGTGATGACGGTGGCGGCCACGGTGACCGCCACCAGCAGCAGGCCGAGGGTGGCGGTGGCCGAGTACCCGAGCCCCAGGCTGGCGGCGGCCTCCTCCCCCATGCCGAGCACGGTGAAGCGGTGGGCGTAGAGATAGGTCAGCAGGGTGATGGGCAGGATGAGGTAGATGATCTCGTAGTTGCCCTCGACCACCTTGGAAAAATCCCCCAGCATCCAGCCCTGGATGCTCTGCAGTATGTTGTGCTGGTAGGCGTAGAACTCGGCGAGGGCGCTCAGCACGCTGCCATACATGAGGCCGATCACCGGTATCAGCACGGTATTCTTGAAGCGGATGCGGCGCACGATGACGATGAACAGCAGGCTGGCGGCAAAGCAGAAAGCGAGCGCCACCAGCATGCGGCCGGTGGTGCCGGCGGCGGGTAGCTGGGTCAGGGCGATCAGGATACCGAGCTTGGCGGCGTCGAGCCCACCGGAGGTGGCGGGCTCGACAAAGCGGTTCTGCACTATCTGCTGCAGGATGACGCCGGCCACCGCCAGCCCGGCGCCGGTCAACAGCACCGCCGCCAGCCGCGGCAGGCGACTGGCGGTGAGGGTGAGCAGGCCATCCCCGGCGAAGAGCTCCGCCAGCGGGAGGGGGCGCGCCCCGATCAGCAGGGAGCACGCGGCCAGCACCAGCAGGGTTGCCGGCAGCTGGAGCGCCCTCACGCGTCCTCTCCGGTCAGGCGCCACCCCTTGGCGCTGGCGCGCTGTGCCAGGAAGTGGGCGTAGCGCCCCGGCTGGCGACTGAGCACGGCATGGGGGCCCTGCTCGCACACCATGCCATCGTCGAGCACCACTATCTGATCGGCCATGGCCACGGTCGAGAGCTGGTGGGCGATGACGATCAGGGTGCGTTTGCCCCGCAGCCGGGCCAGCGTCTCTGTGATGGCGGCCTGGTTCTCCGCATCCAGCGCGGCGGTGGCCTCGTCCACCAGCAGGATGGGGGCGTCCTTGAGCAGGGCGCGGGCGATGGCGATCCGCTGGCGCTCGCCCCCCGAGAGGCGCGCGCCACCCTCGCCGACCTGGGTGTCGAGCCCGAGCGGCAGGCGCTCGACGATCTCGCTCACCCCGGCCTGATGGGCGGCATGCAGCAGCTCGGCGTCGCTGGCCTCGGGCTTGCCGATGCGGATGTTGTCGGCAATGGTGCCCTGGAACAGATAGGCATCCTGGAAGATCTGGCTGATGTGACTGGCCAGGGTCTCACCGCTCATGGCGCGCACGTCCACCCCTCCCACCAGCACGGCCCCTTCGCCTACGTCGAAGAAGCGGGCGATGAGCCGCAGTACAGTGCTCTTGCCCGAGCCCGAGGCGCCGACCAGCGCCGTCATGCTGCCGGGCGCCACCGCCAGATCCACCCCCTTGAGCACCTGCGGGTGGGCCGGGTCATAGCCAAAGTGCACCCCGCGCAGTTCCACTGAGCCATCCAGCGGGGTGGCAGGAGTGGCCGGCTGCGGCTGGGCCGGGTAGTCGAACATGGTCTGCAGGGCCGCCAGCTGGGCACGGGCGCCGCGCAGCACGTCGCTGTAGCCGGCCACGTCGAGCAGGGGATCGATGAAGCGGTTGATGAGCACCAGGGTCACCAGGGCGGCGATCAGGCTCTCCCTGTCGGCACCGCCCAGGTGCTGGGCGGCCACCAGCAACAGGGTGGCAAAGCAGGCCTGCACTGCCCAGACGTTGAGCCCGGAGGCCAGGGCAGTGAGCCGGATCAGCTGCCTGCCGGAGGCTTGCTGCTGGGCGATGGCCTGCTCGAGGAAGCGGGTCCCCCCCTGCTCGCCGTTGAAGGCGCGCAGCACCGACTGGGCCTGGGCAAACTCCACCATGCGCTGGCTGGTATCGGCGGCATGCTGGTGGAAGGTCTGGTCGGCGTGCTGGTTGAGGCGGGTGGTGAGCAGGAAGACCGCCACCAGCAGCGGCAGGGCGACCAGGGCGATGAGGCCGAGCTGCACATCGAGGGCAAACAGGGCCACCAGCACCACCAGCGGGGTGATCACCCCGCCGAGCAGGGGGGTGAAGACGTGGGCTGGCAGCTGGGCCAGCTCCATCATACCTTGCGAGGCCAGGTGGTTGAGGCGGGCGGTGTTGGCCGGGGTGAACCAGCCGATCGGCAGGCTGCCCACGTGCTCGCCCAGGGCGTGGCGGCCGGTGCGCAGCACCGCTATCCCCAAGGCGATGCCAGCCTTTTCCACCCGGCGGCGCAGGTTCCAGCAGAGCAGCACGCCTATCAGCTGCACCAGCAGCCAGCCGGTGGCGGCGTCGGTCTCGGCGCGCAGCAGGTGTGTGAGCACCGGGATGAGGCAGACCAGGGTCAGGCCGCAGAGCAGGCCGTAGAGCAGGGCCAGCAGGCCGTAGCGGCGCAGCAGGACGGCATCGTCGCCGAGCAGGCGCAGGAAGGTGTTCAGCATGTGGGGACGGCCTCCTGATGAGGGGTGTGGGTCTGGGTGGGGGTGTCGTATCCCCCCTGTTCCCACAGGCGGGCATAGCGGCCGCGGCGGGCCAGCAGTTCGTGGTGGCGCCCCTGTTCGCACAGGACGCCGTTGTCGAGCACCAGGATCCGGTCGGCGAGCATCACGGTGTCGAGCCGATGGGCGATGACGACCAGGGTGCGGCCGTGGGCGAAGGTGGAGAGCGCCTGTTGCAGCTTCACCTCGTTGTCGGCGTCGGCGGCGGCGGTGGCCTCGTCGAGCACCAGCACCGGCGGGTCGAGCAGCAGGGCGCGGGCGATGCTGACCCGTTGCAGCTCGCCGCCGGAGAGGTTGGCGTCCTCACCGACCACGGCGTCGTAGCCCCGCGGCAGGGCCAGGATGCGGTCGTGGATGTTGGCGCGGCGCGCGGCGGCCTCGACCTCCTGGCGGCTGGCGCCGGGGCGGCCGAGGGCGATGTTGTCGTGCAGGCTGGCGTGCACCAGGCGCACCTCTTGCAGCACGAAGCCGATGTGGCGATAGAGCTCGCGGCTCTCGAGATCGCGCAGGTCCACCCCGCCCAGGGTGATGCGCCCCTCGCTCGGGTCGAAGAAGCGCAGCAGCAGCCTGGCCAGAGTCGATTTGCCGGCCCCGGAGGCGCCGACGATGGCGGTGACCGTGCCCGGGGTCAGGGTGACGGTCAGCTCGCTGAGCACCGGGGTCTGGTCGTCGTAGCGGTAGCTCACCTGCTCGAGGCGCAGGGTGTTGTCAACCGGCTGCAAACCGGTGCCGGCGGCGGGCTCCGTCAATACCGGGGTGGCGAGCAGAGCGTGGAGCCGTTCGGCGGCCGCGGTGGCGCTGCCGAGATCGTGCTTGAGGTAGCTCAGCAGCATCAGGGGGGCGCACAGCCCCGGTGCGACCAGCACAAAGGGCAGCACCTCGGCCGGTGTCATGGCACCCGCTCGCACCATCACCACGGCGCCGGCCAGCACCACCCCCAAGACCGAGGCGGGGGCCATGATGGCGTTGGCGTTGGCCATGGCCGCGACCAGCGGACGGGTGAAGTCGGTGAAGGCGCGGGCAAAGTCATCGATGGCGTTGCGGTAGCTGGTGTGCAGCCGGCCCTGCACGCCGAAGGCCTTGACCACGGGGATGCCGCTCACGAACTCCACCACGGCGTTGTTGATGCGGGCCATGCCGGCGCCGAACTGCTGCATGTTGGCGGCGCTGGCGCGGTGGGCGCGGGCGGAGAACAGGAAGAAGAGCGGGAAGGGGGAGAGGGCGATGAGGGCCATCCGCCAGTCCATGGCGAAGAGGTAGAGCAGGGAGATGAGCACAGCGCCGCTACAGCGGCCCAGGGTGGTGTAGAAGTGGGCCGTCAGGCTGTGCAGGGTGCCGATGTCGTCCTGCATCGCCTGTTTGACCTCCCCCGAGGCGCGGGCGGTGAACCAGCCGAGGGGCACCCGGGCCAGGCGCCGGGTCAGGGCCAGGCGCAACTGGCCGGTGATGCGGTTGTCGGCCAGGTGGGCCACCAGATCGCCGGCGCTGAGCAGGATCATGCCGCCAAACAGGCAGGCCAGGCTGATCCCGAGCACTGCGGTGATTGCGTCGCCTGGCACGGCGGCCTCGGCCAGCATCAGGCCCGCCAGGTGGGCGATCCCGGCCAGCGGGACCAGGGTCAGCATGGCGCCGATGGCCGCCAGCAGGGCGGCGGCGATCAGGTGGCCGCGAATGGGGGCCAGCACGCGGCTGATGGGCCCGCCAGCATTGGCCTCGGGGCACTGCACATCGTCTGCCTTCATGGCTATTTCTCCACGGTGAAGTGATGGTGGTCGCGACGAGCGATCGGATCTCTGTGGTTTTCCGTACGGGGGACAAAAAACCTCAAATGAATCTTTTTATTTCCCCCATCCGGGTCAGATGCCGCCGCCGGGCTGGCTGCGATGGCAGCTTTGCACGCCCTGGGCGATATACTTCTCGACCGATGAAACAGACACCTGCAGCTGGCTGGCGATGTCCTGATAACCGAGGCCGCCGAGGCGGGAGAGCAGCAGGGCCTGGCGGATCTTGGGGGACTGGCGTTGCAGGGCTGATGCGACGGCTCCCAGCGCCTCACGCTGCATGGCGCGCAGCTCTTCCGAGGGGGCCTGAGCGTCGGGCTGGTAGCTCTGCTGTTCGAGGTAGCGTGCCTCCAGCGCACGCCGGCGGTAGAGATCGATCACCTTGCCCTTGGCGATCTGCATCAGATGGCGACGGCACTCGGCTGCCGTGGGGATGTGTCCCTTGCGCAGCAGCTGAAGGTAGATGTCGTGCGCCAGATCCGCGGCGTCGCAGCTGTTGCCCAACCTGCGTCTCAGCAGCGAGCAGAGCCATCCGTGATGTTCCTGATACAGACGATGCAACTGCGCCTGGAAGGAGCCTGTGCCCATTTCCACGATTTCTCTCCTGAACCTCGTGTTATTTTTATTTGAGAATGAAAATCATTATGGTAATCATTTGCACGGTATCGTGTTCATCGATATATCGCAATGCCTTTCCCGCCAATTAGGGGGGAGGGGCATGCGTCCGTGGTTATTTCAAATAAAACAGACGTAATTCACAGGGTTATATTTCCACAGAGAAGGAGATGGCTTTTGCTGCAATTCCATAATGAGGGGCTGCTTGAGCTGCCTGTCAGTGCCCATGAAGAGAGCTGCTGGTTGTTACAACAACAGCAGCCCGAGCAGATAATTAAACAGGCGATGTGTTGGCCGCTCCCTGACGATATTGATATTTCGCTGTTGATATTGAGTGTTGAGTTATTAATAAAGGAGCAGCCGGAACTCAATACCCGTTATTTTTTCAGTGCCGATGGAGATCTATTTAAATATCAGATAAATGGCTGGTATCCCTGTCTGGAATTTCATCGTCTGGCGGCTGACGAGGTGGATGAGCTGGTACGGCGAGTGCAGCAGGCCCCCTGGGACAGTACCCGCCAGCCGCCTTTCAAGGCATTGATTATCAACGCAGAAAGTAGTGTGATACTGGCGCTGGTGCTGCATCCTGTGCTTGCGGAACAGGGTTCGCCACAGACCCTGATGGCGGCGTTGAAGCAGCACTACGATCGGTTGGCTAGCGGTCAGGCCGGGCAAGTACCGCTGCTGCTATCATCCCCGGCACACCTTGCCGAACCAGCCTCTTGTGTCCCTGTTCATTATGTCGGCAAGAATATTTCACGGATTATTCTTGAGGAATTTCGCCGTGCCTTGTCATCGCCCGATATGGGGCCGGATGATGACTTTTTTGATAATGGTGGCCACTCCCTGCTGGCGACCAGAATTATTGGGAAATTACTGAGCGAGCACGGTATCGAGTGCCGCTTCAACGACTTTTTCGAATCGCCGACGGCGGCTGCCCTGGCACGCAAGGCCGTGATATCAGAGCAGGCTTCATTGCCGGAAGCAGTCCCGGCAAATAACAGGGCACCGGCTCCGCTCGCCCTGGCGCAGGCCTCTCTGTGGCGGGCTTATGAAGCCCACGACTTTGGCACCATTTTTAATCTTCCCTTTGCCCTCGACTTTATTGACGAGGTGGACGAGTCCCTGTTTGCCCAGGCCTTTGCCGATATTATCGAGCGCCACGCCAGTTTGCGGACCCTGTTCATGACGCAGGATGGCGAGGTGCGGCAACGTATTCTCCCGGCCGATCAGCTGGCTGGCTATCGCTGGTTCTGGGGCAGTGCCGAGTCGCAGGGGATGACCCTGGCCGACGCCGCGGCCCATCGCTTCGACCTGACCCGGGAGCTGCCACTGCGGATCCGTTTCCTGCGCGATCCGGCCACGGGGCGCCAGCAGCTCTCCTTGCTGGTACACCACATGGTGGTGGACGAGTGGTCCATCAACCTGATGATGGGGGAGCTGGCCCAGGCTTACCTGGCTCGCGCCGCCGGAATTGCCCCCCGCTGGGATGCACCGGCGCCGGCGTTTCACGATTTTGCCCGCCGGCAGGCGGCGGATGGGATCAACGAGACGCACCTGGCCTACTGGACCCGTCTGCTGCACGGCGCCGTGCCGGCTTCCCGCCGTCCTCCCTTGCCGGTGATGCCCCTGCCGGGGGAAACCTGGGCCGCCCGCTGGCACGAGTGGCAGCCGGCCGGGGGCACGCTGGCCCGGCTCTATGAGCTGGCCCGCGCCCACGATGCCTCCCTCTTTACCCTGATGTACACGGCCATCGCCCTCTCCTTGCACCAGCTGGGTCAGGCCGAGGAGATCCTGATCGGTACCTCGACCTCGGGGCGCACCGATCCCGCCTTCTTCGACTCGGTGGGCTATTTCACCACCATGGTGGCGCATCGGGTGTCGTTTGCCGCGACCACCCGGTTTGGCGATCTGCTGCGTCAGGTGACCCGCACCATCAACGACTCACTGTGCTACGCGGACGTGCCGCTCGAACAGATCCAGCAGGGATTGGGCATGACGCCGGCCGACGGCTTGCTGTTCGACGTCTACATCCAGATCCACGCCAGCAACGCCCTCAACGGCCGTCTGCCGACCCCGGCGGGCGAGGGGCTGCGCTACCGCCAGATCGATGCGGACAAGACCGAAACCATGTTCGGCCTGCAGTTCGAGATCATGGAGGATGTGCTGGACGATGAGCGGCGGCTGCGGCTGGTCATTACCTACCGGGACGGACGCTACAGCCCGGCCCAGATACAGACTCTCTGTGCCCTGCTTGACCGGTTGCTCGAACAGCTGGTGCGGGAGGGGACTGCCAGCCCGCTCGCGGCCCTGGCCCCACAGGTGTGATGGCGTGAGCCCCCGCAAGGGGGCTCACTGTTTGACTCAGTCGGTCGGCAGACCGTAGTGCTGGAAGGTGGTGCGGGCTGGCAGGTGGTAGTGGGCGCGCCCCAGCAGCTGATTGAGGATGCAGGCATTGCGGTTGGGCCCGAGCCCCAGATCCGGCGAGCCTACCCCCTGCTGGAAGATGTCGGCGTTGTGGATGAAGACCCGGCCAGTGCCCCGATCGGCGCGGCGGGCAGTGAAGTCCTCCTGCACTATGCAGTCCCCCTGTTCATCAACGGCCAGCACCTCGCCCTTCAATTGTTCGAACCAGGCGGGCCAGGCGTGGGCATAGCCGGTGGCGGCCACCACGGCATCGGCCTCGAGGGTACAACGCTGATCGAGCTGGGTGTGGTGGCAGGTCAGACGCAGGGCGCCGTCGCTCAGGACTTCGGCCGCCTCCAGATTGCAGCTGGAGAAGAGGGTCAGCCCGGGTGTCTGGCCGCCGATGGATCGCTCGTAGAGCAGGTCGAACAGGGCGCCTATGGTCGCGAAGCTGATCCCCTTGTAGAGCATCCCCTGCCCGGCCACGATGGCGCGCCGTTTCTCCCGCGGGATGCGCTGGAAATAGTCCATGTAGCCGGGGGTGAAGCACTCCTGCCCCAGCTTGGAGTACTCCATGGGGTGGAAGCCGGGGGCCCGGGTGATCCACTGGATGGCCGCCCCGGCGGCCACCCGCTCCGGCGTGAGCGTCTGGAACAGGGCCAGCACGCACTCAGCCGCACTCTGCCCCGAGCCGACCACGGTCACCCGGCGGCAGGCGGCCAGGCGCTCCCTGGCGTGCAGGAAGTCGGCGGAGTGCAGCAGATTGGGATGATCGATCCCCTGCGCCCAGGCTGGCAGGGCCGGGCGGGTGCCGATGCCGATGGCTAGATCACGGCTCTGGTAGTGGTGGGGCTGGCCGTCGGCGTCGCGGCTCTCGAGGCAGAAACGCTCCTTGCCCGCATCGTAATGCACCGCCACCACCTCTTCGCCAAAGCGGCAGCCGGGGAGCTGCTCGGCGGCCCAGCGGCAGTAGTGGTCATACTCGCGGCGCGGGATCTGGAAGTGGTCGTAGTAGTAGAAGGGGTAGAGCCGGTCGTGCCGGTGCAGGTAGTTGAGGTAGCTCAGCGGATGGGTCGGGTCGGCCAGGGTGACCAGGTCGGCCAGGAAGGGCACCTGCAGCGTGGTGCCCGGCAGCAGGAGCCCCTGGTGCCAGCTGAAGGCCGGTTTGCGGTCCAGAAACACCCCGCTCAGCTCGGGATGCCGGTCCAGCAGGGCCGCCAGCCCCAGGTTGAAGGGGCCGATGCCGACCCCGGCGATATCCACGTGTGTGGTCTCCATAAACACTCCCAAAGGAAAGGTGATGCGCCCCGGCCATGCCGGGGCGCAGGGTCAGGTGTGCACGCTGGCCAGCAGCCCCTCGACGTCGGCTGCCGTGCGGCAGGCCAGCAGCTGGCCCGGTGACAGCTCCACGGCGAAGCGTTCGCGCAGCCGGGCCGAAATGGTCTTCAGGTGCTGGGGCCGCAACCCCAGTGCGGTAAAGGGTTGCCGGCTGTCGGCACTGCCCGGTGCCGCGCCCAGCACCTCCAGATAGATGTCGAGTACCCCGTGACGGGGGGCGGGTTGCGCCAGCAGGTGGCGTGCGGCGGGCTTGTCCGGCTTGCCGTTGGCGGTGAGGGGCAGCTGCGCGACGGCCAGGGCGCGGGTCGGCACATGGGAGGCCGGCAACTGCGCCCGGGCAAACTCGCGCAGGGCGGCCGGGTCCAGCCGGTGGCCGGTGGCGCAGACGTAGAGCAGCCCGATCCCCAGCTCTCCTTGTTGCTCGTTGCCGTACTCCACCACCAGCACCTGGGCGAGGGCCGGATGGGTGATGAGGGCACTCTCGACGTCGGGCAGCGAGACACGCACCCCGCGCACCTTGATGTAACCGTTGACCCGGCTGTCGAACAGCAGGGTGCCGTCGCGGCGGTAGCGGCCCCGGTCGCCGGTGCGAAACGCACGCACCGGCTGGCCCCTGTCATCGGTGAGGGTGACGAAGTCGGTCTGGACGAGCTGCCCCTGTTCTAGGTAGCCGAGGGCCAGGTTGACGCCGCTGGTATGGATGCGGCCCGCCACCCCGAGCGGGCAGTGTTCACCGCGCTCGTCCAGCAGCCAGTAGGCATTGCCCGGCAGTGGTGTGCCATAGGGGATTCGCTGCCTATCGTCGGCGCTTATCTCGTGCCAGATGCTCCAGATGGTGGTTTCAGTCGGCCCGCCGAGGGAGAAGAGACGGGCGGCGGGCAGGCCGCTGCGCAGGCGCTCTATGATGCCCGGCTTGATGTAATCCCCCCCCAGGGCGACGAGCCGCAGACTCTGCAGCGTGTCGACCGGGTGGCAGGCGAGCAGCATCTCCAGCATGGCCGGCACCGAACACCAGAGGGTGATGCCGTGGCGCGCGATGAGCCGGCCCCAGTGCACCGCGTCCTTGTCGGCGCCGGGCTCCGGCAGCACCAGGGTGGCGCCGGCGGTCAGGCAGCCAAACACGTCGAAGACCGACATGTCGTGGTGCAGCGGGGTGACGGAGAGAAACCTGTCCTGCTCTGTGATGTTCCAGCGCTGCAGGGTGCTGCCGATCACGTTGGCGGTGGCCTGGTTGCTCAGCACCACGCACTTGGGGCGCCCCGTGGTGCCTGAGGTGTAGAGGTAGTAGGCCGGCGTGGTGTGGGCACTGCGCCCCGCCCAGGGCGTGCCGAGGGGGGCGTCGGAGCCGGCCAGCAGGGTGGCCGGGGTCAGCGTGGGGTGGCCCGTCTCTGCGCCTGGCTCTGCCACCACCAGGTCGGGGCAGCAGTTGTCCAGCAGATAGCGGCGGCGTTCAGCTGGCGAGGCAGCATCGACGGGCACCCAGATGATGCCGCTGAGGGCGCAGGCCAGGGTCACCATGGTGTGCTCGGGACTGCGCGGCAGGCAGATGGCGACGACCTGCCCGGCCTCGATGCCGGCCTCGCTCAGGGCATGCATCACGCGCCCCACGCCGTGACCAAGCTCCCGGTAGCTGAACCGTCGTTCCCCCTGGCTCAGGGCCACAGCCTCGTGCTGCGGATGGAACAGGCGATCGGCGATGCGCTGCAGGAAGTCGGTGTGGCAGGCGGCGTCCGGCAGGCTGTTGTGACGGGCATGGGTGGGGGTGACCAGATCCGGGAGGTGAAATGCCTTTCCCTCCGCCAGCCGGGCCACGGCACGCGCCATGGCCGCGAGCAGATCGCTTACCAGCGCGGCCTCCAGAGCCTCGCTGGCGTAGTCGATGTCGAGCACCAGGGTACCGTCGGCCTGCTGGCTGATGCGGATGTCCATGGCGACCTGGGGTGTCTGGGTCAGCCCCCCTTGCCACTGCATGGGGCTCTCTGGCGCGGCCACCGGCCAGGCCAGTCCGTTGGTGATGACCACGGACAGGGCGGGCCCGCCGCCATGGGTCTCCACCAGCTGGCGGGCGATATCGACCCCGGAGAAGGCGAGCCGATCCAGCCCCTCCATGACGTCCTGCTGCAGGATGTGGGCCCGCTCCAGCAGGGTGCCCTCCGCGGGCTGCCAGGTGAGAGCGATAAAGCTGGATCGGTTGGTCAGCGGCCCGCCGGGTGGCGGGGCCACCGGCACGGCCACGCAGAGATCCCCCTCGTCGCGCCAGCGGGAGAGCACCTCCAGGATGACGGCCATCAGGGTGGTGTTCTTGAACAGGTGTTGGCGGGCACCCAGCTTGTAGAGCGCGGCCGCCTGCCCGGCAGGTATGCGTTGTCGCTGGCGTGCGTAGCGGGCACTGCGCAGACCTTTGAGCGGCTGGGTCCAGGGCAGGCGCGGTGGCCCCTCCAGCCTGGCCAGCTTGCGTCGCCAGTAGTCCCCGGCTTGCTCCCGCTGCGCCGCCGTGGGCTCGTGAGCGGGCGGGGAGGGCAGCGCGGGGGCCACAATCCCTTCGAACAGCTCGCGCATCAGGGTGGCGATGGCGTGTCCATCCAGGATCAGGGCATCGATGCGCACGAAGGCGACCAGCTCGTCTCCCGGCAGGTGCAGCAGGGTCAGATCCCAGGGGGACTGCGTCAGGTCGAACAGGGCATGGCTGTATGCCTCCCGGTGGCGAGCGAGCCTGGGTGCCACCTCCTCTTCGGTCAGCTGACGCAGGTCCTGTTCGTGCAGATTGAGGCGCGCCTCGTCATCGACGACCTGTACCAGGCGGTCGGCATCGATGCGGGTACGCAGCGCATCGTGGCGCTGCACCATCTCCCGCAGGCGGGCGCGCAGCAGCGCCGGCTCCATCTTGCCGCGGTACTCCCGGTACTCCTGCATGGCCACGCCCCCGAGCGGAAACTGGGTGGTGCGCCCGAGCAGGTAGGCCTGCTGCAGCGGCGTCAGGGGGGCCTCGCGGCGGCGGTGCAGCTGGGCGTCGAGCAGGGCGGGATCCCGCGCCAGCTGGCGCAACTGTGCCACCAGATCGTCGAAGAGGGCGGTGATCCAGGGGCGCGGCAGGGCATCGAGGCGGACGTCCCAGTTGATGAGCAGTTCGCCGCGCAGGCGCACCAGCTGGGCATCCAGCGCTACCTGGGGGCCCTGGGAGATGACCCAGTTCATGGCGCCGAAGACCCTGTGCACCCGTTCGTCAAACAGCGAGCCCCCTTCCAGATCCAGGGCGGCGGTGAAGACGATGGGGGCCAGCTGGGCCGAGCCGTGGTGGCGGGAGAGGTCGCGCATCACCGCCACGCCGGAATAGGCGCCGTGGCCGAGGCGCTGGTGCCATTGGGCCGCCAGTTGCCGGCACAGCGCATCCAGCGTGCCGGCCTGATCAAGGTCCACGTCCACCAGGGTGAGGTTGGCGAACTCGCCGACGATCCGCTGCTCGTTGCCGAGCACGGGCTCGCGCCAGAAGAAGGGGACGTTGAGGCGAAAACGCCTGTCGCCGGTGGCCTTGCCCAGGGCGTGGGCGAAGAGGCCCAGCATCAGGCTGGAGAGGGTCAGGCGCCGCTGCCGTGCCAGGGCGGTGAGGGCCTGGCAGGTGGCGGCATCCAGGGTGGCGCTGAGACGCTCGCTGGCGGGGGGAGTCTGCTGCGGAGCGGGCGGCAGGGTGGGCGCCGGCGCCAACGCGGGCAGTTGCTGTCGCCACCACTGCCGATCCTGTTCCCGACGCTCACGCAGGCGCGTCTGCACCGCCTCGTGCCAGGCAAAAAACGAGGGGGATGGCGGTGGCGTCCACTCCGGCTCTTCGTACCACCGGGCCAAATCGGCGAGCAGGATCCGCACGCTGGAGGGATCGACGGCCATCATGTCGGTGTCGATGTGCAGCCGCTGGCGCTGCTCTGCCAGCCGGGTGACGGACAAGCGGGCCGCCTGACCCCGGCTCAGATCGAGTTGCTGGTGGGCCCACTCCTGCCGCTTGCGGGCCAGAGCATCGGCCAGTGGCTGGCCGCTCAGGGAGCGGAAATCATCTATCTCCAGCACGGCCGGGGCAGGATCCCCCAGCGTTTGAGCGCCGTCCCGGGTGACGGTCAGGCGCAGCATGGGGTGCGCCTGATAGAGACGCTCCAGCGCACCGTGCAGGCGCGCCAGATCGAGGGCCGGGCCGTCAAACTCGGCGTAGAGGTGGGCACTGACGCCCCCCAGATGGGCATGCGCGCTGCGTCCCATCCAGCAAGCCGCCTGCATCGCGGTCAGTTCTTTCATCTCATTCATGGCGTTGACAACTTGTCGTGTTTCGTTGTTTATATATTTAAAGGTGAGAATGATTTTCATTTCAAGGTTAATTTAATCCGTCAACCCATATGGTTATATCGATAAGTCGCTTAATTAAATTGGCATCAGTCGTGGCCAGAGATGACCCTGGACGGTATTTAAGACCGGTATGACGGCACCTCTTTTTTGACAGTAATCGATCCAGTTTTCAGCAATTTGGTGGGGGCGTTGATTAAACAATCACGACTAGAAATAACCATGACAGACAATGAGGAAATAACATGAGCAGACCAACATTCATGACCCGTGAGTGGTTGAATGAACGAGTACAGAGCTTGGTGGAGGAGGGGGAGCTGGATCCGGAGGAGAGTCTGGTGCTGTATGGGCTGGACTCCCTCAGCATCATGCGCTTTACCGCAGAGCTGAAGGCACAAGGGGTCGATGTCGGCTTTGACGAGCTGGCGCGCAGGCCCACCTTGTCAGCCTGGTGGGCGCTCCTGAGCGGCTCCCCGGCGGCCTGACTGGCTGTATATATTCAATCAATTTCACGCATTGCTCTTATCATTCAGCAAGGGTGGCGCCAGGTCATGGCGCTCGCCACGGACACCATCATGACGCTGTCAGCAGAAGATCAGCACAGGCTCGAGCAGTTTTGGCAGTTCTGCCTTACCCATCAATATTTCAATGTCGGTTATCCGGAGGCTGCCGACTTTGATTATTCCAAGCTGCACAAGTTTTTACAGTTTTCTATCAATAACTGTGGCGACTGGGGCGCGCCTGGAAATTATTTGCTAAATACCTTCGAATTTGAGCGAGAGGTCATGAACTATTTCTCATCGCTATTTTCAATCCCGCCAGAGCAGAGCTGGGGTTATGTGACCAATGGCGGCACCGAAGGCAACATGTTTGGTTGTTATCTTGCCAGAGAGTTGTTTCCTGAAGGCACCCTCTATTATTCACAAGAGACACACTATTCGGTTGCCAAAATAATCAGGTTGCTGCGGATCAAGGCCAAAGAAATTCCCACACTGCCCACCGGGGAAATAGACTGCGATAAGTTGGCAGAGCAGATAGTGGATGATGGCGAGCGTCATCCCATCATATTTGCCAATATCGGTACCACCATGAAGGGGGCGATCGACGACATCGGCGCCATTCAACGGCGGCTGTCGGCCATCGGCATTCCCCGTCAGGATTACTACCTGCATGCGGATGCGGCCCTGAGCGGCATGATCCTGCCATTTCTGGACGATGTGCCGGCCTTTTCATTTGCCGACGGCATCGATTCCATCAGTGTCTCGGGCCACAAGATGATGGGGTCGCCGATCCCGTGCGGTATCGTGTTGGCCAGGCGGCGTTTTGTGGATCGCATCGCCGTGGAGGTGGACTACATCTCGGCCAGCGATCAGACCATCAGCGGATCGCGCAACGGCTTCACTCCCCTGTTGATGTGGGCCGCCATCAAGGGACGGACGCTGGCCCAATGGCGTGAGCGGACCGGGCGCTGCCTGGCCATGGCCCAGCAGCTGGTAGAGCGGCTGAATCAGCAGGGGGTGCCCGCCTGGCGGCATCCGCACTCCATTACCGTGGTCTTCCCGCGCCCCTCGGAACGCACCTGGAAGACCCATTGCCTGGCGACCTCGGGCGAGCACTCCCACCTCATCATTCTGCCTCATCATCACAGCCTTCATCAGCTGGATGCGGTGATCCGCGACATAGTGCGGGATCTCGGCCCGGCGGCCGAGCCCACCGCCTGCGCGCTCCCTGTGCTCGCCTGCTCCGCATAAAAAGAAAAAGCCATTGTCTCCAATGGCTTTTTCACGCTATCGAACCGGTATTATTCGATGTTCTGGATCTGCTCGCGCATCTGCTCGATGAGCACCTTCAGCTCGACGGCGGACTGGGTCACCTCGGCGTTGATGGACTTGGAGCCGAGGGTGTTCGACTCGCGGTTGAACTCCTGCATCATGAAGTCGAGACGACGGCCGCAGGCGCCACCCTTCTTCATGATCTTGTTGGTCTCGCTGATGTGCATCTCCAGCCGATCCAGCTCTTCCGCCACGTCGATCTTCTGGGCCAGCAGTACGATCTCCTGCTCGATACGGGCCGGATCCAGCTCCACCTTGGCTTCGGCCAGACGGTCGGTGAGCTTCTGGCGCTGCCACTCGATGATCTGCGGCAGGTGCACGCGCACCTTCTTCACTTCTACCTGAATGCCGGCCAGACGCTGTTCGATCAGCGCCTTGAGGTTGGCCCCTTCGCTGGCGCGGGAGGCGAGGAAATCTTCCATGGTCTGGTCAAACCCGCCGAGCAGCTCGGTGGCAACCGCATCCATGTCCTGCTCGGCGGCAGCCATCACGCCCGGCCAGCGCAGCACGTCGACCGGATTAAGCTGACCCTGGCCCGCCTCTTTCATTACCCAGTTGGCGCTGTCGATGATGAGCTTGGCCAGCTCTTCATTGATGTGCAGCTGGCTGGCGGCAGCTTGGGCGGCCTCGAAGCGCAGGTTGCACTCCACCTTGCCGCGCTGCAGCTTGGCGCGGAAGCGCTCACGCAGAACCGGCTCCAGGCTGCGCAGTTGTTCCGGCAGGCGAATGTAGGTCTCCAGATAGCGCTGGTTGACCGAACGAATTTCCCAAACGGCTGTGCCCCAGTCGCCCTTGAGTTCCTTGCGGGCGTAGGCGGTCATGCTGTGAATCATTGATTGTTCCGGGCTTGATGAAGTGTGGGGCCAGTATACTCAGCCAGGCCTGCTCCGTCAGCCGACAGCGTGGTTTTAGCGGCTGATATTTGGGCTGGGATCACTTATACTCCTGCGCCAATTCAGCCAGCCCAGAGGTCCGTCCCATGTCACGTCCCAGCGATCGCACTGCCGCGCAGCTTCGTCCGGTCACCATTACCCGCCACTTCACCAAGCATGCTGAAGGGTCCGTGCTGGTGGAATTCGGCAACACCCGCGTGCTTTGCACCGCCAGCGTCGACACCAGCGTGCCGCGCTTCCTGAAAGGGAAGAATCAGGGCTGGGTGACCGCCGAGTACGGCATGCTGCCGCGCTCCACCCACTCCCGGATGAACCGCGAAGCGGCCTCCGGCAAGCAGAGCGGCCGCACCCTGGAGATCTCTCGCCTGATCGCCCGCTCCCTGCGCGCCGCGGTAGACCTGACCGCCCTGGGCGAGCACTCCATCACAGTTGACTGCGACGTGCTGCAGGCCGACGGTGGCACCCGTACCGCCGCCATCACTGGTGCCTGTGTGGCGCTGGTGGATGCGCTGAACTGGATGGTCGAGAAGGGCATGATCAAGCAGAGCCCGCTCAAGCAGATGATCGCCGCCGTCTCCGTCGGCATGTTCGAAGGGGAAGCCATCTGCGATCTGGAGTACATCGAAGACTCCGCCGCCGAGACCGACATGAACGTGGTGATGACCGAAGATGGTCGCATCATCGAGGTGCAGGGCACCGCGGAGGCCGAACCCTTCACCCACGAAGAGCTGCTGGAGATGCTGGCGCTCGCCAAGGGCGGCATCGCCGACATCATTGCGCTGCAGAAGCAGTCGCTCTCCTGATTTTAAAAACGCGGCATTGTCCGCGTTTTTTTATACCTTCACACAAGACAACGACAAGCCAAGCAAGGAGCCAGAATGAAAGCCTACCAGCGTCAATTTATCGAGTTCGCCCTGGAGAAACAGGTCCTCAAATTCGGTGAATTTACCCTGAAATCCGGTCGTAAAAGCCCCTACTTCTTCAACGCCGGTCTGTTCAACAGCGGCCGCGATCTGGCCCGTCTCGGCCGCTTCTATGCCGCCGCCCTGATGGATGCCGGCATCGAGTTTGATGTGCTGTTTGGCCCGGCCTACAAGGGGATCCCCATCGCCTCCGCCACCGCGGTGCAACTGGTGGAGCAGCACGACGTGGACGTGCCCTGGTGCTTCAACCGCAAGGAGGCCAAGGATCACGGTGAAGGCGGCAATCTGGTGGGCAGCCCGCTCAAGGGGCGCATCATGCTGGTGGACGACGTCATCACCGCCGGCACCGCCATCCGCGAATCCATGGATCTGATCCAGGCCAACGGCGCCTCCCTGGCTGGCGTGCTGATCGCGCTGGACCGTCAGGAGAAGGGCAAGGGCGAGCTCTCCGCCATTCAGGAGGTAGAGCGTGACTACGGCGCCCACATCATCGCCATCATCCAGATGAGCGACCTGATCGCTTATCTGGAAGAGAAGCAGGCCGAGCAGCCTGAGCTGGCTACGCAACTGGCTGCCATGAAGGCGTACCGCGCCCAGTACGGCATCTGAGCCGGTCACACCGCGTAATAGTTGAATGCGGCGCCCATTTGCTCTCTGGCAGCAAACGGGCGCCGTTTTTTCATCTGCAAAAAGTGAGTCAGGTGGCTTGAGCTTACCCTTGCAGTAAAGGTTAGGGTTTGCTGGTCGGCGCTCGTTCTGGCCGACGGGTTCCGGGGAGGAACAAGATGACCACTCATATTCAATTACCCATCCATCTGCAGCTGCCGCTCACAGGCATGAGCTGCGCCAATTGCGCCAGCCGCATCACGACCGCCCTCAACAAGCTGGAGGGGGTCGAGGCGACCGTCAATTTCGCGCTGGAGCAGGCCGCCATCGACCTGGCCAGCACCGATCGTTTGCCGGCGGTGCTGGAGAGCATTCAGGCACAGGGCTATGACTATGGCCACGAGACGCTCTCCTTCCAGATCAGCGGCATGACCTGTGCCGGTTGTTCGGCCCGTCTGAACAAGATGCTGGCCGCGCTGCCCGGCGTCATCTCAGCCGACGTCAACTTCTCGCTCGAGCAGGCCCGTATCGTGCTGGTGCCCGGGATGCAGACCCCTGCCGCATTGCGCGAGCAGATCGAAGCCCTCGGCTTTGGCGCCCAGCTGGCGCAAGGCTCCGCCAGTGGCCGCCGCCAGCAGTTGCTGGAGCGGGAAGCGCAGGAGGCCGCCAGCGCCCGTCAGGCGCAGACCCGGGTCATCGTCTCGGCGCTGCTGACCCTGCCGCTGTTGGTGGGTATGCTCTCAATGGCTGGTCTGCTGCCCTGGCATCTGCCCGCCTGGCTGGAGCTGGTGCTCGCCACCCCGGTACAGTTCTGGATCGGGGCCCGCTTCTATCGCGGTGCCTGGCTCGCCATCAAGAACCGCTCCGCCAACATGGACGTGCTGGTGGCGACCGGTACCAGCGCGGCCTACTTCTACAGCCTCTATCTGCTGCTGACCCTGGGGATGGCCGCCAGCGGCCAGCTCTATTTCGAGGCGAGCGCCATCATCATCACCCTGATCTCCCTCGGCAAGTTGCTGGAGGCCCGGGCCAGACGCAGCACCCAGTCCGCCATTCGCGAACTGATGGCGCTGCGGCCGGAAACCGCCACCGTCTGGCGTGGCGAGAGCTGGCAGAGCGTGGCCATCGACGAGGTGCTGCGCGGCGATCGGCTGCGGGTGCTGGTGGGTGAGCGGGTACCGGTGGATGGCAAGATCCTGAGCGGCGAGAGCGAGCTGGACGAGTCGATCCTCACCGGCGAGAGCTTGCCGGTGCCCCGCGGCGAGGGCGACAAGGTGCTCGGCGGTGCCATCAACCGCTCCGGCGTGCTGGAGATCGAGGCCACGACTGTGGGGGAGGACTCCAGCCTCAGCAAGATCATCGCTCTGGTGGAGAGCGCCCAGATGGGCAAGGCCCCGCTGCAGCAGTTGGTGGACAAGGTCTCCGCCGTGTTCGTGCCGGTGGTGATGGCCATCGCCCTCTTTACCCTGCTAGTGTGGTACGCCATCGGCAACGACTTCGGTCAGGCGCTGCTGGCGGCGGTGGCGGTGCTGGTGATCGCCTGCCCCTGCGCGCTGGGACTGGCCACCCCGGCCGCCATCGTCACCGGCACCGGGGTGGCGGCGCGCCACGGCATTCTGATCAAGGATGTGGATACCCTGCAGAAGGCCCACGCCATCAAGGCGCTCATCTTCGACAAGACAGGTACGCTCACTCAGGGCCGGCCGGTGCTGGCGAGCTGGAGCGGCAACGACGAGCAGTTGCGCCTTGCCGCTGCCCTGCAGCAGGCGAGCGAGCACCCGCTGGCGCTGGCCATGCGCGAGGCGGCCGGTCAGGATGCCGTGCTGCCCCAGCCGGAAGCCGTCGAGGTGCGGGTCGGGGCCGGAATCCTCGGCCAGGTGGCGGGTCATTCGGTCGCCATCGGCAATGCCAATCTGTTGGCACAACTCGGCATGGAAGCGCCTGCGCAGGATCAGCAAGCCGCCGACGGCGCGACCCGGGTCTGGGTGGCCATCGACGGCGTGGTGGCCGGCATAGCGGCCCTGGCCGATACCCTGCGCCCCGAGAGTCCGGAAGCCATCGCCACCCTGCGCCAGCGCGGCATCGCCAGCTGGCTGGTAAGCGGCGATGCGCCGGCGCCGGTGGCCCATATCGCCGCCAAGCTGGGGTTGGACGGGGCCTTTGACTCAGTGCTGCCGGCCGGCAAGGTGGAAAAAGTCGAGGCGCTGCGGGCGCAAACTCGCGGGCTGGTCGCCATGGTGGGGGACGGGGTGAACGATGCCCCGGCGCTGGCTGCGGCGGATGTGGGCATCGCCATGGGCTCCGGCTCTGACGTGGCGATGGAGACCGCCGCCATCACGCTGATGCGCTCTGATCCGCGGCTGGTGGCCGATGCCATCGACATCTCGGCGGCCACCTGGCGCACCATCCAGCAGAACCTGTTCTGGGCCTTCGTGTTCAACATCATCGGCATTCCGCTGGCGGCGCTGGGTTACCTCAGCCCCGAGCTGGCGGGGGCGGCCATGGCCCTGAGCAGCATCACAGTCTTGAGCAATTCCCTGTTACTGAAACGCTGGCAACCGCGGGCGCTCGCCCATGCCAGCCACCATGTCAGCACTGAATCGAACCGTTAAGGAGTCATCCATGAACATCAGCAAGGTAGCCAAGGCGACGGGACTGACCGCCAAGACCATCCGCTACTACGAGAGCATCGGCCTCATCTCGGCGCCGGTGCGCAGTGACAATGGCTATCGCAGTTACACCGAGGGGGCGCTGCGCGAGCTGCGCTTCGTCAAGCGGGCGCGGGAGACCGGCTTCAATCTGGAGGAGTGCCAGGAGCTGCTGGCGCTCTATCGGGACGAGCACAGAACCAGCGCCCAGGTGAAGAAGCTGGCGCAGGAGAAGATCGTCGATCTGCGCGCCCGCATCGCCGGCTTGCAGGCCATGCTCAGCTCCCTCGAGGGGCTGGTCGGTTGCTGTCACGGGGACGAGAATCCCGAGTGCCCGATCCTCGACGAGCTGGAGCGCGGCTGAGCCGCCCCTGCCGGCAGGCTGGGGTCTGGCATCATCGACTGACTAACCGCTTAATAACGGACGTTTTATTGTTGGCTCCGAAGGGGTAGTGGTAGACTGTGCGGCTCTTGTACAGGGAGTACGCAGTTGACCCAGAGTGTGACACGTCAGGTGAAGCAGGCCATCATGGCCCAGCTCTATACCCACGCCTCATTCAGCCTGCCTTGCCTGGGTCTGCTGGCACTTGGCTGGAGCCTGCTGTTCCACGACTACCTGCCCGCCAGCGAGGCGCTCGGCTGGCTGGCGAGCGTGATGCTGCTGCTGCTCTGCCGGGGCTGGCACCTGCGCTGGCGCCAGCCCAGGCTGGCACAGATCCCGCTGCCGGTGCTGGAGCGCGAACTCTTCATCGGGGTGACCATCACCTCCATCATCTGGGCGCTGGGCGTGCTGCTCTACATGGACAAGCTGCCCGATACCTACCGCGCCGCCATGATGATGCTCGCCAGCCTGATCCTCACCGGCAGTGCCATCATGCTGTTTGGCAGTCGCCGCTCCCTCTATGGCGCCGTGCTGCCGCTCGGGCTCGCCATGGTGTTCGAACTGGGGGCGGGCAACGAGCAGGAGCGGATCGTCTCCAGCATGCTGGCCGGCTACCTGTTTGTCTTCCTGCCGACCCTGCTGCGTCGCCTGCGGCGGGATCAGGTGGCCTCCCTCTATCACCGTTTCTCCAACGCCGACCTGGTGGCCGAGCTCAAGGCGGTCTCCGAGCACCTCAAGCTCACCTCCCGGCTGGACGGGCTGACCGGCATCGCCAACCGGGCCCACCTCGACTACTGCCTCGAGCGCGCCTGGCGTCGCTGCCACCGTGCCCGGGCTCCCCTGTCACTGGTGCTGGTGGATGTGGACTACTTCAAGCAGTTCAACGATCTCTACGGCCATCAGCTGGGGGATGAGTGTCTGCAGCAGGTGGCGGGTCTGCTGGCCGAGGTGCAGCGGCGGGAGGATGACCTCGCCGCCCGTTACGGCGGTGAAGAGTTTGCGCTGCTGCTGCCCTGCACCAGCATGCAGGGGGCCATGCAGATCGCCGAAAACGTGCGGGTGGCCCTCAAGGAGTTGAGCATTCCCCATCAGAAGTCCCTGGTTTCCGGTCGGGTCAGCTGCAGTTTCGGGGTGGCGACCCTGGTACCGGATCAGACCCTCTCCATCAGCGAGCTGATACAAAAAGCGGATGCGGCCCTCTATCAGGCCAAGCATAATGGGCGGGATCGTATCGAAGTAGCCTTGATGGGTAAGGTTGCCTGAGTTTCACAAGACAGATTAAAGAGGTCGTCTATGCAATGTCATCGTATCGAAGAGCTGCTGGAGTTGTTGCAGCCTGCCTGGATCAAGGAACAGGATCTCAGCCTGGTACAGTTTGTTGCCAAACTGGCCGAAGAAGCGGGATTTGAAGGGCCTCTGTCCGAGCTGACCGACGACATGCTGATCTACCACCTCAAGATGCGTGAGTCCGACAAGCAGGCGATGATCCCCGGTCTGGCCAAGGACCACGTGCCCGACTTCAAGGAAGCCCTGCTCAAGGCCCGCGGCATCAAGTAAAGAGTGCGCTTGCTGGAAGCTTGATGGTTTTCAAAGGAATCTCTTAAAAAGGCGTTTCGTCAACTGGCGATACGTCTTTTTTGTTGCTTGAAATTGCGACACCACTCGAACATTAGATACATTTTACCCACACAATTAGCAGGCTGTTTAAGATATAATCCGCCCCATAACAATTAATTAATGGAGCGAAGTGTTGCAATGGCCGACCAGGACAAGATCGATATCAAGGATGTCACCGGCGATGTAACGGGGACGTTCAACCCCAATACCTTCAAAGCCAGCGACGACAGGTTCAACCCCGGCAACCGCATCTATGTCCGGGCCCAGACCGGCTACTGGCAGCGGATGCGCAAGGCCATGGGCTGGTTCTTCGTGGTGCTCTTCGTCGCCATTCCCTGGTTGCGCTATGACGGTCGACAGGCCGTGTTGTTCGATATCGGCCATCAGCAGTTCCACATCTTCGGTGCCACCATCTGGCCGCAGGATCTCACCCTGCTGGCCTGGGTCTTCATGATCGCCGCCTTTGCCCTCTTCTTCGTGACCACCTTCCTGGGTCGGGTCTGGTGCGGCTACCTCTGTCCGCAGACGGTGTGGACCTTCATGTTCATCTGGTTTGAAGAGAAGCTGGAAGGCTCCGCCAACAAGCGCCGCAAGTTGGACGCCTCGCCCTGGAACGGCGAGAAGCTGGCCCGCAAGGGGGCCAAGCACCTGGCCTGGCTCCTGCTGTCGCTGGGTACCGGCCTCACCTTCGTCGCCTACTTCCAGGATGTGTTCCAGCTGGTGCCTGACTTCTTCACCCTGCAGGCCAGCGGCTGGGTCATCTTCTGGGTGGTGCTCTTCGCCGCCTGCACCTACGGCAACGCCGGCTGGATGCGCGCCATCATGTGTATTCACATGTGCCCCTATGCCCGCTTCCAGTCCGCCATGTTCGACAAGGACACCTTCATCGTCGGCTATGACACCAAGCGCGGCGAGACCCGGGGGGCCCGTTCCCGCAAGGCCGATCCCAAGGCGCTGGGACTGGGGGACTGCATCGACTGCGACCTCTGTGTGCAGGTCTGCCCGACCGGTATCGACATCCGCGACGGCCTGCAGTACGAGTGCATCAACTGCGGCGCCTGCGTCGACGCTTGCGATCAGACCATGGAGCGGATGGGCTATCCGAAAGGGCTCATCAGCTATACCACAGAACACAAGCTGGCCAATGACTCCACCCATGTGGCGCGGCCCAAGCTGATCGGTTACGGCCTGGTGATGGCCATCATGCTGGGGGTGTTCGTCTACAACGCCATGTCCATCATGCCGATGGGGCTCGACATCCTGCGGGATCGCAACCAGCTGTTCCGCGAGAACAGCGAGGGGCTCATCGAGAACACCTATACCCTCAAGATCCTCAACAAGACCCTGCATCCCCAGACCTATCAGCTGGATGTGGAGGGGCTGCCGGAGCACGAGTGGTTCGGTCCGCGCGAGGTGACCCTGAAGGCCGGCGAGATCTATACCCTGCCGGTGAGCGTGGCCGTCGATCCCTTCAACCTGAAGAAGCCGACCCTGGACATCCGCTTCGTGCTCAAACGCGAAGGGGCGGCGCCGGACGACAGCAAGGGGACCCTGCGCCAGCCCAGTAAATTCATCAGCCGGTTGTGACGGCAAGGCACACCGCCATGCACGGCAACGGCGGACAGTAGTGATAGAATGGGGCGCAACGGCGCCCCTTTCTCATGGTGGATGACATGCGTTTCAACTATTCCGATCTCACTCCCGACCTCATCATGGATGCGCTGGACCTCAGCGGTCTGCGGCTCGACTCGGGCCTCATCGAGCTCAACAGCTACGAAAACCGGGTTTATCAGTTCCAGGACGAGGATCGTCGCCGCTACGTGGTGAAGTTCTATCGTCCCGGCCGCTGGAGCCGGGCCCAGATCCTCGAGGAGCACGAGTTTGCCGCTCGCCTGTGCGAGGCGGAGATCCCGGTCGCCGCTCCCATCGCCTTTGCCGGCGAGACCCTGCTGGAGCATCAGGGCTACCCCTTTGCCATCTGGCAGAGCGTGGGGGGACGCCAGTTCGAGGTGGACAATCTCGACCAGCTGGAGTGGGTGGGGCGCTACCTCGGCCGCATCCATCAGCTCGGTGCCAGCAAGCCCTTCCACCATCGCGTCCGGCTCGACGTGGAGACCATGCTGCACGAGCCGCGTCAGCTGCTGGCGTCCGGCGAGTGGTTGCCGAGCGGGTTGGCCAGGCAATTCTTCGGGGTGCTGGACGAGCTGATCAAGCACGTCGGCGACGCCATGACCCTGGATGTGGCGCAGATCTCCCTGCATGGCGACTGCCATCCGGGCAACATCCTGTGGCGCGACGGTCCCATGTTTGTCGATCTCGATGACTGCCGCACCGGCCCCGCCATCCAGGATCTCTGGATGATGCTGAACGGCGAGCGCAGCGAGCAGCAGATCCAGCTCGACACCCTGCTGGCGGGCTATGAAGAGTTCATGGAGTTCGACCCGCGCGAGCTGGCGCTGATCGAGCCGCTGCGGGCCATGCGCATCGTCCACTACATGGCCTGGCTGGCGCGGCGCTGGGAGGATCCCGCCTTCCCCCGTCACTTCCCCTGGTTCAACACCGAGCACTACTGGCGCCAGCAGATCGCCACCCTGCACGATCAGCTGGAGGCACTCAAGGCGCCACCCCTGACCCTGATGCCGGGCTGGTGATGCGGTAGGTTGCCAGCCATTCGTCATGTCTGCCGCAGACCCGCGGCAGGCTATCAAGGCGTTCGCGCTGACGCGGGCGCCGGGGAGAGAGCTTGACGACCTGGTGCGCGAGGGATGGGACTCGCCCCCCTGCTTGATCATTGACTGTGCAGTGGTGACGCAATAGGCTTGGCACTGCTTCGGTTCGCCGGGCGTGCCTCACAGTGATCCCTTAACAGGAAACGTCATGAAAAAAATTCTGTTTTTCCTTGCTGCCATGCTGATGATGCCCATGGTTCACGCCGCCCCCGAATTCAAGGAAGGCGTCAACTATGATGTGGTCAAGCAGACCGGTAGCGCCCAGCCGGAAGTACTGGAGTTCTTCTCCTACTACTGCCCCCACTGCGCCAAGTTCGAGCCGATTGCCGAGGATCTGAAGAAGAACCTGCCGGAAGGCGTGCCGATGAAGAAGAACCCGGTGGCCTTCCTGGGCCGCGAAATGGGTCCGGAGATGCAGCGTGCCTACGCCGTTGCCAGCCTGCTGAACGTTGAAGGCAAGCTGACCCCGGCCATCTTCGACAAGATCCACACCCAGCGTCAGATCCCGCAGAGCCGCGCCGACGTGAAGCAGATCTTCGTGGACAACGGCGTACCGGCCGAAGAGTTCGACGGCGCCGTCGACAGCTTCGCCGTCTCCGGCATGGTCTCCCAGTTTGACCGCAACACCGAGAGCTACAACATCCGCGGTGTGCCGGCCTTCCTGGTCAACGGCAAGTACATGGTGAAAATCGAATCCATTACTTCTCAGGAGCAGTTCAACCAGCTGGTGAAATTCCTGCTGGCCAAGAAAGACTGACCTCGTCTGATCCCATGAAAAAAGCCCGCCGATGCAAACCGGCGGGCTTTTTGTTTATCAGGAGCCTGCGTCAGATCTGGCAATCCCGCTGAGTGGGGGCCGGGCGCGGCAAGCGGGTGCGGCGGCTGATGGCCTCAGCCAGCCAGACCAGCAACAGGATGGCCAGCAGCAGGGTGGCAGTCTGATCGTAACGGAACAGGCTCAGGGAGACATAGAGCTGCTGCCCCAGCCCGCCGGCGCCGACCACACCGAGTATGGTGGCGGCCCTCAGGTTCATCTCGCCGCGATAGAGGCTATAGGCCAGCCACTGGCGCGTGACCAGGGGAAACAGCCCATACCAGAAGCTGGCAATGGGCCCGGCCCCGCTCAGCTGCAGGGAGAGGCGGGGGGCAGGATCGGCGTTCTCCAGGGTCTCCACGAAGAGGCGCGCCAGCACCCCGGTGGTGTGCAGGGTCAGCGCCAGTATGCCAGCCACCGGCCCCAGCCCGACCGCGATCACCAGCAGGCTGGCGAAGATGAGCTCGGGCACCGAGCGCAGCAGGTTGAACAGCAGCCGCAGCGGCCAGCAGTGGCGAGCGAGGCAGGCCAGCGGCAGGGCCAGCAGGGCGCTGAAGAGGGTACTCAGCAGCGCCATCTGCACCGTATCGAGCAGGCCGCTGGCCACCGTCTTGAGGAAGGGCCATGACCAGTCTGGTTGCAAGAACTCCCCCAGAAAGGCGCCCAGTCCCCCGAAGGAAAAGCTCAGCATGCGCCAGTCGAGCTGATAAAGGGCGAGAGCTGCGGCCAGTCCCAGGCAGATCAGCAACAGCAGGCCGGGGGAGCGGCTGTGGCGCAACCAGGCGCTGAGGCCATCCGCCAGGGTCACCAGCAGGATGAAGGCCAGCAGCAAGGTCGCCACCTCGCCACCGGCAAACATGCGCAGGGAGAGCTCAAGCTGCTGGCCGAGCCCGCCGGCGCCGACGAAGCCCATGATGACGGAGGCGCGCAGGGCGCACTCCCAGCGGTAAACGGTGTAGGAGAGCAGCTCCTGGCGCACCGCGGGCAGCACGCCGTACCAGAGTGCCTGCAGCCGGCCGCTGCCGCCCAGCAGCAGGGCGCGGGCCGGTTGCAGGGCGCCGCTCTCCATGATCTCGTTGTAAACCTTGGCCAGCATGCCGCCGTAGCTGACCGCGATGGCCAGGATGGCGGCCAGCGGCCCAAGCCCGGACAGGCGCACGAACAGCAGCGCCCAGATGAGCTCGGGTAGGCTGCGCAGCACGATGGCGACGAGGCGTGAGAGGGCTCGCAAGGCGCTGCGCAGCGGGCTGGGCGCCGGCCCCAGTTCGGCCAGCGACAGGGCGCGCGAGCCGAGCAGGGCAAACGGCACGCCGAGCAGCAGGGCGCCCGCCAGTCCCAGAGTGGCGACGGCCAGGCTCTCCAGGGTCGCGGTCAGGGTCAGGGCGAGGAAGTCCTGATCAAAACGGGGTGGCCAGCTGGTGGCGAGGAAGTTGCCCATCTGCCGCCAGCTCTGGCCGTCGAACAGGCCGAGCCAGCCGTCGGCCTGCTGCCACAGGCTGTAGCCGATCAGCAGCAACAGCCAGGGCAGGGGATGGCGCCAGCGGTGGGTCAGTTCAAACACGCAGCCGCCTCGTCATCACCGGCATAGAGCTCGGCCAGCATGGCCGGCGTGACGGCTGCAGCCGGGCAGTCGAACTGCACCCGCCCCTCGCGCAGACCGATGATGCGAGGGAAACGGCCGAGCGCCAGCTCGACCGCATGCAGGTTGGCGATGAGTGTGCTGCCCCGGGCTCTAGCCTGGGCCAGCAGGGCATCCAGGCTGCTCTGGGCGAGCACGGGGTCGAGGGCGGAGACGGGCTCGTCGGCCAGGATCAGATCAGGCTGCTGATAGAGCACCCGGGCGATGCCGACCCGCTGCAACTGGCCACCGGAGAGCTCGCCGCAGCGCTGTTGCCACTTGTCGGCAAGGCCGAGGCGGGCCAGTTCGGCCCGCGCCCCTGCGGGGTCGCAGGGGCGCAGCAGGGAGAGCAAGGAGCGGCCGAGGGACCACTGGCCGAGCCGACCGGCCAGCACGGCGGTCACCACCGGCTGGGAGGCGGGCAGCGGGGGTTGCTGCCAGACCATGCCGATCCGGCTGCGCAGCCGCTGGCGGTCCCGGGTGGAGAGGGTCCAGGGATCCTGCTCCCAGAGGGTGAGCCTGCCCTCGCCACGCAGCTCGGTGCCGATCAGCCGCAGCAGGCTGGTCTTGCCCGCGCCGCTTGGCCCTATGATGGCCACGCACTCGCCCGCGGCTATCTGCAGGTTGAACGGCTGCAGGATGCGACTCTGGCCGAGCCGCAATCCTTCCCCGTCCAGCGCGACGGCGATCACTTCAGCAGGCCGGCCTGGGTGGCGGCGGCTTCGATGCCCAGGTAGTTCTCGGGCTTGGTCTCGATGAAGCGGCTGGCGCGTTGCAGCTTGAGGATCTCGGCCTGGGCGGGCACCGCCGGATCCAGGCTGAGGAAGGCCTGCTTGATCTTCTCTTGCAGGGCCGGATCCAGGCCGCCGCGCACGGTCCAGTTGTAGTCAAAGTAGGTCGGTGTGGTCCAGATCACCTTGACCTTGGCGGTGTCGACCTTGCCCTCTTCCACCAGCTTCTCCCACACGGAGGCGTTGAGCGCACCGGCCGGCACCTTGCCGGAGGCGACCCAGGCGACGGTGGCGTCGTGGGCGCCGGAGAAGGCGACGTGGGCGAAATCACGCTCCGGGTTGATGCCCTGCTCGGCCAGGAAGTGGCGTGGCATCAGGTGACCGGAGGTGGAGGAGGGGGAGCCGAACGCAAAGTCCTTGCCCTTGGTGTCGGCCAGGGTCTTGATGCCGCTGTCGGCATTGGCGATGAACTTGGAGGTGAACTGGGCATCTTCCTGGCGCTGCACCAGGGGCACCACCTTGTCGGCACGACGATGGGCCTGCACATAGGTGAAGCCACCGAGCCAGGCCATGTCCAGCTTGCCGGCGGCCAGCGCCTCGACCACGGCGGCGTAGTCGTTGACCGGCACGAACACCACCTCGCGGCCGGTCTTCTCGGCCAGGTAGTCACCCAGCGGGGCAAACTTGCGTTGCAGCTCGGTGGGGGCCTCGTCCGGGATGGCGGAAACCCGCAGCGGTTCGGTGGCGATGGCGCTCAGGCTGGTGAACAGGGTGGTGAGGGCGAATATCCATTTGCGGGTCATGGTGCATTCCTTGGTGGGCTGTCGTTCGGGCAATAGAAAGGCCCGACACCAGTCGGACCTGACGAGGAGAGAATGGTAGGGGGCCACTGGCCACTGGCGCAAGATGCGCCCCCAAAAATAGGCGTTAGACCCCGACGTGGAAGGCCTGCTTGAGGTTGCGGATGAAGTCCGCGTCCCGGCACAGGGTCTTGCCCGGGCTGTCGGAGATCTTGGCGACCGGGCCGCCGTTGCACTCGATCAGCTTGAAGACGATGTTCATCGGGCTGACCCCGGGCAGATCGCAGGTGAGCTTGGTGCCGATGCCGAAGCTGGTGTTGATGCGGCCGCGGAAGTGACGGAACAGCTCGACGGCCTTGTCGAGATTGAGGCCATCGGAGAAGACCAGCGTCTTCTCGGTGGGGTCGATGCCGAGCCGCTGATAGTGGCTGATGGCCTTCTCGCCCCACACTACGGGATCGCCGGAGTCGTGACGCAACCCCTGATAGCGGCTTGCCAGCTCGAAGTCGAAGTCGCGCAGGAAGGCATCCATGGTGATGCAGTCGGTGAGCGCGATGCCGAGGTGGTTGGTGAACTCATCCAGCCAGCTGGTGAGGGCCGCACGCTGGCTGTGCTCGAGCGGGAAGCCGAGCTGCTGATGGGCCTGGAACCACTCGTGAGCCTGGGTGCCCACCGCCGGCAGGCCGTACTTCTGGGCCAGCAGGTAGTTGCTGGTGCCGCGAAACGCTGGCAGCCGCTCCTGGAGGCGACCCACCACCGCATCCTGCACCGCGAGGGAGAAGCGGCGCCGGGTGCCAAAGTCGATGAGGTTGAACTCGCTCATCTCTTCCCGGCTCAGCTCCCGCTCCAGCTTATCGAGCTTCTGATCGAGCCGATCCAGCGCCTGGCTGACGCCAAACTGGGGGTAGCGGAAGCGGTTGCGCATCTCGCTGATGATGGCGAGCACCGGGATCTCCCACAGGATCACGTCCTGCCAGGGGCCCTCGACCCGCACGTTGATGCGACCATCCTGCTCGAACACCTTGAGCAGGGAGGCATCCAGCGGCTTGCGGCGCAGGTGGTCGAGGTAGTCAGGGGTAAAGAAGGGGCGCTCCGCCAGGAAGTTGAGCTCGGGCCGGGTCAGCCGCAGGGAGCCGGCGAGGCGCAGCTGCTCCTCAATCTGACCCATCATGGGCAGCAGATCTTCCTCGTTGCGGCTGTGGAACTCGGCCACCACCTCGGCATCCGGATAGCGATGGAACACCGCCTGCTGCATGTGCAGCTTGTAAGCATCTGTATCGAGCAGGCTGTTGAGAATGGGAGGCATATCAGGCGTCCAGCAGGCGTTGTACATCGGCAAGGGTCTGGGCCAGTTCGGCGCCGGCCTCGATCATCTGGGTGTGGGCCTGAGCGACCGTTTCGGGGGCGATGCCACGGCAGGCATCGAGGTGGACGATCACCCGGAAACCGGCGCGGCGCAGCTGCAGCACGCTGGTCTTGACGCAGTAGTCGGTGGCGAGGCCGCCGGCCAGTATGGTCGTGACGCCGCGGGCTTGCAGAAACTCGATGAGCCCTGTGCTGCGGCGCTCGGCCAGATCGTGGAAGCAGGTGCCATAGGGGTGCAGATCCGGCTCGACCCCCTTCCAGACGAAGAAGTCGTAATCGACCGGGGCCGGCAGGCCGTCGAGCAGTTCGAAGCCGCGGGTGCCCGGTACGCAGTGCACCGGCCAGGTGAGGTCGGCGTTGGGCAGATCCAGCGGCAGCAGCATGCCGGCAGGGTCGCTGACGGCCCAGGCGGCGTTGGCCGGGTGTGAATCCTTGCTGCCGACCCGCAGGCTGGCGAGGGTGGCCTGAGCGTTGAGCGCAGCCACAATATCATCCCCGCCCGCGACGGGCAGTTCGTTCGGGCAGAGGGGGGTAAACCCCTTCTGCGCATCAATATCCAGGCTGGCGACGGTTCCCATTGAGTGGCTCCTGCACATACTATTCGTGTGATATTATCTACCAAACATTAATCGAAGGCGAGCAGGGCGATCGGCATGTTGAGAATGAGTCTGGATATGGTGGTGCTGCGGTTGAACGAGGAGCGGCTCGAGCTGCTGCTGGAGACCCGCGATCGCCCGCCCTTTGCCCACTGCTGGCAACTGCCGGCCCTGCGCATCGACGAGACCCGGGATCGGGATCTGGACGCGGCTCGCCATCGCCTGCTGACCGAATGGGGGCTGGGCCACTGCTACAGCGAGCAGGTCTGCACCCTGGGCAACCTGGAGCGGGATCCCCGTGGCTGGTCCACCACCCTGGTCTACCTCTGTCTGGTGGATCCCGAGGTGGAGGTTCTCCACGGCTATTGGCACCCGCTTGCAGCCCTGCCGGGGCTCAGCCTCGCCTTCGACCACACCCAGCTGATCGCCAGAGGGTTGGAGCGACTGCGCATCAAGAGCCGTTACAGCACCCTGCCGCTGCAACTGCTGGGGGCCGAGTTCACCCTCTCCGAGGTGCAGCGGGCCTTCGAAATCATCCTGCAGACCCCGATGAACACGGCCGCCTTTCGCAAGCGCATCCATCGCGCCGATATCCTGGTGGACACCGGCCGCAAGCGCACCGGCAAGCAGCGTCCCGCCATCCTCTACCGGCTGGAGAGCCCCTGCTGCGTGATGTTCGATCAGGTGATGCACGGAGCGGAAGCATGAGTGATGCAGGTGTGCACAAGGTATTGGTAAGCGCCTGTCTGCTGGGTCCATGTTCGTTGCGCTACGAGGGCCCAGGTTTTAGCCAGCGGGGGAGCAAAGCATGAGTGAGACCAGCGTGCACAAGGTACTGGTGAGTGCCTGCTTGCTGGGTCAGCCGGTGCGTTACGACGGCCAGAGCAAGGGCATCGTCAGCGACTGGCTGCAGACGCTGGGGGCCGAGGGGCGGGCATTGGCCTTCTGTCCCGAGGTAGCGGGCGGTCTGCCGACGCCACGCCCCCCTGCCGAGCGGCAAGGGGAGCGAGTGATGACCGCAAGCGGGCTGGATGTGACAGCGGAGTTTGCCCGTGGCGCCGCGCTGGCGCTGGCGACTTGTCAGCAGCAGGGGATTCGCTTCGCCCTGCTCAAGGAGGGGAGCCCCTCCTGCGGCAGCGGCCGCATCTACAACGGCCGCTTCGAGGGGCAGTCCGTGGCGGGCGAGGGCATGACCACTGCCCTGCTGCGTCGCCACGGCATCGCCGTGTTCAGCGAGGATCAGCTGCCCGAGCTGGCCTCGGTACTCGCCTCGGCGGCCTGCGGCTCGGTCTGAGCCGCCGCATCGGCCGCCTGCCACTGCGCCAGCACGGCATCCTTCTCCTGCCAGCGCTGGTTCAGCCACTCCTGGAAGCCGCGCTTGAACTGCTTGTCATTGAAGTAATCCCCCACCAGCTGCTCGTCCACCGGCAGCTCCTCGATCCGCACCCGGATGCGCTTCATCCGCCCCATCAGGAAGTCCTTGAAGGGAGTCTCGACGTTGTCCGGATAGCTGATGGTGACGTTGATCAGGCTGTCGAACTGCTCCCCCATGGCCGCCAGGGTGAAGGCCAGCCCCGCCGCCTTGGGCGGCATCAGATGCTGGTATCGGGAGCGGGAGGCATCGCGCTTCGCCTCGGTGAAGCGGGTCCCCTCCACGAAGTTGATGACGGTGGTGGGGATGTGGCGAAACTGCTCGCAGGCGTTGCGGGTGGTCTCGATATCCTTGCCCCGCAGATGCGGGTTGCGCAGCAAGAACTCCCGCGAGTAGCGACGCATAAAGGGCATGTCCAGCCCCCAGCAGGCCAGTCCCAGCAGCGGGATGTAGATGAGCTCGTGCTTCATGAAGAACTTGGGGACCGGCAGCCGGTCGCGAAACAGGTGGCCGAGCACGACTATGTCGGTCCAGCTCATGTGGTTGCTGATGATGAGATACCAGCCATCCTTGCGCAGCCGGGTGTCGTCCTCCACCTGCCAGTCGATGCGGGTGGTGAGGCGGATCACCAGGGCATTGCAGGCCAGCCACAGCCGCATGAAGCGGTTGTTGAGCCGGCTGCAGGCATGGGCCAGGGGCGGAACGGGCAGCAGTTTGACCAGCGACACCAGCAGGATCAGGCTGGCGCACAGGGCGGTAAACAGTATGGTCAGGCTGGCGCTGATGAGCAGCACCAGCGGACCCGGGAGCAGGCTTAGCATGGCGTAGTTTGGGGCGTCTTGTCTGCCAGCAGCTGGTTCAGGGTCTGGTCCTTCTCGTGCCAGATCCCGTTCAACCACTGCTGAAACTCTTGTTGGAACTCGGGGTCATTGAAGTAATCCCCCACCAGATTGCGTTCGATCGGCAGAAAGCGGACCCGAACCTTGATCTCCTTGACCCGACCGCACATGAAGTCCCAGTAGCTGGGGATGCCGCCCGGATAGGCGATGGTCACATCCACCAGCTTGTGCAGCTGATCGCCCATGGCTGCCAGGGTGAAGGCAATGCCGCCAGCCCTCGGATGCAGCAGGTGGCGATAGGGCGCTGCCTGTTTGTCGTGTTTGCGGGCGGTGAAGCGGGTGCCCTCGACAAAGTTCATCACGCTCACCGGCATGTGGCGGTACTTGGCACAGGCCTTGCGCGTGGTCTCTATATCTTTTCCCTTCAGATGGGGCTTCTTTTCCAGCAGTTTGCGGGAATATCGCTGCATGAAGGGGAAGTCCAGTGCCCACCAGGCCAGACCGAGAAAAGGTACCCAAATCAGTTCTTTCTTGAGGAAAAACTTCAGGAAGGGGATTTTTTGATTAAAAACCCGCTGCAGTACCAGTATGTCGACCCAGGATTGATGGTTGGCAATCACCATATACCACTCATTCCGGTGCCCTTTGTCCACTCCGACCACATCGAAAGGGGTTCTGATGATGGTTTTCTGGATCAGGTTGTTGAAACCGATCCAGCAGCCGGCGCTGCCATCCAGCAGGGCATTGCAGAAGGTGCGCCAGCCCTTGAGGGGCAGCACCAGCTTGAGCAGGCCCAGCGAGAGGATCGGGATAAACCAGAACAGGGTGTTGAGAAAATAGAGCAGGGTCGAGAGGCTGCCGCGCAGTCGCTCAATCAGCTTGTTGGGCATGGGTCGGGTCCGTCTTGCTGTCGATAAAGGGCCATCAAGTGGTCAGATCTGTGGCCATAATATCAGCCGATGGCCCGCGAGACCATGCAGTGCCGTCAGGTTCGCTTGCGACCCATCAACCGCTGCGCAGCCGTGACAGCAGCCGATCCATGGCCCGATAGCCGAGCGCCTCGATCAGGTGCTCTCTTTCGATGGCGGCGTGCCCCGCCAGATCGGCGATGGTGCGCGATACCCGCAGGATGCGGTGCCAGGCCCGGATGCTGAGCCCCAGCTTCTGGATGGCGTTCTCCAGAAACTCGGCATCTTGCGGCGACAAGCGGCAAATTTCTTCGATTTCGCGGCTATCAAGCAAATTATTGAGCTTGCCGTTGCGGCTCAGCATGCGCTCCCGCGCGCCCAGCACCCGCTCGCGGATCTGCTGGCTCGACTCCCCCCGCTCCGCCTTGCCGGTCAGGCTGCCCTTGGGCAGCAGCGGCACCTCCACCGTCAGGTCGAAGCGGTCGAGAAAGGGGCCGGAGAGCTTGCCGAGGTAGCGCAGTATCTGATCCGGGCTGGAGCGGGTCTGGCCATCGCCATAGTGGCCGCAGGGGCTGGGGTTCATGGCGCCGACCAGCTGGAAGCGGGCGGGAAAATCCACCTGACGGGCGGCCCGGCTGATGGTGATGTGGCCGGTCTCCAGCGGCTCGCGCAGGGAGTCGAGCACCTTGCGCTCGAACTCCGGCAGTTCATCCAGAAACAGCACCCCGTTGTGGGCCAGGGATATTTCACCGGGCCTTGGGTGGCTGCCACCGCCCACCAGCGCCACTGCCGAGGCGCTGTGGTGCGGCGTGCGATAGGGTCTGTGGTGCCAGTGACCAGCGCGCGGGGTGAGGCCGCCGATTGAGTGGATGGCGGCGGTCTGCTGCGCCTCCTGTTCGCTCAGCGGTGGCAGAATGCCGGGCAAGCGGCTGGCCAGCATGCTCTTGCCGGTGCCGGGCGGGCCGATGAACAGCAGGTTGTGGCTGCCGGCGGCGGCGATCTCCAGCGCCCGCTTGGCCTGGGATTGGCCGATCACATCCTGCAGATCCGGCACATCGGGTAGGGCCTCCGCGCTCTGGGGATCCGGCAGCGGCAGCTCGTATTGACCCGCCAGCCAGGCGGTGACGGCAAGCAGCTGATGGGCGGTGCGTACCTCGGCGTCCTGGATCAGCGAGGCCTCGGGGCCGTTCTCCCGCGGTACCAGCAGGGTGCGACCCGCATCGCGGCAGGCGAGCACGGCGGGCAGCACACCGAGCACGGGGCGGATCTCGCCGGTCAGGGCCAGCTCCCCCAAAAATTCGTGATCAAGCAGGTATTTTGCGGGTATCTGCTTGGAAGCGGCGAGAATACCGATGGCGATAGCCAGATCGAAACGGCCCCCCTCCTTGGGCAGATCGGCGGGGGCCAGATTGACCGTGATGTGCTTGCTCGGGAACTCGAAATTGCCGTTGAGCAGGGCGCTGCGCACCCGATCCCGCGACTCCTTCACCGAGGTTTCCGGCAGGCCCACCATGTTGAAGGCGGGCAGACCGTTGGAGAGGTGCACTTCCACCGTGACTTGCGGGGCCGCTATTCCCAGGCTGGCACGGCTATAAACCACAGCTAATGACATAAATCCCGTCCTTGGTTTGATGTATATGCTGGTTAACCGTTTTTTATTAGTTTTTTGTTCCAGCTGACGCGATTGGACTCAGTGAAAATCAGAGTCTTGTCAGGCAAAAAACGCTTGCCCAATAAAATCCGCCGTGCTAGTTCTAATAGCCATTCGCGGTAAAAACCGCCCCAATTTCACAGGATTTCCGGTTGTAACTATGAACATGGCCTCCCGTTTCGTCAGCATTATTGTGGTCCTAGTGGTGATTATTATCTCACCGCTCGGGGCTCGTTTAGCTGCACGGAACAAGGGATAGACCCACCACCGGACAGAACGAAACAAGCGACCCCCGAGCCTCACGGCCCGGGGGTTTTTTTTCGACCAAAGGACAGGATTTTCCAGATGAACGGCGCGCAGTTTTTGGTACAGGCTCTCAAGAAACAGGGTGTGACCCAGGTGTTTGGTTACCCGGGCGGGGCCATCATGCCGGTCTACGATGCTCTGTATGACGGCGGTCTGGCGCACCAGCTCTGCCGCCACGAGCAGGGGGCCGCCATGGCGGCGGTGGGGTATGCCCGCGCCTCCGGCCAGGTGGGGGTCTGCATCGCCACCTCGGGTCCGGGCGCCACCAACCTGGTGACCGGTCTGGCAGAAGCGCTGCTCGATTCGGTGCCGCTGGTGGCCATCAGCGGCCAGGTGCCCTGCGCCGCCGTGGGAACCGATGCGTTCCAGGAAGTGGACGTGCTCGGCATGTCTCTCTCCTGCACCAAGCACTCCTTTATGGTGACGGACGTGGCGGATTTGCCTCAGGTGATCGCCGAGGCCTTCGCCATCGCCAGCGAGGGGCGCCCCGGCCCCGTACTGATCGATCTGCCCAAGGACGTGCAACTGGCCGAGGTGCCGGCCCAGAGCCCGCTGTTTGCGGTGGCGGAGCCCGAGCATCTCAATCCGGCCGAGCTGACGGCCGCTCGTACCCTGCTGGCAGCCGCCGAGCGCCCGGTGCTCTACGTTGGTGGCGGGGTGGGCATGGCCAATGCCGAGCAGCAGCTGCGCGACTTTGCCGCCGCCACCGGCATGCCTGCGGTCACCACCCTCAAGGGGATAGGGGCGCTCGATCCCGACAGCCCCGTTTATCTGGGCATGCTCGGCATGCACGGCACCAAGGCCGCCAACTATGCGGTGCAGCAGTGCGACCTGCTGCTGGTGGTGGGCGCTCGTTTCGATGATAGGGTGACCGGCAAGCTGGAGGAGTTCGCCCCCGAGGCCAAGGTGATCCACCTGGATGTGGACGCCGCCGAGTTCGGCAAGCGCCGCGCCGCCGAAGTGGGCATCACCCAGGATCTGAAACAGGTGCTGCCGCACCTCGCCATGACGTTGGTCATCGAGCCCTGGCGTGAGCACTGCGCGAACATGGCCCGCGAGTACGCCTTCCGCTACGACCATCCCGGCCAGCCCATCTATGCCCCAGCGTTGCTCAAGCAGCTCTCCGCCAGGTTGCCGGAGAGCAGTGTGGTGGCCTGCGACGTGGGTCAGCACCAGATGTGGGTGGCTCAGCACATGCGCTTCACCAGCCCGCGCAACCACCTCTCCAGCGCCGGCCTCGGTACCATGGGCTTTGGTCTGCCGGCCGCCATCGGCGCCAAGATGTCGCGCCCGGAAGATGAAGTGGTGCTGGTGAGCGGCGACGGCTCTTTCATGATGAACGTGCAGGAGCTCGGCACCATCCGCCGCGCCCAGCTCAAGGTGAAGATGGTGCTGCTGGACAACCAGCGCCTCGGCATGGTGCGCCAGTGGCAGGAGCTGTTCTTCGACGGCCGCTACAGCGAGACCATCCTCTCCGACAACCCCGATTTCGTCGCCCTGGCCGCCGCCTTCGGCATTCCGGGCGAGACCATCACATGCAAGGAGGAGATAGCCCCGGCCCTCGACCGCCTGCTGGCGAGTGAGAGCGCCTATCTGCTGCATGTGGCCATTTCAGAGGAAGAAAACGTCTGGCCCCTGGTTCCGCCAGGAGTCGCCAACCACCAGATGATGGAGCAACGCCCATGAGTCAGTTCAATACCTTGCAAATCCATGCCCAGCCCAGACCCGAAGTGATGGAGCGGGTGCTGCGGGTGGTGCGCCACCGCGGTTTCAACCTCTGCGCCCTCAACATGGAGCAGGATTGCCAACAACTGCGGATCACGGTTACTGTCGAGTCGGTGCGTCCCATCCAGCAGTTGTGGAGCCAGCTGGTGAAGCTGGTGGACGTCTCCCGGGTCGATGCACTGGAACAGCAACCCCGGATCAGAGCTTAAGGAGCCAAGCCAATGTCACAGCCTTCCCAATCCGCCACTCATCCCCAATACATCTGGTTCAACGGCAAACTGGTGCCCTGGCAGGATGCCCAGGTGCACGTGATGAGCCACGCCCTGCACTACGGCTCCTCGGTGTTCGAAGGGGTGCGTGCCTACGACACTCCCAAGGGAACCTGCATCTTCCGCCTGCAGGAGCACACCCGCCGCCTGTTCGACTCCGCCAAGATCTACTGGATGGAGGTTCCCTACAACGAGGCCGAGATCAACGAAGCCTGCCGCACCGTGGTGCGCGAGAACGGCCTGAAGAGCGGCTACCTGCGCCCGCTGGCTTTCATCGGTAACGTGGGCCTTGGCCTGCATCCTCCCAAGGATGCCAAGGCCGACGTGATCGTTGCGGCCATTCCCTGGGGCGCCTATCTGGGGGAAGAGGGGCTGAAGAACGGGGTGGATGTGTGCGTCACCTCCTGGAACCGGCTCGCCCCCAACACCATTCCCACCGGTGCCAAGGCGGGTGGCAACTATCTCTCCTCCCAGCTGATCAGCCGCGAGGCCAAGCGTAACGGCTTCGCCGAGGGGCTAGCGCTGGACGTGAACGGCTACCTGAGCGAAGGGGCGGGGGAGAACCTGTTCCTGGTGAAGAACGGCGTGCTGTTTACCCCGCCCGCCACCGCCGCCATCCTGCCCGGCATCACCCGCGACACCATCATGACGCTGGCCCGCGATCTGGGTTACGAGGTGCGCGAGCAGGCGCTGCCCCGTGAGGCCCTCTATGTGGCAGACGAGATCTTCATGACCGGCACCGCCGCTGAAGTGACCCCGGTGCGCTCCGTCGATCGGATGCAGGTGGGCGCCGGTTGCCGCGGCCCGGTGACCGAGCAGCTGCAGAACGCCTTCTTCGGCCTGTTCAACGGCCAGACCGAAGACAAGTGGGGCTGGCTGACGCCAGTCAACGACTGATGAGAGAGGGGAGGCGCTGTGCCTCCCCGAGTCGCTTCCGGTCAGGGCACTGCGCTGTGCCCTCACCAGGATCGATTCCCGATCCGAGAGTCACTTTTTCATTTCCAAAGATAATGAGCCCGCTGGGCATTCAGGGAGTAGAGACATGCCGAAGTTGAGATCCGCCACCACCACCCACGGACGTAACATGGCCGGGGCCCGCGCCCTCTGGCGCGCCACCGGCATGACCGATCAGGATTTCGGCAAGCCCATCATCGCCGTGGTCAACTCCTTCACCCAGTTTGTGCCGGGTCACGTTCACCTCAAGGATCTGGGTCAGCTGGTGGCGCGGGAGATCGAAGCCGCCGGCGGGGTCGCCAAGGAGTTCAACACCATCGCCGTGGATGACGGCATCGCCATGGGCCACGGCGGCATGCTCTACTCCCTGCCGTCCCGCGAGCTGATTGCCGACTCGGTGGAGTACATGGTCAACGCCCACTGCGCCGACGCCATGGTCTGCATCTCCAACTGCGACAAGATCACCCCGGGGATGCTGATGGCCGCCCTGCGCATCAACATCCCGGTGATCTTCGTCTCCGGCGGCCCCATGGAAGCGGGCAAGACCAAGCTCTCCGATCAGATCATCAAGCTGGATCTGGTGGACGCCATGATCCAGGGCGCCGACCCCAAGGTCTCCGATGCCCAGAGTGAACAGGTGGAGCGCAGCGCCTGCCCCACCTGCGGCTCCTGCTCCGGCATGTTCACCGCCAACTCCATGAACTGTCTGACCGAGGCGCTGGGCCTCTCCCAGCCGGGCAACGGTTCCCTGCTGGCGACCCACGCCGATCGCGAGCAGCTGTTCAAGCTGGCAGGCCAGCGCATCGTCACTCTGGCCAAGCGCTGGTACGAGCAGGACGATGCCTCGGCACTGCCGCGCAACATCGCCACCAAGGCGGCGTTCGAGAACGCCATGGCGCTCGACATCGCCATGGGCGGCTCCACCAACACGGTATTGCACCTGCTGGCGGCGGCCCAGGAGGCGGGTGTCGACTTCACCATGGCCGACATCGACCGCATGTCGCGCAAGGTGCCCCAGCTGTGCAAGGTGGCGCCCTCTACCCAGAAATATCACATGGAAGACGTGCACCGCGCCGGTGGCGTCATCGCCATCCTGGGCCAGCTGGAGAAAGCGGGTCTGGTGCACGGCGACGCCCGCAACGTGCTGGGCACCTCGCTGGTCGAGCTGCTGGCCGAGTATGACGTCAGCCGCCAGCCGAGTCAGGAGGTGGTGGACTTCTACCGCGCCGGCCCGGCCGGTATCCGCACCACCAAGGCGTTCAGCCAGGATTGCCGCTGGCCGGAGCTGGATCTGGACCGCGCCGAGGGTTGCATCCGCTCGCTGGACAACGCCTACAGCCTGGAGGGGGGCCTGGCCGTGCTGGCCGGCAACCTGGCGCTTAACGGCGCCATCGTCAAGACCGCCGGGGTGGACGAGGAGAACCTCACCTTCCGTGGCCCGGCCCGGGTATTTGAGAGCCAGGACACGGCGGTTGCCGGCATTCTGGACGGCACAGTGAAAGCGGGTGAAGTGGTGGTGATCCGCTACGAGGGCCCGAAAGGGGGCCCCGGCATGCAGGAGATGCTCTACCCCACCACCTATCTGAAATCCATGGGACTCGGCAAGGCGTGTGCGCTGATCACCGACGGCCGCTTCTCCGGCGGCACCTCGGGTCTCTCCATCGGCCATGTTTCGCCGGAGGCGGCCTCTGGCGGCACTATCGGTCTGGTGGAGGATGGCGACATCATCAACATCGACATCCCGGCTCGCAGCATGGTGCTGGAGGTGGCCGACAGCGTGCTGGCCGCCCGCCGCGTCGCCGTCGAGGCCCGGGGCTGGAAGCCGCTCGATCGTCAGCGTCAGGTTTCCTTTGCCCTGCGCGCCTACGCCATGTTCGCCACCAGTGCCGACAAGGGTGCGGTGCGCGATCGTTCGATGCTGGGGGAATAAACCATGGTCTCTGCGGCGGATTATCTACGCAAGGTGCTGCTCTCCCCCGTCTACGAGGCGGCGCGGGTCACCCCCTTGCAAACCCTGAAAAAACTCTCCGAGCGGCTCGGCAATCACGTCAGCCTGAAGCGGGAGGACCTGCAACCGGTCCACTCCTTCAAACTGCGCGGCGCCTACCACAAGATTGCCACCCTGACCCAGGAGCAGAAGGAGCGCGGCGTCATCGCCGCCTCCGCCGGCAATCACGCCCAGGGGGTCGCCCTGTCGGCCGCCAGGCTTGGCATCAAGGCGATCATCGTGATGCCCAAGACCACGCCGGACATCAAGATCGACGCGGTGCGCCGCCAGGGCGGCAATGTGCTGCTGTTTGGCAACAGCTTCGACGAGGCTTACGGCGAGAGCCGCCGCCTCGCCGAGTTGGAGGGCTACACCCTGATCCCGCCGTTTGACGACGTCGAGGTGATCGCCGGGCAGGGCACCATCGGCAAGGAGCTGCTGGAGCAGGATACCCATCTCACCCACGTCTTTGTGCCGGTGGGGGGCGGCGGTCTGGCCGCCGGGGTGGCGGTCTACATCAAGCAGCTGCTGCCGGATGTGAAGGTGATCGGGGTGGAGGCGGAGGGCTCCGCCTGCCTCAAGGCCGCGCTGGAAGCTGGCGAGCCGGTCAATCTGGAACGAGTTTCGCTGTTTGCCGACGGGGTGGCGGTCAAGCGCATCGGCGAGGAGACTTTCCGCCTCTGCAACCAGTATCTGGACGAGGTGGTGACCGTCTCCAACGACCAGATCTGCGCCGCGCTGAAAGACATCTTCGACGATTGCCGCGCCATCGCCGAGCCGTCGGGGGCCCTGTCGCTGGCGGGCCTCAAGGCCTACAGCGAGCGGGAGCAGGTGAAGGGGGGCCGGATGGCGGCCATTCTCTCCGGCGCCAATGTCAACTTCCACAGCCTGCGCTACGTCTCCGAGCGCTGCGAGATCGGCGAGAAGCGCGAGGGCATGCTGGCGGTGACCATCCCCGAGCGCAAGGGGGCCTTCCTAGACTTCTGTCGTCAGCTTGGGCCCCGCATGGTGACCGAGTTCAACTACCGTTACGCCGATGCCGAGCAGGCGTCGCTGTTCGTCTCGGTGCGCCTCAGCGGCGGTGACGAGGAGCTGGGCCAGATCCAGCACCAGCTGGAGGGCAACGGTTATCCGGTGGTCAACATGACCGAGAGCGAGCTGGCCAAGAACCACGTGCGTTACATGATTGGCGGCCGCCCGGCCCGGCCCCTCGGTGAACGTCTCTACAGTTTCAAGTTTCCGGAGCAGCCTGGCGCCCTGATGCGTTTCCTCGAGACCCTCGGCTGTCGCTGGAACATCAGCCTGTTCCACTACCGCAACCACGGTGCCGACTACGGCCGGGTGCTCTGTGCCTTCGAGCTGCCGGACGAGGACGTGGCGGCTTTTCATGACTACCTGCACGAGATTGGCTACGGCTGGAAAGAGGTGAGTGACGACCCCGCCTACCGGCTGTTTCTGGCCAGCTAGGTGCGTTGCAAGCAGCAAGAGGGAGGCCATCGGCCTCCCTTTTTCATGGCGCTGCCGGCGCGCCCGCGGATACCCCTGCATGGGGCGTTTTGCGGTCGGGAATGCCGGGCGCTTCACACTCTTGAGTCCCAAGTCATTTGAGGCTGACAACAGATGGGATAACCTGATGGGCGGGGCCGGGTTTGCCCCATCAGGGAAGAGAGGCGCAAGAGCGCCCATCACGACTCATTGCAGAGGCTTTTACCATGAACAAATCGATACTTGCCGTGCTGGTCAGCGGCCTGCTCGTCAGCGGGGCCGTGCAGGCTGCCGCTCAGGACAACACCTGGTACGTCGGCGGCAAGGCCGGCTGGTCCAATTTTTACGGTGTGGACTACAACGAGCAGGTCAAAGCCGTTGTCGACCTTGTTGAACCAGACAAGAAGCACAGTGATCTTGGCGTGGGGGCATTTGTCGGTTACCAGCTCAATCCCAATCTGGGTTTCGAGCTGGGCTATGACTGGCTGGGCAAGTACAAACTGGACAAGACGGTATCACAGGGTACCCAGTCTGCCGGGCTGAATGGCGAAGCCAAGGCGCAGATGGTGCAGGCCACGATGAAAATGAGCCTGCCGGCAACCCCGGTGCTGGATGTGTATGGCAGGCTGGGGGGGGCTTACGCCTGGACTGAGAGCGCTTATTCCGGGTGGTATAGAGACTCCGCCAATCCGGCCAACGATCTCTCATTCGATAGCAAGGGGCACAAATATCATGGTGCCGCATTTGTGGGAGCGTTGGGCATTGAATACGCGATCGATCGTGATTGGGCCGCTCGTCTCGAATATCAATACACAACGCCGCTTGGCAAGACCTCCCCCGAGGAGTCAGGCATCGAGATGGACAACGGCCTGCTGGCCTTCGCCATGCTCTATCGCTTCGGTCAGCAGGGCGGCGAAGTGGCGGCGCCCGCACCGGCCCCGGCAGCGGCGCCTGCTCCCGCGGTGGTGGTGGTGCCCAAAACCTTCAGCCTGAGTTCGGACGTGTTGTTCGAATTCAACAAGGCGACCCTGAAGCCGGCTGCCAGCCAGGCGCTCGACGCCCTGTTCAGCCAAATAGTGGCGGCCAATCCGAAAGACGGGGTGGCAACCGTGATCGGCCACACCGATCGCATCGGCTCCGACGCCTACAACCAGGCGCTCTCCGAGCAACGCGCCCGCAGCGTGGCAGACTATCTGATTGCGAAGGGGCTGTTTGCCGACAAGGTGCGGGTCGAGGGGCGTGGCAAGTCCTCTCCGGTCACCGGCAACAACTGCAGCAGCGGCTCCAGACCGGCGCTTATCGCCTGCCTGGCACCGGATCGGCGGGTGGAAGTGCGACTGGAAGGGGTTTCCCAGCAGGCGCAATGACCAGGGTGTCAGCATGAACGACGAGGGAGGACCAGGCCTCCCTCGTCTGTTTAGCCGGTACCAAGCCGTCGCTGCCATTTGACCCGCTGGAAGCCGTAGCCCAGCAGGATCAGCAGCAGGGCGCCGGGCAGGACCGTGTGCCACAGAAAGGGCCACTGTTGCCCCGTCATCAACACCAGCAGGGGGTTGGCGCCGGCGGGCGGGTGGATCAGATCCAGCCCCTGCATCAGCGCGATGGCCAGCCCCACGCCCAGGGCCAGTTGCAGCTCCAGCGGCAGGGGCAGCTCCTGCATCAGCAAGCCGACGGTGGCCGTCAGCAGATGGCCGCCGAGCACGTTCCACGGCCGTGCCAGCGGGCTCGTCGGCAGGGAAAACAGCAACACGCAGCTGGCCCCGAAGGGCGCCATGATCAGGGTGGTATGCCAGCTGATGTTCAACCAGCCCAGCACGCCTATCGCCAGTGCCGCTCCCACTCCTGCCCACAAGGGGCCATACCATCTCGTCATCACGGTTTCCTTCTTGGTTTGTCAGCCGTGATTAGGCACATTAGGTAGACAGATCGGTGTACTTCAAGGGGAAAAACGCGATGAGCGAAAAACGGCAGCAGCTGGTGGAGACGGCCTACCGTCTGTTCAATCGCCATGGCTTTCACGCCACCGGTATCGACCGCATCTGGGCGGAGGCCGGCAGCACCAAGCGCACCCTCTACCGCCATTTTCCCACCAAGGATGCCCTGATCGAGGAGGTGCTGCAGTCCCGCGAGCGGGAGTTCTTCGCCCTGCTGGAACAGCGCCTGCAGGGACAGGAAGGGCGGGAGAGCCGCCTGCACGCCCTGTTCGACGGCTTCGGGGAGTGGTTTGGCCGCAGCGACTTCTATGGCTGCAACTTCATCAACGCCAGCGCCGAGTTTGCCGATCCCCGTCACCCGGTTCGCAAGCTGGTGGTGGCGCACAAGCAGGCGCTGCTGGACTGGGTCAGCACCAGGCTCGATTGCCACGAGGCGCAAGCCACCGGCATCTGCCTGTTGCTGGAGGGGGCCGTGGTGATGGCACACAGCTATCAGCAACCGCTGGCACTGGTGCAGGCAAGGTCGCTGGCATTGGCGCTGTTATGCGCCGACGGCGAGGCGTCTGCCGGCTGATATAGCCAATCGGTGTTAAGCCCGCCCCGGCAGCTGGTCGATAACTGACCAGATGTATGGCGCCGAGGGCGAAGATATGCGCATCGATCACTACGACCTCCAGGGGGAGGTGCAATACCAGCAGCAACAGGCCCAGGCCCGCAAGGTGCGCCGGCTCGGCCCCGTGCCGGCCGCCAGCCAGGTACAGTCCCCTGCCACGGCGCCGGCGGACGTTGCCCCCGCTGCTGCCGGCGGCGGCAGCCAGCTCACCTTCACCCGCAGCAGCCTGCTGACGCTGCAGATGGCCAGCCGCAGCGCCGCCGGCCCGGCTCAGAGCGCCCCTGAACCTGCCTCGGCCAAGCCCGCCGAGACCGGCAAGAGCGAACAGGATGGCATGCCCAACGACGGGCTCGACAATCGCCAGCGGCTCATCAAGCTGATGATCGAGGCCATGCTGGGCCACAAGATAGAGCTGCCGGAGCCCATCAAGCCAGCCGAGCAGGGCGCGGAGGGGGTGAGTGCCCCGACGGGTGAGGGGGCCCAGCCTGCCGCCGAGCCGGATCAGCTGGTGGAGGTGACCGACAGCCTGCTGCAGAAAGAGCAGCTCAACGTGGTGGCGGCGGCGAATGTGCAGACCCAGGATGGCCAGACCCTGCAGCTGGATCTGGGTTTTGTGCTGGACTGGCGCCAGCTCGACATCAGCCAGCGCCGCACCACCCTCAATGCCTTAAAGGATCCGCTGGTGCTCAGTCTGGATGGAAAAATCGCCGGCCTGACCGACGCCCGGGTCAAGTTCGACCTCGATCAGGATGGCAAGGCGGACAGCCTGCCCGGCCTGAGCGAGGGGAGCGGCTTCGTGGCGCTGGATCGCAACGGCAACGGCACCATAGATGACGGCGGCGAGCTGTTTGGGGCCCGCTCCGGCAATGGGTTTGGCGAGCTGGCGACCCTGGATGAGGATGGCAATGGGGTGCTGGACGAGCGGGACAGCCAGTTCTCGGCGCTGCAGTTCTGGCAGCCGGACCAGTCACCCATCGCCTTGGTGGAGCTGGGGATAGGTGCCATCCTGCTGCACCCCCTCGACACCCCCTTCAACCATCTGGGGGAAAGCGGCAATCAGGGGGTGCTGCGCCAGTCCGGCCTCTATGTGACCGAGCAGGGCAAGGGAGGCTGGGTGCAGCAGGTCGACCTGCGGGTCTGAGCCCTGCGCCCGCATGACAAACCCGGTTGCTGACGCTGCACGTTGGCGACCGCTTCACCGTCAGCGACCAGAATCCGACTCAGTTCAGCTCGGTGGGGTCTATGTCGAGGCTCCAGCGTACCCGCTTGGTCTCGGGCCACCCCTCCAGCTCCTTCAACGCCCAATCCAGCAGCTGGGCCAGCGGTGCCCGGCTCGGTCCCTGCACCAGCAACTGCATGCGAAACTTGCCCGCCTTGCGTTCCATGAAGCCGCTGATGGGCCCAAGCACCTGCACATGTGGGTAGCGAGCGCTGCGCAGGGTGTCGGCAAGGCGGGCGAGGAACAGCTGCACCTCGTCGCGGCCGTTGGCCTCGGCCCGAAACAGTCCCTGATAGCTGAACGGTGGCAGCCCCAGCAGGCGGCGCTCCTTCAGCGCCGTGTCGGCGAAATGGCCATAGCCGTTCTGGGTCAGATCCTGCAGCAGGGCGTGCTCGGGATGGTGGCTCTGCAACACCACCAGCCCAGGCTTGCTGGCGCGACCGGCACGGCCCGCCACCTGGATGTAGAGCTGGGCCAGTTTCTCGGCGGCGCGAAAATCGGCACTGAACAGGGCACCATCCACATCCAGCAGTCCTACCAATGTCACGTCCGGGAAGTGGTGGCCCTTGGCCAGCATCTGGGTGCCGATCAGGATCTTGTACTTGCCCGCCTTGATGTCACCGAGGTGGGTCTCCAGCTCCCCCTTGCGACGGGTGTTGTCCCGATCGATGCGCACCACCGGATATTGCGGGAAAACGGTGCCGAGCAGCTGCTCCAGCTGTTCTGTGCCGACCCCGGATCCGATCAGATCAACGCTGCCACACTCCGGGCAGTGGTGGGGTAGCGGGCGCACGCTGTCGCAGTGGTGGCAGTGCAGCCGTCGCCCGGCCTGATGCCAGGTGTACCAGGCGTCGCAGCGCTCGCAGGCGGCGCTCCAGCCGCACTGGTGGCAGATGAGGGCCGGGGCATAGCCGCGGCGGTTGAGAAACAGCATCACCTGATTGCCGGCCGCCAGATGCTCCGCCATCAGCTGCTCCAGCTGGGGTGAGAGGCCGGCCTGCAGCCGCACGTTCTTGATGTCCAGGATCACCTGGCGGGCAGTCTGGGCGTTGCCTGCGCGCCGGGTCAGGCTGAGGTGGTGATACTTGCCGCTGCGGGCGTTGTGCAGCGTCTCCAGCGACGGGGTGGCCGAGCCGAGCAGGATGGGAATGCCGGCGCGATGGGCCCGCATCACCGCCAGATCCCGCGCGTGGTAGCGAAAGCCGTCCTGCTGCTTGAAGGAGCCGTCGTGCTCCTCGTCGATGATGATGATGCCGAGGTCGTGAAACGGGGTGAACACCGCGGAGCGGGTGCCGATCAGGATGGCGGCACCGCCGTCGCGGCAGGCCAGCCAGGCATCTAGCCGCTCCCGATCGTTCATGGCGGAGTTCATCGCCACCACGGGTACGTTGAAGCGGCGGCGAAAGCGGTTGATGGTCTGCGGGGTGAGGCCTATCTCCGGCACCATCACCAGCGCCTGCTTGCCCGCCTTGAGCAGGGGCTCGAGGATGCTCAGGTAGACCTCGGTTTTGCCGGAGCCGGTGATGCCGTCCAGCAAAAAGGCGCCGAACCTGTCGCTCTGGCTGGTGACGGCAGATACCGCCAGCGCCTGCTCGCCGTTGAGGCGCAGCCCCTCGCCCGGCTCGAAGCGGGCGGCCCAGTCACTCTCATTGCTCGGCTCCAGCGAGCGCTTCTCCAGCAGCCCCTTCTTCTCCAGTGCGCTGAGTGCTGCACTCTGGATCTCCTCCTGCTTGAGGGCGGAGGGGGTCTGCGGCCCCTTGCGCAGCAAGGCGAGGGCCTGCTGCTGCTTGGCCGCCCGCTTGAGCTCGTTGAGATCGACCGCCATGCCGGCCTCGGTGGCGAACCAGAACTCCAGCTCCCGATAGGCGGCGGGCTCCCCCTTGCGCACCAGCACCGGCAGGGCGTGGGGCAGTACCTCCCCCAGCGGATGCTGGTAATAGCTGGCACTCCAGTTCATCAGTGCCAGAATGTCCGGCCCCAGCACCGGCGCCGCATCCAACACCCGCTTGATGGGTTTGAGCTTGTTGCGCGGCACCTGGCTCTCGGTCGGGTGATCCACCACCAGTCCGACCAGGGTTTGCGGGCCGAACGGGATCTCGACCCGGCAGCCGGGGGCAGGTAAGGGCAGGGGGGAGAGATAGTCGAAATGACGGCGTAACGGTACCGGCACAGCCACACGAACCAGATCCAGCGTTTGGGAAGAATTCACCAGAGATTGCCTATTTTTTCTGCGAAGCCACTTGCCTGATCTCAGGCATTTCCTATATTATTCGCAGCCTTTGAAACTGTGTTCAACAATCGTGTGGTGTCCGACAGAAGATCGGATGGCGACACGGCCTATTACTTTGAGGTTGTCCATGAAAGCTGGTATCCACCCTGACTACGTAGCCATCACCGCCAAGTGCTCTTGCGGTAACGTCATCAACACTTTCTCTACCGTTGGTAAAGATCTGAACCTGGACGTGTGCTCCGAGTGCCACCCGTTCTACACCGGCAAGCAGAAAGAAGTTTCTAGCGGCGGCCGCGTAGACAAGTTCAACAAGCGTTTCGGTGCGATGACCACCAAGAAGTAATTTTACTTCTGAAGAATTCTGAAAAAGGCGCCCAATGGGCGCCTTTTTTATTGGTCGGCGTTCTGTCAGGGCCCGCTTTGCCCTATGGTGGTGTGGTTGACGAGGGATGCAGAGCAGGAGCGAGTGAATGAGGAATTGTCTGGTGATGGGGGCGGCGGGCTACATAGGTTCTTACCTGGTGCCCCATCTGCAGGAGCTGGGTTATCGGGTGATTGCCGGGGCGCGGCGCCCCTGCCGGCTGCCGCCCGGTGTGGAGTTTCGCCTCGCCGACAGCCTCAAGCCCATCACCCTGTTGCCTGCGCTGGCGGGCATCGATACCGTCTTCTATCTGGTGCATGCCATGGGGGCGGGGGCCGACTTTCACCGGCTGGAGCAGCAGGGGGTGAAGAACTTCGCCGCCGCCGCCCGCGCCGCCGGGGTGCGCCGCATCATCTATCTCGGCGCCATCCAGCCGGCGCAGTGCAACAGCCGCCATCTCAACTCCCGCCGCCACTGTGGCGAGCTGTTTCGGGGCACCGGCGTGCCGACGGTGGAACTGCGCGCCGGCATCATCATTGGCCCCGGCTCGGCGGCGTTTGAGGTGATGCGGGATCTGGTGTTCAACCTGCCGCTGATGGTGACCCCCAAGTGGGTGCGCTCGCGCACGCCGCCGATTGCACTGTCCAACCTGCTGCACTATCTGGGCGGGCTGGTGGAGGCCGACGGGGTGGACGGCCAGATCTTCAACGCCGCCGGCCCCGAGCTGCTCAGTTACCAGCAGCAGTTGCAGAAGTTTGCCGCCCATATCGGCAAGCGCTGCCCCATCATTCCCATCCCCTTCCTGAGCCCGCGCCTCTCCGCCTGGTGGCTGCAATTCGTCACCTCGGTGCCGCAACCTGTGGCCAAGGCGCTGGTGGGCGGCCTCAAGCACGACATTCCGGCCGATGACGGCCCGTTGCGGGCCCTGCTGCCGCAAACCCTGCTCAGCTTCGACGAGGCGCTGGCGGAGAGTCTGGCTCTGGAGCAGCGGCTCGGTGCCGAACAGCAGGGGGAGGAGACCCCGCTCGGTCTGCGCTGGCGCCATCCCGAGTACGGCTTCTATGACCGCACCGCCAGCGGCGATGCCCTCAGTCTCGCCTCGCCCGAGGTGGTGTGGCAGGTGCTGCAGCAGCTGGGGGGCGAGCAGCGCTACTTCTACATGAACCAGCTGTGGGTGGTGCGTGAATGGATGGATCACCTGATCGGCGGGCCGGCGCTGACCCGCGGCCGTACCAATCCGGATCGCTTCGTGAAGGGGGACATGCTGGACTCCTGGCAGATCCTCGGGGTGGACGAGGGGCGCAGGCTGGATCTGCTGTTCAACATGCGGGCCCCCGGTGTCGGTCGGCTGGAGTTCAACATACTGCCGGAGGAGTCTGGGCTGACCCGGCTCAAGGTGACGGCACACTGGCATCCACAGGGGGCCTGGGGGTTGGCCTACTGGCTCGCCATGCTGCCGTTCCACCTCTTCATCTTCCAGGGCATGACGGAGGCGATCGCCCGGAAGGCGGAGGCCATGGCGGGAATCCCTGTCATGGATTGAAACCATATCTATAACTAAATAGGTATTGGTAAGTGGTGTGACATGCTAATTACTGGCTTGTCATTGGCGAGTTGGCGATACTTTCCTCTGTGAAAGCCCGGTGGTTTTCTTTATGATCCCCAGCCCTCGCCCGTGGGCGAGCCAATGCACCACTCATTCACTACCGTATCGGGGTCCCCCATGTCCGATCAGCAGCACGATCTCCGCCAACAGGCACTCGACTACCACGCCCAGCCCGTGCCGGGCAAAATCGCCATCGCCCTCACCAAGCCCGCCGAGACCGCCCGCGATCTGGCACTGGCCTACAGCCCGGGCGTCGCCGAGCCGGTGCGCGAGATCGCCGCCAACCCGGCCGATGCCTACCGTTATACCGGCAAGGGCAACCTGGTGGCCGTCATCTCCAACGGCACCGCCATTCTGGGGCTGGGTAATCTGGGCCCGCTGGCCTCCAAGCCGGTGATGGAGGGCAAGGCCCTGCTGTTCAAGCGCTTTGCCGGCATCGATGCCATCGACATCGAGGTGAAGCACGACACCAGCGCCCAGTTCATCGACACGGTCGCCGCCATCGCCGACACCTTCGGTGGCATCAACCTGGAAGACATCAAGGCCCCCGAGTGCTTCGAAATCGAACAGGCGCTGATCGAGCGCTGCGACATCCCGGTGTTCCACGATGACCAGCACGGCACCGCCATCGTCACCGCCGCCGGCCTGCTCAATGCGCTGGAGGTGCAGGGCAAGCAGATTGGCGACAGCCGCATCGTCTGCATGGGGGCCGGCGCCGCCGCCACCGCCTGCATGGACCTGCTGATCAAGTGTGGCGCCAAGCCCCACAACATCTTCATGCTGGACCGTCAGGGTGTGATCCACAGCGGCCGTACCGATCTGAACCAGTACAAGCAGCGCTTCGCCAACGACACCCCTCTGCGCACCCTGATGGAGGTGATGGACGGGGCCGACGTGTTCGTCGGCGTCTCCGGCCCGGATGTGCTGCCTGCCGAGGCGGTAGCGCTGATGGCTGCCAATCCGGTGATCTTCGCCTGCTCCAACCCGGACCCCGAGATCAAGCCGGCGCTGGCCCACGGGGTACGTTGTGACCTCATCATGGGTACCGGTCGCTCCGACTACCCGAACCAGATCAACAATGTGCTCTGCTTCCCCTTCATCTTCCGCGGTGCCCTCGACGCCCGTGCCAGCCGCATCAACGATGCCATGAAGATTGCGGCGGTCGAGGCGATCCGTGGTCTGGCCAAGGAGCCGGTACCGGCCGAGGTGCTGACCGCTGCCGGCGTCAGCGAGCTCGCCTTCGGCAAGGATTACGTCATTCCCAAGCCGATGGATGCCCGTCTGCTGCCGCGCGTCGCCCGCGCCGTGGCGCTGGCGGCGGTGGAATCCGGCGTTGCCCGCATCGCCCTGCCGGCGGACTACATGCTGGGCTGAGCCAAGGCAAGCGCGCAGAAAACAGAAGGGGCCCCATCTCGGGGCCCCTTTTCATTACGGGAAGCTTGCTGGTCGATCACTTGGTCTTGGGAGCGACCTTGACGGCCGGCGCCTTGGCGTGGGCAGCCTTGTGGTGTTTTTTCACGACCTTGGTCTGGGTAGCCTGGGGAGCGGCAGCCTTGGTCGGGGTGGCAGCCATGGTGAAGCCGGAGGTCAGGGCGAAGACAGCAGCCAGGCTCAGGGGGATCAGCTTGTTCATATTCCAGTTCCTCATTCGGGTTGATGACATGGAGCGTTTCTCCATGACTTCATCCTAGGGCTGTTCGACCTGCGGTTCAGTGAGTGACTGGTGACGGTTTGTATCCAAATGTACAGGCAGCATCAGGCAGAAACGGGCACCGCTGCTGCTTGGCAACAGCTGCACCTCGCCGCCGTGGTGGCGGGCGATGCTGCGTACGATGGCCAGCCCCAGCCCGGCACCGCCGGTGCGTCGATCGCGGCTCTGATCCAGCCGCACGAAGGGCTCGAAGATCTGCGGCGCCAATGCGGGATCGATGCCGGCGCCATCGTCGGCCACCTCCAGCAGATAGTGATCCTGCTGGCGCGCCATGCTGAGGGTGACCCGGCCGGCGGCGTGGCGCAGGGCGTTGCCGATAAGGTTCTCCAGCGCCCGATCGAGCAGGCGGATGTCGCCGCGCCAGGGCTGGGCCATGGCCGGGCGCACGAAGTCGAGCCGCTTGTCTGGGCGCAGCGCCTGCCAGTCGGCGAGGCGGCTGCCGGCCCAGCTGCCAAGCTCCAGCTCGCTGCACTGCAGCGGCAGCTCGGGGCGATCGAGCCTGGCGTAGGTGAGCATCTCCTCGATGAGGGAATCCAGCGCGCCGAGATCCCGCTCCAGTCCCTGCTGCTCCTCGGCCGAGGGGGCGGGATCCAGCATGGCGAGCCGGTAGCGCAGCCGCACCAGCGGGGTGCGCAGCTCGTGGGCGATGGCGTCGGTCAGCTGCTTGCGGCTGGCCAGCATGGCCTGCAGCTGCTCGGTCATCTGGTCGAAGGTGCGGCCGACCCGACCCAGGCTGCTGCCGGGCGGCAAACGGGTGCGGCAGGAGAGATCCCCATCACCGACCCGGCGGGCGGTCTGTTCGAGCTGCTGCAGGCCGCGCCAGTGCGGGCGCAGCCAGAGCAGGATCGGCAGCCCCAGCGAGAGGCCGATGGCCAGCAGCAGCCCCACGTCGACCCAGTGCAGCTCGTGCAGGTAGGAGAGATAGGGGACGGGGCCGACGATCAGCACCTGATCGGTGCCCGGAATGCGCTGCAGGAAGGTGTCATCCTCCTCGACGATGACGATGTTGCCCGCCTCCAGGAAGGCCTGGTCCTCGCTGGCCAGCGGCTGGTTGGCGAGGGCGCCGATCTGCAGCGGCAGGGTGAGCTGGCGGCTCTGCTCCGCCATGCGGGCAGGCCAGTGTTCGGCCGGCAAGCGGGCCAGCTCGCCGGTGAGCAGGCCGAGAGAGCCCTGCATCATCCGCTCCAGATAGCGATCTCCCGCCCGCTCGGCGGTGACCTGATAGACCATGCCGACCAGCAGGATGGCCAGGGTGAAACAGCCGATCAGCAGCAGATAGAACTGGATAAACAGGCGTCGCATCGGGGCTCTCCTCTTGCCTGGATTGCGTCTGGGCATTGCCTTGTTGCCCCCTCATCCCCAACCCTTCTCCCGCAAGGGGATAAGGGAGCAGAGAGCATCAAGGTCATTCGGCGGGGCTTATTCCCAGGCCTGGGGCACCAGCAGATAGCCTTTCTGGCGCACTGTCTTGATGCGGGTCGGGTTGCTGGTGTCGTCCCCCAGCTTGCGGCGCAGGCGGGAGATGGCCACGTCCATGCTGCGATCCTGGCCGTCGTAGTCGCGACCGCGCAGGCTGCGAAACAGCGCCTCCCGCCCCAGGATCTGGCCGGCGTGGCAGGCCAGCTCCCACAGGAGATCGAAATCGGCGGTGGAGAGCGGAATGCTGTCGCCGTCGAGGCGCACGTCCCGGCCCGGCCCGTCGATCTGCAGCCGGCCGAACTGCAGGCGCTGGGGCGGTGTGCTGGCGACCACGGGCTGCGGAGCCTGCTGTCCCTGCTGGCGGAACTGGACCCGCAGTCGGGCCAGCAGCACGGGGGGCGGCGTGGTCTTGAGGATGTAATCGTTGGCGCCCAGCTCCAGGCTCAGGATCTGGTTCATGTCGCTGTCGAGCGAAGTGAGCATGACGATGGGGCCGGCAAAGCGCGGACGCAGATCCCGGCACAGGGAGAGACCATCCTGACCCGGCAGCATGATGTCGAGCAGCACCAGGTCCGGCTGCTCGGCCTCGACCCTGGCGAGCGCCAGATCGCCCCTCGGTTCCAGCAGCACTTCCATGTCATGGCGGGCCAGCCAGCTGCTGATGAGCTGGCCTATCTCGGGATCATCTTCAACAAAAAGAATGCGTTGCATGGTGGCATGACACCCAGACTGTGGCGCGGATGCGCGTGCCGCCAGCATAGCGGCTCCGGCCGCCCCATGCACAGGGTTAAATAATCAAACAGGGCCCGCGGGCCCTGTCTTGCTGGTCGAGCGGGGCGACGTGCCCCGGCGGCATCAACCCGCCTTGCGCTTGAGATAGACCCCGGCTTCCATGTAGTGAACCCAGGGGGAAGTGGCTCGGACAGGGCGAAGCGGCCTCCCCTATGACATCAGCTCACTTTGCGCTTGAGATAGACGCCGGCTTCCATATGGTGAGTCCAGGGGAACTGATCGAACAGGGCGAAGCGGGCGATCTCGTGGGTTTCGCCGAGCACCTGCATGTTGGCCTGCAGGGTCTCGGGGTTGCAGGAGATGTAGAGGATGTTGTCGTAATCCTGCACCAGCTTGACGGTGGCGTCGTCGAGGCCGGCCCGGGGCGGGTCGACGAAGATGGTGTTGCACTGGTAGGCGGAGAGGTCGACCCCCTTGAGGCGGTTGAACTCCCGCTCACCGCGCATCGCCATGGTGAACTCCTCGGCCGACATGCGCAGGATGATCAGGTTGTCGACGCCGTTGGCGGCGATGTTGAACTGGGCGGAGTCCACGCTCGGCTTGGCGATCTCGGTGGCCAGCACCTTGCTAAAGTTCTGCGCCAGGGCGATGGAGAAGTTGCCGTTACCGCAGTAGAGCTCCAGCAGGTCGCCCTCACTCCCCTTGGTCACGTCCAGCGCCCAGCCCAGCATCTGTTCGTTGATGGCGGCGTTGGGCTGGGTGAAGCTGTTTTCCACCTGCTTGTAGACCAGCTCGCGGCCCTGCACATTCAACCGTTCGATGACGAACTCCTCCCCCAGGCAGATCTTCTGCTTGTGGGCGCGGCCAATCAGCTGCAGCTCGAATCCCTTGGCTCGCAGGTCGGCCTGCAGCGCTTCGGCGGCCTGCTGCCACTCGCTCTCCAGCTTGCGATGGTAGAGCAGGCTGACGCAGATCTGGCCGGACTGGGTGGAGAGGTAGTCGATCTGGAACAGCTTGCGGCGCAGCACGGGGTGCGGGCGCAGCCCCTCCAGCAGCACCGGCATCAGCTGGTTGATGAGGCGGCTGGCGGTGGGGAACTGGTCGACCCGGATGATCTCCTTGGTGGCCGGCGCATACATGCAGTGGTACAGGTCGTCACCGTCGTGCCAGATGCGAAACTCGGCGCGCATCCGGTAGTGTTCGGCGGGAGAGGCGTGCACTTCCAGCGCAGGCAGGGTGAAGTCGGCAAACAACCCGCAGAGGCGCTCGCGCTTCTCGTCGAGCTGGGCCTGGTAGTCGGCCGGGGTTCGAAGGGGCGCCGGGTCGGCGGAAACCTGCTGGGATTGGGTCATGATTTACCTCACATGCACACCGGTCTGGCCGGGTCGAAATCGGGGGAAGCCTGCAGCCACCCAAAGGGGCCCGATTTTAAAAGGCCGCCGCAGATTGTCCAGTATTTTGTGGTCAAGAAGTGTGCAGTCAGGCCGATAGCTGATCTACAGGCATGGTGGGAGGACACATTATGCAGATCGACGGAGTGGGCGCGGCCCAACCCAAGGGAGTGGGTGTTGCTCCCAAATCGCCCCAGCAGGCGGAATCAAAGCAGACCAACAACGAGGATGAAGTCTCGTTGCACAAGGCGCCGAAATGGGCGCAGGTGCTGGTGCAGCAGGCGCTGCAGTTCGCGCTGGAGATCAATGGCCAGGGCTACAAGGCGCCCAAGGCGCAGGATCAGCCGGAGGCGGTGACCCCGGATACCCTGTTCGACTTCCAGTCGGTGGCCGACAACGTGCTGCAGTTCGTTACCGGCCGGCTGGGGGCTGCCCGGGCCGACGGCAAGTCGGACGACAGCCTGACCGGCATGATGGAGCAGGCTCGCAAGGGGGTGGACAAGGGCTTTGGTGACGCCAGGAAACAGCTCGGCGACTGGGCGGACAACGAAGACATCAAGACCGGCATGGATCAGAGCTACAAGCTGATCCAGGAGGGGCTCGATCAGTTCGAGAAGGAGTTCTTCGGCAAGGTCTCCACCACTGACATGGGGCAGGCCGAGATGGCCAGCCGCCAGCAGGGCTCGCTGGAGATCCAGACCAAGGATGGCGACAAGGTGGTGCTGCGCTTCAACGACAGCTGGCAGACCAAGTCCCAGAAGGATGACAGCGGCAGCCAGTTCAGCCTCAAGTCGAGCCAGAGCTTCAGCTTCTCGCTGGAGGGCAACCTGAGCAGCGAGGAGATGGACTCCATCGGCAAGCTGGTCAAGGGGATCGACGATCTGGCCGGCAGCTTCTTCTCCGGCAATTTCGACGACCTGTTGAAGAAGGCGGGCGAGCTGAAGCTGGATGACAGCCAGCTGGCCTCCTATTCGCTCAAGCTGAAGCAGAGCCTCAAGCTGAGCCAGACCTATCAGGGGGCGCACTCCCTGCAGGAGATGCTCAAGCCGCTGGCCGACTACCTGCCCAAGCTGGATCAGGTGCAGCAGCAGGCGGATGCCCTGTTGCCGGCGTCCCAGCAGCAGGCGCTGACGCCGGCGGTGCTGGCGGCCCGTGGCCAGAGCGATCCGGCCCAGGTGGGCAGCTTCACCAGCTTCAACCAGCGGATGCTGGATGCGCTGCGGATGATCGGCCAGTTCCAGCCGGCGACGGATGCCAGCAGCAAGAGCGTTTGAACCGTTTTGGATTGAGAAGGACCATGACCGGCCGTTTGCCAGCTCCTGCGGGGGCTGGCAAACTGGCCTTTTTCCCGATCCGGCCGCCCCATGAACCCGAAAAAGCCCAGAGACAAGCGCGAGCTTTGCTACCCCTTCATCTTCGAAACCCAGTTCCAGTGTGACTACGAGATCGCCACCGACGAGCTCTGCTGCCAGGTGGGCGCCGTGTTGTCACAGCTGGCACCGGATGTCGAGCTTGCGCCCATGCAGGCGGATCTCGCGGCGCTGCAGCGGCTTATCTACAACCTCAACGGCTCGGTGCGCGGCCGGCTCGGCATCTTCGAGGAGGATCTGGCGTGGCTTAAGGGGCGTTACGATCACTACAACGAGGCGAGTCGTGGCCGGGTCACCGGTTTCGTGCTGCCGCAAGGGCCGCAGCCGATCCCGACCCTGCATCTGTGCCGCTGCGGCAGCAAGAAGGTGGTGCGGCTGCTGGTGCGGCTGGAGGAGAGCGGGGTGCGCTTCGACCCCATCCTCTATCGGTTCGCCAACCTGCTGGCCAACTTCTTCTTCGTGCTGACCGTCTACCTCAAGCAGCTGTGGCAGGTGGACGAGGTGCCCTACGTCAGCATCAACTACTGAATACGGCCAAAAAAGCTTTTGTTTTTCATGAAGATCAAACACGATCATCCCATTTGTCGGTCGCCGGGATGGTCCCGGTAGTGCAGGGGGAAGGTCATGACCATGCTTCATCTCAGTGGCAGTTCGTTCTTGATGCCGGGCAACCTCGCCTGGCGCCCCCTGGCTGAATATGGCGAAGTGCAGGTGGCCCCCCATGGCCAGTGGTTGCAGACCCTGATGAATCAGGGCGCCGATGCCGCGGCCGGGACCCACATCATCATCTGGCTGTGGGAAGACCTGGTGCCCGCCCGAACCCTGCAGGAGTGGGGCCGTCTGGCGCAGGACGATCAGCAGCTGGCGGTCGCCGCCTTCGTCGACGCGCTCTGTCAGCCTCTGTTGCAGCATCTGCAGCGCCGCCCGCAGGATCATCTGCTGGTGGGGGCCTGCAGCCATGCCCCGCTCTGTGTCTATGGCCCGGCCCCTGCCGTGCTCGCCGTGCTGGCCAGTGTGTTCGAGCTGCAGATGGCCCGCCTGCGCCTGCAGCAACCCGGCCTGGACGACCTGCACCTGCCGCTCTGGCTGCAACAGCATGGCCGCCAGCACTGCTTCGATCGGCGCAACCTCTATCTGATGTCCTGCCCCTTCTCCATGGCCGGTCTGGCCAGCCTGGCGCAGTGGATGCTCCCCTTGCTGCAGCGGTTGCAGCAACCCGCTCACAAGGTGCTGGTGCTCGACTGCGATAATACCCTGTGGGGCGGTGTGGTAGGGGAAGACGGTGTCGGCGGCGTCCTGCTGGGACAGGACGGGATGGGCCGGCTCTACCAGGCCTTCCAGCAGGCGGCCAGTCATTGGCACGGGCAGGGCATAGTGCTGGCGCTCTGCTCCAAGAATCTGGCGGACGATGTGTGGCGGCTGTTTGACGAGCATCCGGGCATGGTGCTGACACGGGCGCAGATAGCCGCCGCCGAGATCGGCTGGGAGCCCAAATCCCAGGGGCTGCGGCGGCTGGCCGCCCGCCTCAATGTCGGGCTGGACAGCCTGGTCTTCTGGGATGACAGCGAGCTGGAGCGGGCCGAGGTGCGGGCCAACTGCCCCGAGGTGCTGGTGGTTACCCCGCCGGTCGATCTCTGGAGCTGGCCGGATGCCCTGCTGACGCTGCCGGCCCTGTGCAGTCGCCACCAGAGCCGGGATGACGGCCTGCGGCATCACTCCTATCAGGCCCAGGCCGAGGCCGAGGCGGTGCGCCGGCAACTGGGCGACGAGCACGCCTTCCTGCGGCAATTGGCGTTGCAGGCCGACTGGCAGCCGCTCTCCCCGGGCAACCAGTTGCGAGCCGAACAGCTCAGCCAGAAGACCAATCAGTTCAACCTCTCCGGCCGCCGCTATCAGGCGGCGGAACTGGCCCGGCTGGCCGCCGAGGGGGGCGAGGTCTGGCTGGCCAGCCTGCGAGACCGGTTCGCCGATCACGGCATGACGGCCCTGCTGGTGGTGCGCCCGCTCGATGAGGGCAGGGCGCTGCTGGATACCCTGGCCATCAGCTGCCGGGTGCTGGGGCGCGGCTTCGAATACTGGCTGCTGGCGCAGCTGGCAAACCATCTGCGGACGCAAGGGGTGAGCGAGCTGGTCATCAGCCTGGTTGCCACCACCCGCAACCAGCCGGCGCGGGATTTTCTGGCGAGCCTGCCAACCCGGCCGATAACCACTCCAGCGGGCTTGCTGCCGCTGGCGGACGAGCTGTTCCTCACGCTTGATCTCTGCTCTCTTTCTCTCCCGTTTTTGGAGTTCTATGCCAATGAATGACCTTATCGCGCTGGCACACCAGCAGTTCCCCCAGGCCAGCATCAATGCACAGTCTGCCCTCGGCAGCTTTCCCGAGTGGGACTCTCTTGGTCACTTCAACCTGCTGTTGCTGGTCGAGCAGCACTATGCCGTGCGGTTCGAGCCGCAGGAGCTGGCCGAGTTGAAGAGCCTGGCCGACATCCAGCAAGCCTTGCAGAGCAAAGGGGTTGCCGTGTGAAACAGGCTCTCGAGCAGGCGATGACCGAGCTGGGGATCCCCAGAGGTGGCGCCCTGATGGTGCACTCGGATGCCATGGTGGTGGCCCAGTTTGCCGGCATGGGCAACGCCGCGGGTATCGCGGCCTTCTGGACATGCCTCGAGCAGTGGCTGGGCGGGCACCTGCTGGTGCCGACCTTCAGTTACAGCCCGATGGCGGACGAGTGCTTCGACCCTGCGCAGACCCCGAGCAAGGTGGGCTTGATGACGGAGCTGTTCCGCCAGCGCGAAGGGGTGGTGCGCACGCTCGATCCCGTCTTCAGCATGGCGATCAGCGGCCCGCAGGGGCCTGCGCTGGTGGCCCGGGAGTGCCACGACTGTTTCGGTCAGGAGAGCCCGTTTGGCTGGCTGGCGGAGCAGGATGGCTGGCTGCTGGGGCTGGGTTGCCACCCCGACCGCATCACCTTCACCCACTACGTGGAGCAGCGGCTGGCCGTCTCCTACCGCTATCACAAGATGTTTGCGGGCCAGGTGCGCGTCGACGGCCAGGTGCGGGAGTGGCAGGCGGATTACTATGTGCGCGACCTGTCGCTGGCCAGCGAAATCGACCTCTCCCGGCTGGTGGCCCTGCTGCAGGAGCGGGGCGTCTGGCGCCAGACGCTGTGCCAGCGGGTGCCGGTCTGGGCGGTATCGTGCCGCGACTTCATCCTGGCTGCCGGCGAGTTGCTGGCGGCGGCCCCATACGCCCTGATCCGGGCGGGAGGAGAGTCCCATGCAGTTTGATCACATCGGACTGGTGGTGCCGGACCTGGCGAGCGGGGTGGCCTATTGCTGCGACGTGCTGGGGCTGAGCCGCTTCTCGGCGGCGGTGGAAGATCCGCTGCAACGGGTCTGGGTGCAGTTCGCGCACGACGATCATGGTCTCTGCTACGAGCTGGTCGCCCCGGCCGGCGAGGAGAGCCCGGTCGCTCAGGTGCTCAAGACCCGGCGCAACGTTATCAACCACCTTGCCTATCGGGTGAGCAACCTGCAGGAGAGTGCCGAACGGCTGCGCACACAGCGCCACCTGCCCCTCGGGCCCAGCCAGCCGGCCATCGCGTTTGGCGGCGCCCACGTCCAGTTTTTCCTGAGCCCCCTTGGCCACATTGTCGAATTGATCGAGGCACCCACCCCATGAGTTTTTCACCCAAGAGCGGCTATCTGCCCACCGACTGGGACGACCAGGCACAAGTCGGTGAACAGCTGCATCGGCTGCTCACCCTGTTGTTTCCGCTCAACCGCAGCCTGACCGGGGACGGGGTTCGGCAGTCGCTGGACCTGTGGCGCGAGCACTGCCTGCCCGAGCTGCAGATCCATGAAGTAGCCAGCGGCACCGAGTGCTTCGACTGGACCGTGCCTGACGAGTGGAACGTGCGGGAGGCCTACATAGTGGGGCCGGATGGACGCAGGGTGGTGGATTTCCAGGATCACAATCTGCATCTGGTCGGCTACTCGGAGCCGGTGCGCTGCACCCTCTCGCTGGCCGAGCTGCAACCCCATCTTCACTCTATGCCCGAGCAGCCGGATGCCATTCCCTATGTGACCTCCTACTACAAGCGCCGCTGGGGCTTCTGTCTGCCCCATCGGCTGCGAGAGGCGCTGCCGGAGGGAGAATATCAGGTGGTGATCGATGCCACCCTGGCCCCGGGTTCGCTCACCTATGGCGACTGGGTGCTGCCGGGGGAGAGCGAGCAGGAGATCCTGCTGTCGAGCTACACCTGCCACCCCTCCATGGCCAACAACGAGCTCTCCGGCCCCTGCGTCGGCGTCTTCCTGATGGCCTGGCTGGCGTCACTGCCCACACGTCGCTACAGCTACCGGCTGATGCTGGTGCCCGAAACCCTGGGGGCCATCGTCTATCTCTCTCGCCATCTGGACCAGCTCAAGCAGCACACTCTGGCCGGGTTCAACCTGACCTGTCTTGGCGATGACCGCGGCTACTCCTTCCTGCCTTCCCGCCAGGGCAACACGCTGGCGGATCGCATCGGTCGCCATGTGCTCGGTCATCTGGCGCCGGGCTACAAGGCTTACAGCTTTCTGGAGCGTGGCTCCAACGAGCGGCAGCTGTGCGCGCCCGGCATCGATCTGCCGGTCACCTCGGTGATGCGCAGTCGATACGGCTGTTATGCCGAGTACCACACCTCGCTCGATGACCTCTCGCTGGTGACGCCGGCCGGTCTGGCCGGTGGCTTCATGGCGCTGCGCCGGGCCATCGAGTGTCTGGAGCTGGACGAGCGCTGCGAGGTCACCGTGCTGGGCGAGCCTCAGCTCGGCAAGCGGGGGCTCTACCCGGATTTGTCGACCCGCTATTCGGGCTGGCGGGTGCGGGAGATGATGAATCTGCTGGCCTACAGCGACGGCAAGCTGACCCTGTTCGAGATTGCCGAGACCATAGGGGCGCCATTCTGGCGGGTGGAGCCGCTGGCGCGGATGCTGCTGGATGCCGGGCTGCTGCGTCGCCTCAGCCCGTAACCGGACTACTCGATCACCAGATAGGCCGGGCCCGGGTTGTGCGGGGTGCGGCGGATGGCGTAGCGATCCAGCCCCAGCACCTCCTTGAGGGCCAGAGTCTCCCCCGGAAAGGCGGGCCAGTTGAGCTCATCGAATGCCAGCACAGATCCCTTGGTCAGGTGCGGCTTGATGAGCTCGAGGCAGCGGCGGGTCGGCTCGTAGAGATCAAAGTCAAAATAGGCCAGCGCAACCATGGTCTCCGGCTGACGAGCCAGATAGGCCGGCAGCGTCTCGGTCACATCCCCCTTCACCAGCTCATGTTTGACGATATGGTCCAGAGGACTTTCCGCCTCATGGGCTGTGAGCAGTTGGGCCAGATGCTGCTCGTAGCCCGGCGTTACCCCGTAGGCGCCGGGCTGGATGGCGGCGTCGCTGCCATCTTGCGGGGCGTGGGAAGGGAAGCCGCTGAAGGTATCGAACCCCACCAGTTTGCGGTTGTAGTTGTAAGGCTCATACATGCCGCGAAACGAGGAGAAGAGCGCCAGGTTCTGACCCCAGCGGGTGCCGAAATCCATGATGACGCCGTGGACCGGCACGATCTTCTGATACAGCTCGTGCATGAACAGGATGCGGGAGAGCGACTGGCGCTTGAGGTAGAGGCCCAGGTTGTTCTGCAGCTCGGCCGCGGGCAGCGGGCTGGCGTGCAGCAACTCGCTGAAGGTCTGGCGGCGTGACAGCTCCTCATCGGAGGCGTTGGACATGGCCTTGATCATCAATGGTCTCCTGTGGGGGTGTCGCCGGCCGGGGTCGACAGGCAGTGCACCACTTCATATTCGAGGTAGTCGGCCAGTCCCAGCCAGTCCTGGCGCTCCTGGCACTGCAGCAGGGCGGCTACCAGTCCGGGCGGCAGGTTGCCCTGTTCGGTGAGCACCTCTTGCAGCAGCTCCGGCAATGCCTGACTCGCGGCGACCGATTGCCCCAGTCGAAACTGGTGCGCCAGGGCGGTGAGGCGGGTGATCTGGCCGTTTTTCATTGCACGTACTCCGGGTGATAGCGGCAGCCGGCGATCTCCGCCCCCTCCCTGCTGCAGTTCCAGAACTGCACCTCGGGGTGGCGCGCTATGTAGCGCTCGAGCTCGGTGCGGTAGGCGGAAAAGTTCGGATTGGTCTTGACCCGCCGGCCATGGCCGTCGAGGGTCCAGCTGAGCGCCAGCGCGGCGCTCGGACCGAGGGCACCGTCGGCCCAGCCCGAGTGGGTGAGCTCGCCGGGAAAAGCGAAGTCGGTGCCCAGCAGGATGACCTGGCGGCAACCCATCTGCACGGCGAGATCCACGGCGGGATGAATGACGCTGCCGCCCGAGTGCAGCACGCCCTTGGGGAGCGTCTGTCGTAACTGCTGGTACATGGGGCTGCGGGAGTAGGCGGTCTTGCGCGGCCCCTGCCAGGCCAGCAGGGCCGCCGTGGGTACCGTGGGGTAATAGACCAGGGTGGTCTGGGCCGACTGGGCGGCGGGTAGCCGGTTGCCGTGGATGGCGTCATCTATGGTGATGACGATGTCGGGCCGGATGCCGTGGCCAAGCAAGAACGCCAGCGCGGTATCGACGCTGATCAGCAGGTAGTCCTGCCGACGGCTCTGCAACTGGGCCTGCAGGGTGGCCAGGTTGTGCTGTAGGGTCGGGCCGCTCGCCACGATCAGGGCCTGCTTGCCCTGAGCCAGACCAAAAAGGGAGGCCACATCGCCGTCGCCGGCCACCAGTTCGCGATTTTCGGCCAGCCGCCGGGTGACGTCGGGGTGTTCGGCGTCGAACCTGGCCCGAGCGAACGGCAAGTCTATTTCACTCACCAGCCGGTCGCGGATGCGGGCGGCGGCATCTTCCACCAGCAGCAGCTCGGGCGGCAGGGCGAAGAAGGGCAGCCGCACCTCCCCTTCGTCGCCGGCCATCATCAGCTCGACCCTGGGGTCCGCCAGCCAGTCCTGCTGATCCAGCAGCCGCAGCACCAGGGCAAACAGGGCGCCATTCATGATCTTCACTTCCAGCCGCTTGAGGCTGCTGCGCCCCAGCAGGGCGCGCGGCAGATCGCCGAGCCCGGTACCGTAGAGGTGGAGCACAGCTTGCTTGGGCAGGCTGGCGGCCTGCAGCTCGGCCTCCTTCACTCGATCGTGCCGGCTGGTGAGCTGGATGCCATGGAGGCTGAGGGTGGAGCCGAGCCCCTCGGTCAGCTCGGCCGGCAGGCTTTCCACGTCCTGTGCCAGCAGGCGGGGCCAGAGGGCGGGCCAGCGCTGGCTGATGAGCCTGCCGTGCTGGTTGAACAGATCATCACTCATCTTTGTCTATCCACTCCCAGCTCAGCGGTTGATTGGCGCTCAGGCTGCGGTTGACCCGCTTGCCGATGAGTCGATCGTAATCGGCGGGAGGCAGGCCGAGGGCGGGGCGCACCGACTTGATGTGCTCTGCGGTGAGCACCTCGCCGGCGGCCATCTCCTTGACCAGATAGAGGGAGCGGCGAAACGCGCGGTTGCCCTGTTCACTGGCGGTGAGCTGGTAATCGGCCACCCCGAGGGCGGCATGGGCGGTATTGACCGAGGCCACCAGCTCGGTGAGTTCGGCCGGCTCCATGGAGAAGGCGCAATCCGGCCCGCCGTCGGCGCGGGCCAGGGTGAAGTGTTTCTCGATCAGGGTCGCCCCGAGCGCAGTGGCGGCGATGGCCGTGGCCGATCCCAGGGTGTGATCGGAGAGCCCCACCTCGACCCCGAAGCGCTGGCGCAGCATAGGGATGGTACGCAGGTTGTACTCAGCTGCCGGCGCCGGATAGCCGCTGACGCAGTGCAGCAGCGCCAGCTGGCCGTTGCCGTGCTTGAGCGCCATCTCGACCGCGGCGGCGATCTCGGCCTCGTTCGCCATGCCGGTGGACATGATGAGCGGCTTGCCGGTCTGGGCGGCGTAGCGGATGAGGGGCAGATCCACCAGCTCGAAGGAGGCGATCTTGTAGGCCGGGCAGTCGAGGGATTCCAGCAGATCCACCGCGCTGAAGTCGAACGGACTGCTGAAGACCGTCAGTCCCAGCTCGCGCCCCTTGGCAAACAGGGCCTGATGCCACTCCCAGGGGGTGTGCGCCCACTCATAGAGGTCGTACAGGTTGTGACCATCCCAGAGGCCGCCGTGGATCTGGAACTCGGGCCTGTCACTGTTGAGGGTGATGGTGTCGGGCCGGTAGGTCTGCAGCTTGACCGCACTGGCCCCGGCTTCCCTGGCGGCGGTCATGATGGCCAGTGCGCGATCCAGGTTGCCGTTGTGGTTGGCCGACAGCTCGGCGATCACGTAGGGAGCCTGCGCCGGGCCGATGGATTGATGGGCGATCTGCATCTGTGTTCAGACTCCTGTGCCAAGTTGCCAGCCTTGCGGCGCCGGCTGCCAGGGGGCAGGGGGCGCTATCTGCGGTGGCTCGGCAAGATAGAGGGGAAATTGGGAGAAAATTGTGTGCAAGCGATGTGCCAGCTCTTGCCACGCCGTGGGCTGAAGTGGCCGGGTGGCCTGCCATGTCAGCCGCTGGCCGTTCAGGGTCAGGGTAAGCAGCAGTTTGCCATCATGGCGTAGTTGCCACTGCTGGCCATCTGGTAACAGCTGATAATCCGGTTGTGGCAGCAACCGGGCGGTGAGCCGATCCAGCCCCAGCCCATCCACCTGCTGCTGGCCGCGGCGGCGGTAGTCGTCTGACTGTTGTTCAAGCCGTTGCAGAGCCTGCAGCAGCCGCTCAGGCTCGGCCAGCTCGCTCAGGGTCAGCCGCTCGGCCAGCTGAAAGCGGGCGATCACCTGGTCGTTGAACTGCTGGTTGTCGACGATGGGCACCGCCAGGGTCGGCAGGCCGAGACAGGCCCGCTCCCAGGTCATGCCGCCGGCGGCGCCGATGGCGAAGTCGTGCCGGCTCATCAGGTCGGCCATCTGGTCGCTCTGGCGCAGCAGCACCAGGTCGAGGTCGGCCAGTTTGGCCACTCTCTGTTCCAGCTCGGGCCAGAAGGGATTGGCGCCGCCCGCCACCAGGGTCCAGCGGATGGTGCGGGCCCAAGGCAGCCTAGCCAGGCTGTTGAGGGTTATGAGGCAGGCGCCGGCGGGATCGGCGCCGCCAAAGCAGACAAGCCCCCGTTGCCACTGACTGGCGTGTTGCCGCGCCAGCTGGCGATAGGCGGGGCGCAGCAGGGCATAGTCGGTGCCGAGCAGCAGCCGGCAATCGGCGGGGGTGAGCGGCTGGTAATCGGCGGCGCGGCGCAAGGGGCCCTGATCCAGCAGCAGATGGCAGTGGTGCGGTCGGTCGGCCAGATCATCGATTACCAGTATGCGGCCGCAGTGGGCGGCCAGCTGGGTTTCGAGCCGCTGGTCAATCCGGTAGTGATCGAACACCAGCCAATCGGGCTGCAAGCCGGGCAGCGGGCCGGCGTCATCCAGCGCGCTCAGGGGATGATGGTGATGGGGCCGCAGCAACGACAGCAGGTGCGCCGGCAGATCGTGGCAGAGGAAGTGGCACTCGGCCCCGGCGGCGTGCAGCCGATCGGCGATGGCCAGGCAGCGCATCAGGTGGCCCAGCCCGATCTCGGCGCCGGCGTCGAGCCGGAAGGCAACCTTAAACGTCATCTTGGGCCAGCACTTGATAGAGCAGTTCGGCCAAGTGCCAATCTTCCGGTGTGTCGATGTCGACCACCCTGTGCCTTGGCAGTATGTGGCCAATCCCTTCTCCCCCCACCGGGCTGATCCCTCCCAGCCAGGCCGCGCGACTGCCCCAGTAGAACTGGCCGGCATCCTGATAGGCGGGCTCCAGATCCTGGGAGCGTTTCGCCATCTGCTCCGGCCAGAACGGCGTAACTCTGCCTTGCGCGTCCATGCGTACCGCCCGCTGGATCGGGAAACCGAATTCGGCCACCGTGTAGACAAAGGGGGCCTGGCTGGCGAGCAGGCGAGCGTGGGCGGTGCGCAAGTCGGCGGCCTGGATCAGCGGCACTGTGGCATAGATGCAGCAGTAGTGCTCTGCCTGGATGCCAAGCTGGTCGAGTCGCTGGATGGTGTCGATCACCACAGGAGTGGTGCCGGTATGGTCATCGGCCAGCGCGGCGCCCCGCAGGAAGGGCACGTCAGCCCCGAGGCGACGGGCCACCTCGGCGATCTCCGGGTCATCGGTGGAGACCACCACCCGACTGAAACAGCCCGAGTCTCTGGCCGCCCCGATGGCGTAGGCAATCATAGGCAAGCCGCAGAAGGGGCGGATGTTCTTGCGGGGAATGCGCTTGCTGCCGCCCCGTGCCGGGATGATGGCGATGGCCATGATGCTCTCTCCCTGAGGAGCCCGACGTGGTCGCCGGGCCGGATAATTGATGACAACTCGTTGATTATTTTTGAGATTATACCGAGTTTTCATCTTATATTATTGAGCTTTGCTACGGAATTGCCCGGCGATGGTCGATAACATGGGCAAGTGATGGAACGTCGTTGGTATTGAACATGAGTTATGGTGTCGAATTGCGCCCGCTCCAGCCCTGGGATCTGCCCACCCTGCGACGCTGGCGCAACCAGGACGAGGTGCGGTTGCAGATGGTGGAGCAGGCGCTCATCTCCCCCCGCCAGCAACGGCAGTGGTTCGTCAGCAGCCTGGAACGGTCTGACCAGCAGCACTGGGTGCTCTGGTGCCGTGGCCTGCGGGCTGGCTACGTCAACCTGAAAGGGGAGACGCGGCAATCGCTGCAGGGGCAGCCGGTGGCGGATGCCGGCCTCTATCTGGGCCGCTCCAGCGTGCGCCACCCCATGCTGGCCGTCGCCGCCGCCCTGTCACAGCTCGATCAGGGCTTCGATACCTTCGGGCTCGGCTGCATACGCACCCTGGTGCGCACCGGCAACGACGCCGCCCTGCGCCTCAATGCACAGCTCGGCTATCGCCAACAGGGGCAACAGGGTGACTTCATCGCCCTCGAACTGCAGCCAGCCGACTATTATGCCGCCCGAGAACGGCTACGGAGATTTTTCAGATGACTACAGCGTTGGAACAGGTTTTTGCCGATGCCCTCGGCATCGACGTCGGCACTGTCAGCGACCAGCTGGCCTACAACAGCATTCCCCAGTGGGACTCCGTCGCCCACATGGGCCTGATCGCCCAGCTGGAGGATTGCTACGGCGTGCTGCTCGATACCGATGACATCATCGACATGAGCTCGGTCGCCAAGGCGCGGGAGATCCTCGCCAAATACGGGGTCGCCCTCTGATGCAGGGGCTGCTGCAAGGCAAGCGGGTGTTGATCACCGGTGCCGGGCGCGGCATCGGGCTCGCCATTGCCCGGCTGTTTGCCGCGCAGGGGGCCGAGCTGTGGCTGGCGGGACGTGACGAGGCGGCCATGATCCGGCTGGCCGATGAGCTCGGCGCCGAGTTCGGCGTGCCTTGTCACTCGCTTTGTGTCGACGTGGCGCAGCCGCAGGCGGTCAAGCAGGCCTTTCAGCAGCTGTTTGCCCAGACGCGCCAGCTGGACGTGCTGGTCAACAATGCCGGCATGCTGGAAGAGGGGCTGCTCGGCATGGTCAATCAGGCCCAGCTGGAGCAGACCTTCAGCCACAACACCTTCAGCGTGGTCTATTGCAGCCAGTATGCCGCCCGCCTGATGCAGCGCAGCGGTGGCGGCAGCATCATCAACCTGGCCTCCCTGATGGGGCGGGTCGGTGCCGCCGGCCTTTGCAGCTATGCCGGCAGCAAGGCGGCGGTGATCGGCATCACCCAGTCGCTGGCCAAGGAGCTGGCCGCCAGCCGGATCCGGGTCAATGCCATCGCCCCCGGCTTCATCGATACCGAGATGGCCCACGCCATCCCGGACGACAAGTTTGCCGAGCGGCTCGCCAGCATCGCCATGGGGCGCATCGGCACGCCGGACGAGGTGGCCAAGGTGGCGCTGTTTCTCGCTTCCGACCTGGCAAGCTATGTGACCGGTCAGGTCATCGGTGTGGATGGAGGCATGACGGTCTGATGGATCACGCGTACGTACTGCTCGCCCACCTGCGGGAAGACAACCCGGCGCCGGCCTGGTGCGACCCGCAAGAGGGCTGGCTCTCCTACGGCGAGCTGGCACGGCGGGTGGCGCGGCTGGCGGCCGGCTATCCGGACGAGCGCAGCCTGGTCTATCTGCCCTTTTTCACCCGCACCGCCCACCTGCTGCACTATCTGGCGGCGCTCAAGCTGGGGCATGTCGTGATGCTGGCAGACCCCGCCCTCCCTGCGGGTCAGCACGATGCCAGCTGCCGGCAGTTTGGCGTGAGCTGGCGGGTCAATGACGTCGGCCAGCTGGAGCGGCTCGCCGCGACGATGCCCATCCTGCACCCGGCGTTGGCGGTAATGCTGCCAACCTCGGGCAGTACCGGCAGCGCCAAGTGGGTGCGGCTGTCGGGGCGCAATCTGGCGGCCAACGCCGCCTCCATCGCCGACTATCTGGCGCTGACGGCGGCCGAGCGGGCCATCACCAGCCTGCCGCTGTACTACTCCTACGGCCTGTCGGTGCTCAACAGCCATCTGCTGGTGGGCGCCTCCCTGGTGCAGCACGAAGGGAGCGTGTTGGAGCGTGACTTCTGGCAGCAAGTCGATCTGCACGAGGTGAGCAGCTTTGCCGGGGTGCCCTTTACCTATCAGATGCTGGCCCGGCTGCGCTTTGACTGGGCCCGCTACCCTTCGTTGCAGACCCTGACCCAGGCGGGCGGGCGTCTCGAACCTGCGCTGGCGCAGCAATTTGCCGAGCAGGCCCTGCGGCTGGAGCGGCGCTTCTTCGTCATGTATGGCCAGACCGAGGCCACCGCCCGCATGGCCTGGCTGGCGGCGCCCGAGGTGGCCGCCCATCCCGATGCCATCGGTCGCGCCATTCCCGGCGGCCAGTTCGCCTTGCGCGCGCTGGAGGGGGGCAAGCCCGGTGAGGGGGAGCTGGTCTATCGCGGCGACAACGTCATGCTGGGTTACGCCAGTACGGCCGAGGATCTGGCGCTGGGCGCCCAGCTGCAGGAGCTGGCCACCGGCGATCTGGCCCGCTGTGACGAGGCGGGCCGCTACTACATCTGCGGCCGGCTCAGCCGTTTTCTCAAGCTGTTCGGCAAGCGGGTCAGCCTGGCGGAGGTCGAGAGCCAGCTTCATCGCTGGGGCTGGACGGGGGCCTGCGGTGGGCGTGACGACTGCCTGCTGGTGGCCGTCGAGCCCCGCGATGACTTGACGACCGACGGCTTGCAGCGCGAGCTGGCGCAGTGGCTGCAGGCCCCGCCGCGGGCGGTGCAGGTGGTGCAGGTGACACAACTGCCGCGCACCGCCAATCACAAGATTGACTACGCCGCCTTGGCCAGACTGGCGGGGGAGGCGTGATGGAGCAGTTGCTGAGCGCGCCGGTCTTCGCCCTGCCCCAGGCCGCCAAACAGGCGCTGCTGCTGGCGCGGCTCAACGCCTTGACTGCGCACCATCAGGCCCACTGCACGGCCTATGACAATGTGCTGCAAGCCTTCGGCTGGACGGCCGCGGCGACCGACTACGCTGCGCTGCCCTACCTGGCGGCCCGGCTGTTCAAACTGGCCCAATGGCAGAGCATGCCGCAGAGCGAGGTGTTCAAGGTGCTCACCTCGTCGGGCACCACGGGCTCGCCATCACGGATCGTGCTGGACAGGGAAACCGCCGCCCTGCAGAGCAAGGTGCTGGTGAAGATCCTGCAGGAGTTTGTCGGCAAGCAGCGCCTGCCCATGCTGCTGGTGGAGCAGCCCGCCCTCATCCAGAACCGCAGCGGCTTTTCGGCGCGCGGCGCGGGCGCGCTGGGGCTCTCCTTCCTCGGCCGTGACCATACCTATGCCCTCGACGAGCAGATGCGGCCCAACTGGCCTGTCATCGAGGCCTTCTGTGACAAATATGCCGGCCAGCCGGTGCTGCTGTTCGGCTTCACCTTCATGGTCTGGCAATGCCTGCTGGAGCCGCTGCGCGAGCGCGGCCTGCAACTGCCGCTGACGCAGGGCATTTTGTTTCACAGCGGCGGCTGGAAGAAGCTGCAGCATCTGGCGGTGGACAATTCCACCTTCAAGGCCCGCTGTCGTGACCAGCTGGGGCTGGGCCGGGTGCACAACTTCTACGGCATGGTGGAACAGGTAGGCTCCATCTTCGTCGAGTGCGAGCAGGGACACCTGCATGCTCCCGTGTTTGCCGATGTACAGGTGCGCGATCCGCTCACCCATCAGCCGCTCGGGATCGGCCGACCCGGCCTGCTGCAGGTGCTCTCCGCCATTCCCGGCAGTTATCCCGGCCACAGCCTGCTGACCGAGGATCTCGGCGTGCTGCTGGGAGAGGATGACTGCCCTTGTGGCCGCCATGGCCGTTATTTTCACGTAGCGGGACGCCAGCACGGCGCCGAGGTGAGGGGATGCAGCGACACCTTCCAATGACCTTGTCTGGGGCGACCACCGAGCTCTGGCAGGAGGGGCCGGCGGTCAGCTTCGTGACCCCGACGACGGGCTGGCCAACCTTCTGCCCGCAGCCCTTGCCCTGCTTTGCCCCCGTCATCTGCGATTTCGTGGCGGCGCTGTCGGCCCGCCTGCAACAAGAGGGTCGTCGTCACCCCGATCTGGCTGCGTTCGGTTTCTGGCTGCGCCCCCGTCAGCTGGCCAGAGAACAACAGCGCTTGCAGGGACGAGGGCCGCTGGGGGTCACCTTTCACCTGGTGCCCTCCAACGTGCCGATGGTGGCTTTCTACTCCTGGTTGATGGGTCTGTTGATGGGCAACCCCTGCGTGGTGCGGCTGTCGTCACGCCGCGATCCGCAGCAGGAGGCCATGCTGGCGATCCTCAACGAACTGTTCAGCCTCGGTGAATGGCAAGCGATCGCCGCCCGTACCCGCTTCATTCGCTATGACCATGACGAGGGCATCACCGCCTGGCTGTCGGCGCGCTGCCGGCTGCGCATCATCTGGGGTGGCGACGAGACCATCCGCCAGGTACGGGCCATTCCCCTGGCACCGACGGCGCAGGAGGTGGTGTTTCCGGATCGCCGCTCGATGGCGGTGCTCGACAGTCGCTGGCTGGCCGGGCTGGATCCGCAAGAGTGGCAACTGACGCTGGCTGCCCTGCAGCAGGACTGCACCCGTTTCAACCAGCAGGCCTGCGCCTCGCCAACCACTCTCTGCTGGCTGGGTGAGCCCGACGAGGGGCTGCGCCGCCGCTTGCTGGAAGCCCTGTTTGCTCCCTTTGCCGCCGATCCCGCCCTGGCGATGGAGAGGCTCATCCACAGTCAACAAAATGCCGCCGAGCAGGGGGCAATGCAGGTGACCAGCTTGCCCGGCGTCACCTTATTGACTCCGACCAGCACGCTGCGGCTCGCACACGTCGGAGGAGGTACAGTTGCCGAATTTGTGGCCGATACCCTGAATGAGCTGCTGGCGCAGCCCTGGGACATGCAGACCTGCGTCTGGGTCGGCGGTGACAGGGCCGGGGTCGAGGCGGCGCTGCCGACTGCCTCCACCTGCCGGATTGACCGGGTGGTGGCGCCGGGACAAGCGCTCGCATTCGAATGGCACTGGGATGGCATCGACATGCTGCAACAGTGCAGTCGTGGCCTCAGCCGACGTGAATAATCGGGTGTGGCTCACATAAATCCAGCAGCTTCAATGGATTAGCTTGGTCAGGCATACCTCTTGCAGTAAAACCTGACAGAGAGGGAGAAGGGTTGACAGGGACCGTGCGGTAGCCTTGCCCATTTTCTTCCATCCGCTTCTTTTCTATTCATTTTCCCTTGGATTTCCCTATGAAAGTCAGCGTATTGGTGCCCGTCTACAATCTGGCGCGCTTCATCGAACCCTGCCTGCTCAGCCTGCTCGAGCAGCAGACGGATTTCGAGTTCGAGGTGATCGCCATCGATGACGGCTCGAGTGATGACTCCTGGTCCATCATGCAGCGGCTGGCAAGGCAGTGGCCGAGATTGCGTATCTTGCAAAACAAAAAAAACATAGGGGTGTGCCTGACCATACGTGCTTTGCTGGAACAAGCTCGGGGAATGTACATGGTTTATGTCGATGGAGATGATTTGGCTCTTCCCGGCAAGCTGCAGGCGCTGACCAATCATCTGGATAGGCATCCCGATTGTGGTTTCGTTTATCATGAGGCTGAAGTATTTGATAGCGACTCAAATCGTACCACCTCGCTATTCAGCAGGAATTATTACAACGCGAAATATATCCCTGAGCGAGCGGGTCCGGAACACCTAGTCCAGTACGGACTCTTTTTCAATACCAGTTCCTGTGCTTTCCGTCGGCATGAAAGAATGTTGGATGCAGTGAATCTTGATCGCGAATTCAACTTCGAAGTGCGACACTCGCCTATGCCGCCTGACGGTACTCTTCGAATACCTTGACAGGCTGCCT
>NZ_JAPCJC010000014.1:0-104424 GCF_027707805.1 Aeromonas sp. QDB20 | reverse complement strand
GAAGGGTACCACCAATCAGCAGTTGGCCACCTCTCGCCATTCATCCATGAGTGTCGCACTTATTATCTGAATTCCCGTTTTTCTATTCCCTCTATTTAGTTAAAAAATATTGTGCCTTTTCGGTTGTCATAAATTCTGCTGGTTAGATATTGGTTGTTATCTAAACGCCCTCGATTGATCAGCATCAAGCGATGTCATGACTGCGTTTTGTGTAATAATAAATAATCATCTAAACAGTTTTTATAAATGGCATTGCGCAATAAATATGGATGCCCCGTCACCAATATATGTATCAAGGTTGTTCCTCCTTCGTCAGACTCCACCTGGACACATATATCAGGTTCCTAAGTCATTCCACATTTCCCGCTCCATGCCATCCATAAAAAGGGATTCTCCACCCCACTGCGTTCGCAAGCTCACTACGGGGGTTACGGGTTCGCTACTCTCACCACATCCCCATACTTACGCACTTTTGTGCGCGTAAGTATGGTTTTAAAACGCGTTCTTACGTGGTATCACGCCTCGTACTTACGTGTGTGGCAGTCGGCATTACCATGTTGTGTATTGTCAACTTCCTCCCATTTTAAAATGATTGCATTTAGATAATTAGCCCTGAGTTTTTTGACTATGATAAATCATTCCCACTGGATTCATTTTTCCCTCTGCGTATGAATGCGGCCAATCCTCTATTCCCCACAGAATTATTATTGACCTGATTTATTACTGGAGACTCAGGCTTGATATAATGTGTATTATCCGCTGATAGCTGACTGTGAGTCATACGAATTCCGCTTAAATCGGCATCAGCAGGGCAGCTAGGCAGTCGCCCACCTCTAGCCAATTTCCTATTGCCATAACGGTCAACAGAGCCAGTGGCCTGATGGCCCATCAAATATGCAATACGTTGGCGGTCCATTCCGGAACCTTTGAGCTCAGAGCCGAGCTGGTGACGCCAGCTATAAAATGTGGGTAGAGCCCTACGCCTAGGCCATAGTTTTTTACCAGCAGCCCGCAGCCTGTCCTGCATCACACCAATGTCTACTCGTTTCGCCTGCATGACACAATATCTGAGCAGGCCAGAATCGATGCCATCCAACAGTAAAGTGCGGTCTGCCCCCCGTTGTCCGCTATGGCTTTTTTTAGCGCCCGTCACAATAAGCCGATTTCCATCCACTCTCAGACCTGAAAGCTCTGCGGGTCTAATACCTGCGTTTTTAAAAATGAGGATGGCAGAAACCATACTAATGTCACCACGCTGGTTAAAATATGATTTCAGAGCATCCTCATCTGCCTGATTGATCGCCCTCGCGCGGGGCTGTCTGGATTTTTTTGATAAATTACTACCATGTGCAGTCACAGGGTTTTTCGCCCTCCGAATACGCTCGGCAGCATCAACATAGCCCAGCATATTCTGGTGATATGCCAGAGCACATCGCAGTCTCCGCCAATACCCTGGTCGGTAATCTGGTGCACAGGCTAGCAATTCATTAGAAATATTTTTTGCCGTGAGTGGTATCGCCCTATTTTCAAGGCGTTGGTAAAAAAATTCAGCCAGCTTCGTATACTCAAACTCAGTCTTTTTGGTAGTCATATATCTCCTAGGGCTCTTTTCGGCCCCTATTTAAAATCTATTATCTTAACGCAACAGTTATGAGCGCCAGCCATATAGGATAACACCTCACGTAACGTTTATCGTAAAATGATAGTGAACGGTATCACTACAATAATTGAATTATTGCATACAGTATTATATCGTGGATTTGTTGTTAGTTAAATAAAACCACTTGACCTATAAGAATATATTGTTTTTGTCTACTCCCCATCGCTGGCTCAATTTATGTATAGCTGCCATCCGCCTATCATCCATATGTAATGTAGATGAGCTATTAACGGAAATATCGTGTATTCTCGAATCACTATCGTCTATAGACGCAGTGTCTGAACCATAACACTGATGAGACTCGTCGGATTTAGCTATCGTAGCTGGTTCCAGTTTCGTAAAACCATTAAAACAGCGGTCCAGCACAGTATCCTCAACGGCATCATAATCAGGTGCATCCTCTACAATCCATTTCCCGTAGTGCCTATATATCATGGCGGTACTGGTTAGCCCCATTTTACGGGCAATCCGCTCTACAGAGACGCCCGCAGTGAGCATCTGACTCGCATAGGTGTGGCGGAATTGGCTAGGCCCTCGATAGCGTACAGCTACTCGTTCACAATAGGGCCTAAAAAATGCCTCCCGAAAATCGTCAACAGAGACATAGGGCCGATCTTCTTCCTGCGAATACGCCAATAAGGTTCTATACATCTGTAAAGATTTTTTATTGTCCGCTTGTAATACAGTAATTAACTGAGGTTGTCTTTGATGGGCATACTCAACCAGTGTTTTGGCTGCGCTCAGAGTCCAGCCACACAGTTCAATGACCCGTTTTGACTCCCTGGTTTTTGGGATTTTAAATTCCTTATCCACCAGCGCTAAATCGATAAACAGCTGCTGCTTATTCAGATCAATTGACTCGACAGTAAGAGCCATGAGTTCGCTAATTCGCAGCCCAGTACCGATTCCCAGGGTGATTAATGCCACCTCAATCGGGTAATGCTCCTCGCAACTCCTCAGAGCCTGGATCTCATGCTGTAAAAATGGATCGGGATCGTTGGAAGATGTTTTACACGTTTTTATATTTTGTATCGGACTCATGGCAATCAGCCTATCGTCCACAGCCCGAGTGAATATCTGCCGCAAGATTGAGAGATAGTGATTTACAGTTTTGTTACTATATTCCTGATGCAACCTAGCCAAAAAGAGGCCCATGTCGGTTGCGGTCACATCAGAGATAATCTGCCTACCAATCCATTTATTCAGCTGTTCAGATTTGCGACGAAAAGCCTTAAATGTAGCTGGCGCATATGCCGGCTTCATAATAAGAACATTATTTTTTAGTGCCACTTCAATCGTCATTGCCATCCTGTTTTTTCTATACGCCATTAACTCCATCCTCATGTCATTTGCGGTGAGACTAACCGCATCAAAACGACATGTCAACATGCAAAATCACATTTTTTCAGGCTTGTCAATATCCATTTTTACTAATATCTCAGTGAAATTTAAGACAGGTTATTAGATATTCCTAATGTGCGTCATTCATCACCAGAAAAAACAATATAAATAGTCCAGATGAAATTATTTATATTATTTAATAATCTTATTCTGGGCGGTGAGGGAGAACAAATTTAAGCGCATCAGAAAAATCTAATTGTTCTACTACAGCCTGCAAACGCTGCACTGTGGATTTTTTTCCATAATGGCGATAGGTAAAACCAATTTTGCTATGTCCTGCCAGGTCTGCGACCGCATGTTCGGGTGTATCACGCTGTTGCAGCTCATCAATAACGGTGTGACGGAACCCATAGGCGGTAGGTCGTTGCCCCGCCACAAATCCCAGTTTCCCCAGGTAGCGGGAGAAGCGGCACTCGAAATTTTTGGTCCATTCGCCAAACTCCCCTGTAGCCGTACAACTGAATAGCTGCACATGGCCCTGCCTACGTCGTAATTCGACATAATGCAGGAATCCCAGCGCAATCAACCTGCTGTGGATGGGTACGAGTCGCCTGCTGTTGCCGTTTTTGATCGACTGCGCCTCTCCCTCGTCGGTAATGTTGAGGCAAGCGATATTATTCTGGGTCATCACATCACTGACACGTAGCTGACAGATCTCCGCAGGCCGTGCGCCAGTGTGTAGTAGTACCAAGGGTATCCAATAGTCATCGACGTTGCTGTAAGCGTGCTGGGTGAAGTTTACCGAGCTGAACAATGCCCTGAGCTGGGTGGGCTCCCAGCGCTGTCGTGGGGTCGGCTGCGCACATTTTATTTTGACCTGATCAAATGGATTTTTGGCCGTATATTCCATCTGCACAGCAAAATTCAGCATCTGGGTACAGGCCGCCTTGTATTCACGCACAGTCTTCAGTCCCTTACTGGTCGCCAGCTCCTGAACAAACTGATCTACATGCCTGAATTTCAAAGCCTGTACGAAGAAGCCACCACCCACAGCGTTGATAAGTGCTGTTGTACGAGTCTGGAGCTGCTGGAGCGAACGTGATGAGATTTTTTCATTCGATTTGCGCTCCAGAAACTCAGCCTGCAACTGGCCCATTGCCTTGGGCACTGTAACCGGATCAAGGTGCTGCATCGGCTCAAGAGACGGCTGTAACTGCGATGCCCTCATTGGAGAGTCGCAGCAGGATGCTGCTGACACGTCATCGGGCTGACTATAAGGAAGTGGGGACGACTGAATAAGCCCGTTAGCAGAGGAAAGCAGTTGTTGGCGTAAGCGAGCCAGATCCGGCGCGATAAGGTCTCGAAAACGGGTCGTCGGCTGATGGCTGTCAGTCCTCAAGAGAGCGGGTAATCTGCCCATCATTATCTTGATGCCATGTGCTGCAACCAGATTGCGTAGCGTGGCTTCACTGCGATCCTTGGTGAGCAGGGAGACTCGGATCTCTAGGGGGCAGCCTAACAGGCGGAGGGATTGGGGAAACGGAATGCGGGTGTAGTAGTTTCCGTTTCGGTTTTTCAGCAGGTAGCTCGGCATGATCGTGACACCTCATAGTGACACTGGCCTTTTCGCTCCTCCAGAAACGAAAAAACCCCATGAAATTCATGGGGTTGATTCACAATCAATTTGGCGGTGAGGGAGGGATTCGAACCCTCGATACGTTGCCGTATACACACTTTCCAGGCGTGCTCCTTCAGCCACTCGGACACCTCACCAAATTTTTACTTCTTGAAGTGGCTTTCGGAGCACGCTGAGTGTGCATCTTGCCGACTTCGTCGGTGGGCAGCCTCTCGGTCACCTCACCCAATTTTGGTCTGTTGTTTAATGTGCTCAGCCAGCACCTCGTTCGTTGCGCCGTTGCGCTGGAGCGGGGCGTAATGTACGGGATACGACGGCATGCGGTCAATGCAATTTTTCACTTTTTGCGTTCGTTTGCTCATTATCCGAACCAAGTGACTAAAAACTTGCCGTTTCGTATCCCTTTCAATCAATTTCCAGCCGCTTCGTGCAAATGCTCGCCTTTGAGTGCCTCTTCCAGCGAGCCGTAGAATTCCAGCTGACCGGGCACCGGACGCACCTTGGCGCGCGCCAGGGTCTTGAGTGGCTGGAACTGCAGCTCGGCCACCCGCAATTGCACCCCCGCCTTGGCCATCTGCTTTTCAAACTGCAGGAAGGCGGAGAGGCCACCCGCGTCCAGAATGGAAACCGCCTCCATCTGCAGCACCAGCAGCTTGTGTCCCTTGACCTGGGCCACCAGCTCGCCGAACACCCGCTCGGCGGCCGCGAAGAACAGCGGGCCGTTGACCTTGTAGAGCAGCGCCTGCTCAGGCACTTCCTGGGCATAGCGCTTGTGATCCGCCAGATTGTGCAGCTTGGTCATCTTGGCAATCTCGCGCATGAACAGCAGGGAGGCGAGGATCACCCCGAAGGTGATGGCGATAACCATGTCGAAGATGACGGTCAGCGACAGGCAGACCAGCAGCACCAGCACGTCGGATCTGGGGGCGCGGCGAATGAGCTCCACCACCTTGTGCGCCTCGCTCATGTTCCAGGCGACGATGAGCAGCAGGGCCGCCATGGCCGAGAGCGGCAGCCAGGAGAGCCAGGGCGCCAGCACCAGGATGGCAGCCAGCACCACCAGCGCATGCACGATGCCGGAGATGGGAGAGGTTGCCCCGGCCCGCACGTTGGCGGCGGAACGGGCAATGGCGGCGGTGGCAGTGATGCCGCCGAAGAAGGGAGCGACTATGTTGCCAAGCCCCTGCCCCACCAGCTCGGCGTTGGAGCTGTGCTTGCGACCCGTCATGCCATCCAGTACCACGGCGCAGAGCAGGGATTCGATGGCCCCCAGCATCGCCATGGAGAAAGCCGCGGGCAGCAGGCGCTCGATGGCGGCCAGGTTCCACTCCACCGGCGAACCATCCGGCCCCGGCAGGGCCCATGGCATCACCAGGGTCGGCGCAATGGGCGGGATCCCCATGCCCTGGCTACCGTTGGCCAGGGTATAGCTGAACTTGCTGCCGATGGTGGCCACGTCCACCCCGAACTGATGCAGGCCAAAGCCAAGGCCCACCCCCACCAGCACGGCGGGCAGGTGGCCGGGCACTGGCAGACGCAGGCGCGGCCAGAGCAGCAGCACCGCCAGGGTCGCAACCCCCACCAGCGTATCCCCCCACTGCCAGCTGGGCAGGGCATGGGCCAGTGCCTCGACTTTGCCAATATAGGTCTCCGGCATCTCGGGCACCTGCAGACCGAAGAAGTCCTTGATCTGCAAGGTGGCGATCACGATGGCGATACCACCGGTAAAGCCCAGGGTCACCGAAGGCGGAATGTACTCGATGAGGCGTCCGAGCCGGGCCACCCCCATGGCCACCAGGAAAAAGCCCGAGATCAGGGTCGCCATCAACAGGCCACCCACGCCGAACTGCTGGGCCACCGGATAGAGGATCACCACGAAGGCGGCGGTCGGCCCCGAGATGGAGAAGCGGGAGCCACCGGTCACGGCGATGACGATACCGGCGATGATGGCGGTATAGAGACCGTGCTGGGGCGGCACACCACTGGCAATGGCCAGCGCCATGGCCAGCGGAATGGCGATGATGCCGACCGTGATGCCGGCGATCAGGTCGCGGCCGAAGCGGGGAACGCTGTAGGGTTCGTCAATACAGGATTGGCGTAAAGCAATGGCCAGCTTCACGCTTTGCAAAGGTGCTTGGTTGTGCATGTATTCGTAATACCAGAAGAGGGAGATAAAGGCCGGATTGAACCGGCGCCCGATCATCATCAAGGGCCGGCAGAGCTGTCGACACGGCGATGGTATCCTGGCCAACCATACCCCAGCCGATGAAATATTTCGATGGGCGGGATCAATGAATGACCGTTACCACGCAATATTGCCGGTGATAGTCAGCATATCGACCACTTTTCTCACCATTACGCAGCACACTCACTTCGCCTGCTAACCAATTTTTCCCTTCCTTATTCTTGTCGTGCTCCCTCCCCCTCTTTATATCTGCCCGTCGGATACGGTGCCGGCGCTCGCCCCTCCCTCATCTTGTCCCGGCAGCCAATGCATTTCGTCTACCTCCCTCCTTACTCGGCGGCTTCCCCCTTGGCGAGCCTGCGAGACTCTCTCCAAGCTGCTGATTGTGCTGAAAATAGTCCGCAGCGACCAAGTTTTGGGCAAACGGTCCGAAATCCCCTTTTTGCAGCGGATCGCGGGTTGACACTCGGCGGACGGGCCATTAATATCCGCACCGTCTCGACGAGACAGGCAATTCCTCCTTAGTTCAGTCGGTAGAACGGCGGACTGTTAATCCGTATGTCACTGGTTCAAGTCCAGTAGGAGGAGCCAATTCCCTCGTAGTTCAGTCGGTAGAACGGCGGACTGTTAATCCGTATGTCACAGGTTCAAGTCCTGTCGAGGGAGCCACATTCGAAAGCCCAGCCTTATGGCTGGGCTTTTTCGTATCCAACGTTCGAAGCTGCCATACAGGCTACCGTGGCTTGTACTTTCACCGAACGGCCTCAGCCCGGGGGTCGGCATCCTCTCCTTACGTGCCCTTTCACGACATCACCCTTGCTTTTTTGCTTGCCTCTGCCGGATATTCGTTATCACAATTACCGCCCCTGTTCACACCGTCAAAAGGACCCCTTGGCATGTCTGAGGATGCGATGCAAAAAGAAGCTGTGCCTGCTCAAGCCACCAAGCAGCCAAAAGATCCCGTCCGGCGTCTTACGCTGCAATTGGTCATGCTTGCCTTGATCGTCTTGGTCTATGTGCTGTTTGCTCAACGCCTGACCCCGATGAGCAGTCAGGGTACGGTGCAGGCCTTTTTGATCCGCCTGGCCCCCGAGGTGGCCGGACGGGTGACTGCGGTGGAAGTCAGTGACAATCAGCAGGTTTCCGCCGGCATGCCTCTGTTTCAAATCAACCAGGAGCCCTATCTGATTGCCGTCACCCAAGCTGAAGCCCATGTGGCAGCTGTCGGGCAATCGATCGGGGCTGACACTGCCGCGGTGCAAACCGCCCAGGCCAAGGTGGTACAGGCCAAATCGGCCAAGGATAACGCTGCCGACAATGCCGCCAGGGTGGTCGAGCTGGCCAAACGAGGGGTCATGTCGATCGCGCAGCGGGATCAGGCGACGGCAACCTTGCAGCAAGCCATAGCCTCCCTGGCGGCCGCACAGGCAGAGTTGCGCCGTGCAGAGCAGAGCCTCGGGCCCGCCGGCAATGAAAATCCCAAGCTGAAAGAAGCGATGGCCGCCCTGGCCAAAGCCAGACTCGATCTCATTCGCACCACGGTCAAAGCGCCCAACAAGGGGGCCATTACCAACATACAGCTGGCGCCAGGCCAGTATGCCGCCGTGGGAAGTCCGGCAATGACCTTCATCGATACCTCGGCGGTCTGGATCAGCTGTATGCTGCCCGAGAACTCGTTGGAGTACCTGCGACCGGGCATCAAGGCCGAAGTGGTCTTCGATGTGCTCCCCGGCCGCGTCTTCAAAGCTCACCTCGATACCCTGGGATGGGGCAGTGCTGGCAATACCACCACAGACCAGACCACCGGTCTGCTCACGGCACCACAAAACAGCCCCAGTGCGCGCCAGTTTCCAGTGAGCCTGGTACTGGATGAGGCACTCCCCCGCGGGTTGCGCTATGGCTCCCAGGCCACCGTCATTTTCTATCCCAACAAGGTGGGCATAATGGATACGATTGCCGCCGGCTGGATCCGTGTTGTCAGCCTGCTGACCTATATTGCCTGATGATGAACAAAGCGTGGTGGCAATGCAGCATGCGTCTTGGCGTCATTCCCATGGCGGCACTGGCGGTTACCCTGGCCACGGGTCAGGCCTTGCCCTTTCTGATCCCCATGTTCATCGTCATCATGCTGATGCTGAGTCCGACGCGCCTGCCGCTGATGATGGTAGTGAGAATGCTGGCACTGATCGTCGGCTGTACCGCGCTCATCTGTTTTCTTGCACATGTGGTCGGCACCAATCCCGTCGCTTTCTGGCTGGCCATGGCTGCGGTTGTGGTTCTGGCCTTTGCCCGCCTTGGCAAGAACCCTGATGATCTGCCCGGATTGCTGGTGCTGATCGTGTCGTCGATGACGATGGTGCTGGTACAAAGCCAGCCATCGCTGGTCCTGGCACTCCCCGTGTTGATGGGAAAAGCCTTTCTGATCGCCTATTTATGGTGTCTGCTGGCTTTTGCCATCTGGCCCCGGCCTTCCCCTCCGCTAATTCCCCTGACCGCCATGCGCGGTGATGAAAGGGTGATGCTGATCCTGGGAAAGAGCGCCGCTCTGTTGCTGGCCATCGGTATCGCCATCTGGCTGCAAGACAGCAGTGCCATCTTGATCGGGGCCACGATTGCCAACCTGCTGCGCGCCAGCGACCCCCATCTGACACGAATGAACAGCAAACCACTGCTGCAGGCCAACTTGCTGGCGGCGGCCTTGGCTACCCCGGTGATCCTGCTGGCCTACATCAGCCAGTCTCCCCTGATCCTGTCACTGCTGGCGCTCGCCGGCAGCATCTGGCTGGCGGGACGGTTGGCGGCAGCCTGGCCCAAAGTGGTGGTACAAACCGCAATGACGGTTTACATCACTTTGCTGGGAACAGCCTTGCCCCAATATCAGCAAGGGCTGCACCTGGTATGGGATCGACTCGCGACGCTGTTGCTGGTCGTCCTCTATTGCACTCTGGTTGTGCATCTCTTGACCACATCAACCGATAAGTCATGTCCCGCTTGAACGACATCATCTTGTCCAGACCGTTTATTGTCAGAGGGTAGAGACATGCTTTGCCCTTTGCGACCCCCACTCGATTCAGGAGTTTCTATGCGCCGTTTCAACTTAATGCTCAATGGCAGCCGGTTGATGATGTTTCCCTTCTATGTCTGCATCCTTGTCTGTGTCGCCCTCTTGATGGTGAAGTTCGCCATGCAGCTCTATGAGCTGTGTCGCGACATCATCGACATCCCCTATCTGGATCTCATCACAGGGGTGCTGACCCTGGTGGACTTCGTGCTGGTGGCCCAGATGCTGATCCTGGTGGCCATCTGCGGCTACGTGCAGTTCATCAAGACCCCGGAGCAGCGGGCAGCCCTTGGCGACAACTGGCTCAGCAAGATCAACTTCGCCTCCCTCAAACTCATCGTCATCAACTCCCTGGTCACCATCGCCGGGATCGAGGTGCTCAAGGCCTTCCTGACCGACGGTACCGGCAACGAGATTGAGATGAAGTGGTCGGTCATCGTCTTCCTCGCCTTCTCCACCGCAGCGCTCATCTACGCGGTCACCGAGCGGCTGGCGGACCACAAGTAGCGCCGGTTTTCATTCAGCCTTTATTCATCAAGAGCCGAATTGATAACTCTTTTCATTACCTTTACTGCATTGTAAACTTGCTCCCCCGGGCTGAACTGCCCGGGCGTTGGAGCACCTATGACAAGCCTTTCCCTCTCACCACGACACTGCTGGCAGTGGCTGGCCTATCACCATCAGGCCGCCGAGGGCTCCCTCTATCTGATGTTCTTCTCCGGCCTGCTGCTGTGGGAACCGCTGACCCCGCTCTGGTCGCTGGCACGCTGGAATCTGTTCCTGCACGTCGCCCTCTCGCTCACCCTGTTCCCCCTGCTGTTCGGCGCGTTCTGGCTCTCCCATCGCAGCCTGCTGCGCAAAAGCCGCAAGCCATTCTTGCGCACCACGGGCCGCATCATCGAAGCCCTGCTGTTGGTCTGTCTGGCCAGCGGACTGCTGCTGGTATTGCACGGCACCCCGGGCGATAGCCTCGGCAACCTTGCCAGCTGGGCCCACTGGCTGAGCGCCCTCGCGTTGACCCCCCTGGTGCTGCGCCACGCCTGGCGCTGGACCATCTTGAAATGGCGCACCTGACCTTATGTTGAAGTTGTTGTTATCCCTGATGTTGGCCACCCTGCTGCTGGGGACCGCCTCGGCCCAGGAGATGGGCGCCGCCATGATTGCCTATGACGAGGGGAACGCCCCGCGCCTCGTCACCGCCAACCAGAGCGCAGGCTCGGTCACCCTGCTTGAGCGCGACAGCGGCAAGCGACTCAAAGAGGCACAACTGGGGGGCGATCTGCGCCAGCTGGCCCGCACCGACGATGGCACCCTGCTGGTCACCGATTACAGTGGCGATCGGTTGCTGCTGCTGGATGATGATCTCGACCTGGACAAGGCGATCCCCACCGGCCATCGTCCCTACGGGGTCATCTTCGACTCCAAACGGCAGTGGTTCTGGGTCACGCTGTTCGAAGCAGGCCGCCTGCAGGCCTATGACACCACGGGCAAGCTGCAGCTGGATGCAGAAACCGCCGAGACACCCCGCGGGCTGGCCCTGACCGACGACGATCGCCTGCTGCTCACCCACGCCATGACCGGCCAGCTCGCCATCTATGATCTCGCCAAGCTTGAGAAGGGCGCCAAAGGCGCTACCCTGCCCAAGCCCAAGCTCATCACCCTGGCCGAGACCCACAGCGACACCCCAAGCGACTCGCAGGGCTTGCCGCGCCTGCTGGACGGCATCACCCTCTCCCCCGATGGCAGCGAAGCCTGGCTGCCCCACGTGCTGTGGAGTTTCGACCACCCCTTCCAGTTTCAGAGCACCGTCTTCCCGGCGGTCTCCATCATCGATCTGGATGAAGAGAAAGAGCGGGTCGATGAAAGAAAGCAGCTCTTCTTGCAGATCAACCTGCCCAGCGTCGGCAACCGCAGCCAGATCGTCTCCAACCCGTTCGCGGCGCGCTTCGCCGCCGATGGCAAGCGGGTCTACCTGACCCTGGCGGGTTCGGAGGACCTGCTGGTGTTCGACCTGTCGCGCAGCGGCAAGCAGAACAGCAACCGCCACAGACGCAAGAAGTTTCAGGGCGGCGCCAAGGCGACCCAGCTCCTTCGCCACCTGCCGGGCCAGAATCCGCGGGACTTGTTTGTAGACGGCAACCACATCCTGGTACACAACGTCATGGGGCAGGATCTCACCCGCCTCAACACCGGCGGCAGCGGCCCCTTCGCCCGGGTCACAGTGGATGTCCCCCACTTCGCCAAGCTGGTCGAGACGGATCCGCGCCCCGAAGCGCTTCAGCGCGGCGAGCGGTTGTTCAATCTGGGCAACACCGCCGCCAACAGCCGCTTCCCCATGGCGGGGGACAACTGGATGAGCTGCAACTCCTGCCATCTGGACGGGTTCAACTTCACCAACCGCTATCTGATGGCGGCCCACCGCCAGCAGAGCGGCGACAATGCCATCAACGGCCACGCCAACCTCGTCAACATGGTGGCGGGTGACTTTATTGGCGAATACCTGCGCATGACCCAGCAGACCCAGGGCGGCATGGGCCATGACACCCGCGATGGCGCCGAAGCGGTCGACCCCGCGAGGCCTCAGCCCGAGGTGAAGGCGATGATGGAGGATCTGCACGCCTTCGTCACCGCCGATGGCAACCTCCCCTATCTTGCCAACTGGCTCAGGCTCGATGCCCCGCGCACGGATCCCGCCAAGGCGCCGACCACCCATCCCAGGGAGTGGCTCAACTCCGCCTCCTGCCAGAACTGCCACCAACAGGCGTTCCAGGACTGGAGCGAGAGCAACCACCGACTGATGGGCAACTCCCACCCCTACTACAAGGTGGTGCAGGCGTTGGCCCGCGAAACCGAGGGCGAAGCCTTCGGTCAGTGGTGCCAGGGCTGCCACATGCCCCAGCAGGTACTGAACGGCCAGCAGGATCTGCCCAAGGGCTCCCACATGTTCGAGCAAGGCGGCGCCTCGCTCATTGCCGCCCACCAGAAAGGCGAACCCGTGGTGGAGGAAGGGACTGGCTGCGTGCTCTGCCATCGCATCACCAAAGTGGAAGATGCCGGCGGCAACAGCGCCTTTACCGTGAATTTGAAAGACCGCGAGAGCTATGTGTTCGAGGATGCCGCCGGTGGCAGCCTCAAGCACTGGCTGGCGGAACGGCAGATCAACGCCCGCCCCGCCATGCACAAGGCCTCCTACCAGAAGGATTTCTACCGCGACGCGGCCCTGTGCAAGTCCTGCCACAACGAGTTTGCTCCCGGTACCGGCGCCAACATCGTCAACACCTGGGACGAGTGGGAGAAATCCAGCTTCGCCAAGGCGGAGGATCCCGCCAAGCGGCGCACCTGCATCGACTGTCACATGAACCCAACACCGGGCAACGGCGGCGCGCCGGTGGCCGGCCAGTCCACCGAAAACGGCACAGTGAAAGCGCGGCTCTATCGCCACAACTTTACCGGCGCCCAGCACCAGCTGGTGGGGCTGCGCAATCCCGCGCTCGAGCAGGAGAGCCTGGCGCTCTTGCGCTCAAGCGCCACCCTCTCTGCCCGCATTGAAAACCAGAGCGGCCAGCCCGCGCTGGTGGTGCGGGTCGCCAATACCGGCGCCGGCCACGCCCTGCCCACCGGGGTCGCCGATTTCCGTGAACTCTGGCTGGAGCTGACCGTCACCGACGCCAGCGGCAAGCTAGTGCTTGCCAGCGGCCAGCCGGTGGATGGCGCCGTCCCTGAAGATGCGCGACTGTTCAGAAAAGTGTTCGGCGACGCCGAGGGCAAGCCGGTGGGGCTCAAGTTCTGGCGCTACGCCAAGCTCCTTGAAGATACCCGCATTCCGGCCGATGGCTGGCGCGATGAAGCCTGGCCGCTGCCGGCGGATGCCCAGGGGCCCTTCAAGGCCGATATCAAACTCAATTTCCGCACCTACCCCAAGTGGGTCAATGATGCGGTGCGCGCCGCCGAGCCGAGCTTGCCGGAGCCACCCATAGTGCTACTCAATCGGCTGCAACTCACCCTGCAGCCTCTCCCCGTCACGCCCGCTACGGAGCCTCACACCTGATGTTTGCAAGTTTTCTCATTACCCTGCGCGAGGGGCTGGAAGCCTTCCTGCTGGTTGGCATCTGCCTCTCCTACCTCGCCAAGCTGGGAGCGAGCCGCTACAACAAGTTCGTCTATCTGGGGGTGGGGCTCGGCCTGCTTGCCTCTCTCGTGGTCGCCTTCCTGTTCCAGGTGGTGGTGAGCCAGTTCGAGAGCGAGCGCTACAACCATTTGCTGATGGCGGGGATCCTGATTTTCGCCACCCTGGTGCTCAGCTACATGGCGGTCTGGATGCAGAAGCAGGCCAAATCCCAGGTGGGGGCCATGACGGCGCGCATCGATGCCGCCATCGACGGCGGCAACCTGTTCGGTCTGGTGCTGCTCGCCTTCCTGGCGGTGATGCGTGAGGGCTTTGAAACCGTGCTCTTCTTCTCGGCCCTGGTTTACTCCGGGCAAGGGGTGGATCTGCACGAGGGGCTGATGGGGGCGCTGGGCGGCCTGCTGCTGTCGGTGGTGCTGGTGTGGGGGCTGCTGCGCTCCACCCGCAAGGTGGCGCTGGCCCCCTTCTTCCGCTGGACCGGCCTGCTCATCATCATCATCGCCGCCGGCCTGCTGTCGTCCGCCGTCAACATGCTGCAGGCAGCCGGGCTCATCACCTTCTGGACCGAGCCTGTCTTCAACATCAGTCACATTCTCGACGATCAGGGGGTATTTGGTACCTTCCTGCGCGCCCTGTTTGGCTACAATGCCTCACCAGCCGGCCTGCAGTTGCTGACCTGGGCCAGCTACCTGGTGATCTTCGTCACCGTCTGGCATCGCAACTATCGTCCCCAGCGCTGATCGCCCAGCGCGGCGCGGCAGCGGATGACAAGGCGGCTCAGCGGGGCCGCCTTTTCAACGTCTTCTCTTTTGGTCAGCTTTTCGGATAACAGAGTCATGAGCGACAACAACACACAACACATAGCGGTACTGGGCGCCGGCCCGGCCGGTCTGATGGCCGCCTGGCGCCTGCGCCAGGCCGGTTTTGCGGTCACCCTGTTCGAGCAGGAGAGCGTGGTGGGCGGCATGTGCGCCACCCAGACCTTCAAGGGGCGCGACGGTGAATACCGCTTCGACTACGGCGGCCACCGCTTCATCACCAAGAACCCCGAACTGCTCGCCTTTATCGACGAGCTGATGGGCGACGATCTGCTCCACGCCGAGCGCAAGAGCGTGATCCGCTTCGGCGGGCGCACCTATGACTACCCCTTGAACCTGCCCAACCTGCTCAAGACGGCGCCGCTGTCCCTGATGGCCGGGGCGGTGAAGGATCTGCTGCTGTTGCCCTTTGCCAGGAAGCCCACCGATTTCGCCAAGGCGAGCTTTGCCGAGTGGATCCAGAGCCACTTCGGTCGCACCCTCTACCGCCAGTTCTTCGAGGGCTACACCGGCAAACTGTGGGGCATCAACCCGGATAAGCTCTCCGCCGACTGGGCTGGCCAGCGCATCAGCCTGATCGATCTCAAAGACGTGGCGCGCCGCCTGCTGCCAAGACGCAACGGCAGCATCTCGGTGCGCACCTATGCCCGCAAGTACCGCTACCCCAAATACGGCTTCGGCCAGATCTTCACCACCCTGGGGGAGCGGCTGATTGCCGAAGGGGTTGAGCTGAAAACCGGCGCCACCATCACCCGCCTTGAGCAGGCTGATGGCCGCATTGAACGGGTTTATTGGTCACAAGATAACGTGGAGCAGAGCGCACGCTTTGATCAGGTGATCTCCACCCTGCCGCTGCCGCTCACCTGCCAACATCTGGGCTTGCCGTGCGATCTCCACTACCGGTCGCTGCGCTTCGTCAATATGCCGCTCAAACAGGAGAACCTGTCGGACAACACCTGGCAGTACCTCTCCGACCCCCATATCCTGGCCACCCGCTTGCAGGAGCCGCGCCGCCGCAGCCCCTTCATGGCACCCCAGGGCCAGACCTCGGTGATGCTGGAGATCCCCTGCAACCCGGGAGATGCCACCTGGCAGGCGCCGCTCTCTGATCTGCGCGGTCGGGTTACCGATGATCTGGCGAGCCTCGGCGTCGATATCGCCAAGCTTGGCGATGAGACCTTCGAGGCGCGCAGCGAGTACGCCTATCCGCTGATGGACCTCGGTTATCAGGCCCGCCGCAACGAGGCCATCAAGGCGCTGATGCCCATCACCAACCTCATCATGACCGGCCGTCAGGGGACATTCCGCTACATCTTCACCGACACCGCCATGGAGATGGGGATGATGGCCGCCGACATGGTGATCGACGGAGTGGACAGACGCCACGCCATCTTCAATCATCGCAACGAAAACACCGTGATCGAGACCCAGAGCGTGGCCTGATGGCCCCTGAATGTGGTAATCGACGGGGTGGACAGACGCCACGCCATCTTCAACCATCGCAACGAAAATACCGTGATTGAGACCCAGAGCGTGGCCTGATGGCCGCGCCATAAACAAACAAGGAGAAGAGGATGACCATCCGCCCGGGTTTACTTGCCCTCACCCTGCTGCTGGCCCTGAGCGGGCAGGCGCAGGCTTACTCCTACGCCGCTGCCGGCAAGGAGCCGCTGATCGATGCTCGCGAGGCGCTGCTGGGCGCCGCCACTGACGGCAAGGATGCCAGCGCCACCTTGAGCGAGATTGCCGAGGAGCTGACCTATCTGGAGGAGCACCACAAGGTCGAGCTGCAAGCGCCGCTCGCGGCCGCCATCAAGGCCAAAGACGCCGCGGCTACCGCGGCCCTGCTCAACCGGGCCTACAAGGCGGAGATCGAGCGCCGCCTCGAGGGGGCCAGCCAGAACCTTGGCGACTACCAGACCGCCAAGGTGCTGGTGGTCAAGAGCAAGCGCTTCCTCGATTTGATCCTCCCCTCCCTGAGTGAAGGGGATCGCAAGGCCGCCGAGCAGGCGCTGGCCAAGGTGCTCGATGCCATCGGCAACCCTGGGGTGTTCGGGGTGGGCGCCAAGCCCGCCGATTCAGCCGCCTTTAGCGATGCCGAAAAAGCGCTGATGGCCGTGCTGGCACCGCTCTGATGGCAATCTGCCAATCATTGCGCCATCTCGCTGTGACAAACGGTGAGTTTCGCTGCGCGCTATCCACCCTACGCACTTTGATGACCTCTCATTGATGACGACGGCCCCCCTCATCCCCGACCCTTCTCCCACAAGGGGAGAAGGGGGGCGTCACCACAGCCGATTACGCTTCGCCAATCGACCCTACTTGCTGATCCTTCTACAACTGGTCTGGCTTGGCTGGCTGCTGGCCTTCCCGGTGGCCCTCGATTCCGACGATGCCCTCAACTTTGCCCACGGGGTGGTGCGTTTCAGCGTGCTGGAGTTCTCCCCCCACTTTCCGGGTTACCCCGCCTTTATCTGGCTGGCGAGGCTGATCAATCTGCTGGTGGACGACCCCGCCCGCGCGGTGCAGTGGGCAAGCCTGTTGGGGAGCAGTTTGCTGGCGCCGCTCGCCGCCTCGCTGGCGGTCAGATTGTGGCAACGGCCCAGCCTGCTGGCGCCGGTCTGGCTGCTGGTGCTGGCCCTGCCGCTCACCCCGACCCTGGCTCTCTCCGGCCTCTCGGACGGGCCTGCACTCGCCGCCTGGCTCGGGTCTCTCCTGGCCTTGCAACAGCGCAAAATCGCGCTGGCGGGTCTGCTGCTGGGTCTGATGCTGGCGCTGCGCCCCTCCTACTTCGTGCTGGCCCTGCTGCCCCTTTGGCTGGGGATGGCACAAAAAGGCCAGCGGCTTAACTTTCTGCTCCCCATCACGCTGGTGGGGCTAGCCTGCCTGCTCTTCGTCTGGCAGGCCGATGGCTGGGCCTATTTTGCCGAGGGGCGGCGCTTTACCGACGGTCACTTTACCCTGTGGGGCAACACGGCGGCGGCCCACGGCGATCGGCTGCTAAGCTGGGCGAATACCTTCAACGAACAGCTCACCCCTCTTTGGCCTTTGGCTGGCGGGGGACTGCTGGCGCAGCCGCTGTGGCAACGATGCAAGGGCCACGCTGCCGCCCTCTCCCCGACCTGGTCCCTCTACTGGCTTGCCCTGCTGCTATGGACCCTGTTTGGTCAGAACCCGGACAATCCCCGCCATCTGGCCCCCATCACCCTGCTCGGCCTGGTGCTGCTGGCAGGCTGGTTGCCGCGCCGGGGCGAGCTGGCGGCCATGCTGGGGGCCCTCGTGCTGCTGCTCTGCACCCTCACCCCGCCGGCGGCACCAGCCATGACCCGGGCTGCCAGACTGGCCGAGCAGGCGTGCCCCGCGCTGGTGACCCAGTGGGGTGTGCGGCTGCTGCGCGAGACCACGGCCCTGCCCGTCACCGACGGCTGGTATCAGGGGGATGCTCGCCTCGCATTGGTGCAAGGGGCCTGCCGGCTCAGCCGACGTCCCCTCGGCCCGGAGGATCTGCCCGCAGGTAGCCGGCGAGTCTGGTTTGCCCCCCGCTTTCACGCCGAGCCCGGCCTCTGGCTCGGCATACAGGATCACCCCCGTCACCAAAACTGGTAGACTGGATGTTTGTCACTCCCTGACTTCGCACTCATCAAGACTGGATAGCCTATGCCCCACGCCCCCCTCTCCCCCCGTTTCCTGTTCATCCTGCTCGGCGCCCTGGCAGGCCTCACGCCGCTCGCGGTCGACATGTACCTGCCCGCCATTCCGGCCATTGCCCGGGATCTGGCCACCAGCATCGACGGCGCCCAGCTCACCATCAGCGCCTTCCTCGGCGGCTTTGCCATCGGCCAGCTGTTCTATGGCCCGCTCGCCGACAGCTATGGCCGCAAGCCGGTGATCCTGGCGGGGCTGGTGATGTTTGCCATCGCCTCGGTGGGCTGCGCCATGGCGGACTCCCTGCCGGAGCTCTTGGCCTATCGGATGTTGCAGGCGGCCGGCGGGGCGGCCGGCTCTGTGGTGGTCAATGCGCTGCTGCGCGACCTGTTCGAGAAGGAGGCCTTCTCCCGCGCCATGTCGTTCGTGATCCTGGTGATGACACTCGCCCCGCTGGTGGCACCCGTGGTGGGCGGCTACATCAGCGCCCACAGCGACTGGCGGGTGATCTTCTGGCTGCTGATGGGCATCAGCCTGCTCATCTGCCTGGTGATGCAGTGGAAAATTCAGGAGACCCTGAAGCCTGAGCACAAGCAGCCCCTCAACCTCGGCCAGGTGCTGCGCAACTACTGGGGCGTGCTATCCCATCGCGGCGCCATGGGTTACGTGCTGTGCGGCGCCCTGTCGAGCTCGGGCATGTTCGCCTTTATCAGCGCCTCCCCCTATGTCTACATCGAGTACTTCAAGGTGCCGACCGAGCACTACGGCTGGCTGTTCGGCCTCAACATCCTGCTGATGATGGTGGTCACCTTCGTCAACAGCCGGCTGGTGAAGGGGGTGGGCGCCGAGCGCATGTTGCAGTACGGCCTGCTGGTGCTGCCCTGCGCCGGCGCCCTGCTCATCTACAACGCCTGGAGCCAGACCGGCGGCCTGTGGGGCATCGTCATTCCGGTGGTGCTGTTTGTCGGCCACATCAGCCTGGTGGGGGCCAACGCCATGACCGGCCTGATGGGCCACTTCCCGCAGTCCGCGGGCACCGCCTCGGCGCTGGCGGGCACCTTGCGCTTTGGCATCGGCGCCCTGGTGGGGGTGCTGGTCAACCTCAATCCCCCCGAATCGCCGCTGCCCATGGCCATCGCCATCGCCGGCTGCGGATTCGGCTCGGCGCTCTGCTACTGGCTGCTCACCGGCAAGCGCGCCTGAGGGCCCCAAGAATGACCAAGCCCTGTCCATGGACAGGGCTTTTTTGTGTTCGCTTGCGTGTGCGTGGCGGCCCTCAAGGGTCCGGCGAGAGTCCGCTTCGCACCAGGATCTCGCTCTCCAGCCCATCCAGGCTCAGCTGATTCTTCTTGCGCCAGTAGGCTTCAATCCCCTCCCGGCCCTGGCGCTCGGACCAGTTGGCGAGATCCTCCCTGTCCCCCTGGTACTCATACAGCGGCACCGACATTCCGCAGGAGGCCTGGACGCGCGCTATGTCCAGCAGGAAGATCTGGCGGGCCGCGACGCTTGGGGGAAAGCGTGCCAGGAACGACGACCACTCAGGGTCACTCCGGTGCAGCACCCGCGCCCGGCCATAGGCCCGCAGGATCAGCGGCGCCCCCTCGAAGGCGCAGAACATCACCGTCATGCGAGGATGTTGCAGCACATGGGCCGCCGACTCGTTGCCGCTGCCGGTCAGGTTGAGCCAGGCCAGGGTGTGGGGGTCAATGACCCTCAGCGAGTCCCCGCCCTTGGAGGAGAGATTGACCGTCCCCTCTGCGGCCGCCGTGCCGACGAAGAAGATCTTCTGTGCCTCGATGAAGGCCACATGGCGCGGCGAGAGCGCCTCGAACAGTTGTCCCATCTTGTCTGTCTCTCCATGATCACGCTCAGAACAGGGCGCTGTTGAGCCACAGGTGCGCCCCTATGCCGACCATATAGCCAAGCAGAATGGCGGGCAACCACTTGAGGTGGCCAACGAAGGTATACATGCCCCTCGCCTGCCCCATCAGGGCCACCCCGGCCGCCGAACCGATGGAGAGCAAACTGCCCCCCACGCCGGTGGTCAGGGTCACCAGCAGCCACTGCCCCGCGCTCATCTGCGGCTCCATGGAGAGGACCCCATACATCACGGGGATGTTGTCGATAAGGGCGGAGAGCAGGCCGATGGCCACGTTGGCCAAGGTCGGATCCCCCTGGTAGAGCAGTTGGGAGGCGAGCGCCAGATAGCCCATGAAGCCGAGCCCGCCGACGCACATCACCACCCCGTAAAAGAAGAGCAAGGTGTCCCACTCCGCCTTGGCTATCTTGTTGAACACGTCGAACGGCACCATGGAGCCCAGGCGCAGCAGCCGGGCCTCGTCGCCGGTGCGCGCGTACAGCGCCCGCTCGCGGGCCAGGGTAACGGGCTGCGTCTTGCGCAGGTAGAAGCCGAAGAACTGCAAATAGCCGAGCCCCATCATCATGCCGAGCACGGGGGGCAGCGCCAGGAAGTGATGACAGGCGACCGCGGTCACTATGGTGAGCAGGAAGAGCAGCACTATGGTGAAGGCCCCGCGTCTGAGCACCACCCGCTCATGGCTCATGGTGGGGGCATGGCGCGGCACCATCAGGCTCATCAGGGTGGCCGGCACCAGGAAGTTCAGCAGGGCGGGCACGAACAGCAGCAGAAACTGCTCGAAGGGCACCTGGCCTGCCTGCCACACCATCAGGGTGGTGATGTCGCCAAAGGGGCTGAAAGCGCCGCCCGCATTGGCCGCCACCACGATATTGATGCAGGCCAGGTTGATGAAGCGGCGCTCCCCGTTGGCCACATGGAGCACGACAGTGCACATCAGCAGCGCCGTGGTGAGGTTGTCCACCACCGGGGAGATGAAGAAGGCGAGGATCCCCGTCAGCCAGAACAGGGAGCGCAGGCTGAGCCTGGTGCGTACCAGGCGGGCGCGCAGGGCGTCGAACAGCAGCCTGTCCTCCATGGCGTTGACATAGGTCATGGCCACCAGCAGGAAGAGCATCAGCTCGGCGTACTCCAGCAGCGTCTGGCGAAATCCCGCCACCGCCAGCGGGCTCTGCCCCTGCCCGGCATAGACGATGCCGATGACGATCCAGATGATGCCGGCCGCCACCAGCACGGGCTTGGACTTGCGCAGCTTCAGGTACTCCTCCGCCATCACCAGGACATAGGCCAGGGCGAAGATGGACAGAGCAAAGAGGCCGGCGCCGGTGTGCGTCATGGGCAGAGGGCCGCCGTCGGCGAGCGCGGGGGCGCAGAAGAGGCCGAGGATGGCCGAAGAAAACAGACGTGCAGATCCAGACATGGGGCCCCTCTCTTGGAAACCGTCTGGTTTTGAGGCTGGCAGTGGACAGGGAGGTCACCCCCTGCCCTCTCCCTGCTCGCGCCAAGCCCGGGTGGGCGAACGCTTGCATCAGGGGCGCAAGATCAGGCGGCGCTCCTTGCCCCTGCCATCAGGGTTATTTCTTGCCAAACCCCGAGCGTTTAAGGGTGTAGCCGGCACTGTTCTGCCAGGCATCCAGCCCGCTTCGGTTGTTGCCCGCCACCAGGCTCGCGGCCAGGCTCGGGCTGTTGAACAGCTGATCGGCGGTAAAGACGAAGCCCCCTTCGCTGCGCGGGGCCAGGATCCCCTTGCCCAGCAGCTCCTGGCGCAGTTCGATCACCGCCTCGCGCAGGGAAGCCGCATCCTCGCCGTTGGCGGTGGAGCCCGCCAGCACCATGAAGCCGGGGTTCTGCCGCTTGCCCACCGGATACCCGTGCGCCTCGGCCCCCTTGCCGTTGAAGTGGTAGAGCTCGCGCTCGCCCGGCTTGTTGTCGGAGAGCGCCTTTTGCAGGGTCATCAGCTCGTTGTAAATCTCGATGGGGACCACGGCAGCCTGCTTGGCGCCCTTGCTGTCGACGATAAAACTGACTTGCTTGTGTAACATCCTTGCGCATCCTGTGACCCATGGAGGCCCCTATTCTAACCACCACAGGCGAGCGGGATCCAGCCAGGATCCTCACCTCTTTTGCAGCCTTGATCACTAACTGGCATAGTGGCACTCACCCTGAGTCGAGCCGAGGGCACGTAATGAAAGCCATTGGCCATCAACCGGTTATCCCATGCTGAATCTGCGCAATCTCGGCAAGAGCTTCGATAACGGCAGCGAACGGCTGCCGCTGTTTCACCACCTTGATCTGACCCTGGCGGCCGGCGAGATCACCCTGCTGCTTGGGCAGAGCGGCTGCGGCAAGTCGACCCTGCTGAACCTCATCGCCGGCCTCCTCCCCCCGGATGAGGGGGAGATCTGGCTGGGGGAGACCCGCCTTGACAACCAGTCACCGGACGAGCGGGCCCGCCTGCGCGGCCGCCATTTCGGCATCGTCTATCAGGACTTCAACCTGCTGCCGACCCTGACCGTGGCCGAGAACCTCGCCCTGCCCCTTGCCATCAACCAGCTTGCCCGCGATGAGACGCGCATTGACGGCCTGCTGGAGCGCCTCGATCTGGCCCACAAGCGCCACGCCTGGCCGGAGCAGCTCTCCGGCGGCCAGCGTCAGCGAGTGGCGCTGGCCCGCGCCCTCATTCACCAGCCGAAGTGGCTGCTCGCCGACGAGCCCACCGGCAGTCTCGATGAACACAACGCCGAGCAGGTGATGGCGCTGATGATGGCGGCGGTGCGGGGCACCGGCGCCGGCCTCTTGCTGGTGAGCCACAACCCCGCCTATGGCGCCCTGGCGGATCGGGTGCTGCGCCTCGAAGGGGGTCAGCTGGTCGAGCTCAAGGGGCGCCGCCATGACTGACGCCCGCCACGGAGGGCGGTGATGCTGCCGCTCAAGGCGCTGCTGCGCCTCTATCGCGCCCACCCCTGGCTGCTGCTGATGAGCCTGGTCGGGCTCACCCTGGGGGTCTCTTTGGTGGTGGCCATCGAGCTCTTGAACCACAGCGCCCGCACCAACTTCGTCGCCGCCCGCAGCCAGCTGGCGGGGGAAGCGAACTACCGGCTGGCGCCGGACGGTGGGCTGGACGAGCAGCTCTATGTGACGCTGGTGCGCAGCCAGCCAAATCTCGACGCTATGCCCCAGCTGCACGGCTGGCTGCAAGATGAACAAGGGCGCAGTTTTCAGCTGCTGGGGATGGATCTGTTCAACCCCGGCCCCTTGCGCCGGCTGTTTGGCACCGCGCCGGACAATAAGCCCACCTTCTCCCTCACCCGCGCCGACAGCGTCTGGCTGGCCGCCCCCGAGGCGAGCCACCTTGGCTGGCAAACGGGTCAGAGCCGCCGCTTCGTGCTGGGTGGCGCTGAAGGGGCGCCGCCCCGCCCGCTGACGCTCACCCTGGCCGGCACCTTCGAGCCCGGCGCCGTGCCCATGGAGCGGCTGCTGGTGACCGACATCGGCCTCGCCCAGCCGCTGCTGGGCAAGGAAGGGCGGCTCGATCGCATCGTCTTCAAGCTCAGCGAGCAAGAGGCCACAGCCTTGCAGGCGGCCCTGCAATCCTATGCCCCCCATCAGCCCCTCTGGCTTGAGCCCATCAGCCCGGCGCTCGATGCCAGCCAGCTCGGCGATGCGCTGGCGCTGAACCTCACGGCGCTCTCCCTGCTCGCCATGGCGGTGGGATTGTTTTTGGTGTTCAACGCCCAGCGCTTCGTGCAGAGCGTGCGCCGCCCCCAGCTGGCCCAGCTCATCATCCTCGGCATGCCGCCGCGCCGGCTGCTGCGCTGGCTGACCCTGGAGATCCTGATCCTCGCCAGCATCGGCACTCTGCTCGGGCTGCTGCTCGGCAGCCTGTTGGCACTGGCCCTGATGGGGCAGCTCACCCAGGCGCTGGCGGATCTCTATGGCCCCAACCCCATCGACCTGCTGCGCCTCTCCCCCGCCAGCCTTGGCAAGGCGCTGGTGATCGGCCTGCTGGGGACGCTGGCTGCCAACCTGCCCGGCTGGTGGCAGCTGCTGCGCCAATCCCCCCTTGAGCTGCGAGAGGGCAACAGCCGCCCGCCGGCTCACCCCTGGCAACGTCGAGGGCTCGCCATCGTCATCCTGCTGCTCTGCGCGCTCTGTCTGTGGCGGCCAGAAACCGGCCTCACCGGCGCCCTCTTCGTGGCCGGCGGCTGGCTGCTGGCCATGGCGCTCGCCCTGCCCGATGTGCTGCGCGCCGTGCTGGGCCGGCTGCGCCGACGCGAGCGCGGCTCCCTCAGCGCCCGGCTCGGGGTAGCCGAAACCCTCTATCACCTGGATCGCACCGCCATCGCGGTGATGGCGCTGCAACTGGCCATCGCGGCGGCCATCGGCATCGGGGTCATGGTGTCGAGCTTTCGCTCGAGCGTGGAGATCTGGCTCGGCCAGCGCCTGGCCGCCGATCTCTACGTCACCGCTCCCAAGGGGGTGGCCGGCAACAAGGGCGCCCTGAGCGAGCAGACCCTCAACACCATACTCACCGCGCCGGACGTGCGCGCCGTCTCGCGCCGCTCGGTGCACCCGGCCCGCTGGCAGGGGCAGCCCATCGAGTGGGCGCAGATGGACTTTATCCCCGAGCTCAAAGCCGCCTATCCGCTGCTGGCCGGACGCTGGCCCGCCACCCCCGACGAGGTGCTGGCGAGCGAACCGCTGACGGTGCGCCTCGGGGTCAGGGTGGGCCAAAGCCTCGAGGTAAGCGGCGAGCAGGGGCCACGCACCTTCACCGTCACCGGCGTCTATCAGGATTACGGCAGCGACAAGGGGCAGATACTGCACGCCTTCGAAGGGGGCAAGGTGCAATCCCTGGCCCTCTTCAGCCCGCACGTTGATCGCCTCGCCGACCGCCTGCGGGCGCAGTTTGGCGAGCGGGTGAACCTGTTGCCCGCCCCCGCCATCCACGCCGCCGCCCTCAGGGTGTTCGACCAGACCTTTGTGGTGACCGAGCTATTGAAGTTGCTCATTCTGGGGATCGCCTTCGTCGGCATCGGCTCGGCCTTCATGGTGCTGGGGCTGGCTCGGCGCGGCGAGTTGCAGACCCTGCAAAGCCTTGGCCTGAGCCCCCGCCACTGCCGCCGGTTGCTGGTGTGGCAGGGAGCGGGCCTCGGGCTGCTCACCGCGCTGTTGGCACTGCCGGTGGGCTATGGCCTTGCCTGGGTGCTGATTGAGGTGGTCAACCCCCGCGCCTTCGGCTGGCGGCTGGCCTTCGAGGCCGCCCCCCTGCACGCCGTCACGGCGCTTCTGCTCGCCCCCGTCTGTGGCGCGCTCGCTTCCTGGTACGCCGCAAGGAGAGTGGTATGAAATATTGGTTTGCGCACTGGCTCAGCCATGGCTTGACGTTCCCATTGACCACATCCCTGTCACCGCACTTGATTCAGCGCAGAGAAGCGCACAGAGCTGCCGCGAACCATCCCCTCCCCCTTCGGGAGAGGGCCAGGGTGAGGGAAATCTTGTCCTCTTTACGGACCCTGTGGCTTGCAGCCCTCTTGATCCCGTTTGTTGCCATAAGCGGCAACGCGCAGGCCAGCGATCTGGGCGCCATCCTGGGTGGCGGCAGCGATCACTTCAAAAAGGCCCTGCCGGGCCAGTCCATCCGTCTGCCCACGGATCACGCTGCCCACCCCGACTACCGCTCCGAGTGGTGGTATCTCACCGGCAACCTGAAAGACGAACAGAGGCGCGGCTACGGCATGCAGTGGACCCTGTTTCGCCAAGGCATTGAACAGGAGATCAAATCGGAGAACCCCTGGCTCACCCCCCAGCTCTGGCTGGCCCAGTTCGCCATCACGGATGTGAGTAAAGGCAGCCATCTGCAGGACGAGCGCACCAGCCGGCAGGGGCCCGGGCTCGCCGGTGCCAGCGGCGGTCAGTATTGGCTGAAAGACTGGGTGCTGGCTTCTCAAGGGGAATCGCTCTTTCCCGCCACCCTCAAGGTGCAGAGCAAGGCGGGGGATCTTGATTTGAAAGTAAGCGCCGCCAAGCCGGCGGTGCTGCAGGGCAAACAGGGTTACAGCGAGAAGAGCCCGGGCAACGCCTCCTTCTACTACTCCTACCCGCGCCTGACCATCAGCGGCACACTGACTCTGGATGGCGAGACCCGTAACGTCAGCGGTGAGGGCTGGTTCGATCACGAGTGGAGCAGCTCGGTATTGGCCGAGTGGCAATCGGGCTGGGACTGGTTTTCGCTGCAATTTGAAGATGGCCGCGAGCTGATGCTGTTTCGCCTGCGCACCAAGGCAGGACGCACTGAGCCCGAGAACCGCTACGGCATCCTGATCGAGCGAGACGGCAGCAGCCGGGTGCTGAACCCTGCGCAGATCCGCCTCACCCCCGGCAAAACCTGGCGCGGCCCCAAGGGGCAAGCCTACCCCATCGAGTGGCGGCTGGAGGCCGCCGAGTTGAACCTGACGATCCGTGCCCGCCAAGCCAATCAGGCCATGACGGGACGCTTTGACTACTGGGAGGGGGCAGTATCCGTCTCGGGAGATGCCAAGGGCGTCGGCTATCTGGAGATGACGGGGTATTGAGTGTAATTTGCCTATTCATGATTTTTACTATCGCGGATAGTAAACCCTATTCTGTATAACAAGAAAATCACCTGAGGCTACGAGCTTTCCCGTCTTTTAGAGCACTCAAGGTTGAAGATACTGTTATGACAGTCACAATCTTTATTGTTGAACTCTTTTTTTTATTAATTTATCCTAAGTATCGGCTTATGGGCAGACTATTCGCTCGCGCTTCGCGAGCAGTGAAAAAATTGTCCATTTGGATTGCCATATGTAGTGTGTCGATGTGCACACCGAGATGTGTAGTGCGTAAGAGTGCCCATAAGCCTCATTATATACGGATGTATATATGTCGAAATTAAACCTATTGAAGTCCATATCTACCAAGCCAGAACTAGCTAAACTGCTAGGCGTAAATGCTGCGTTTTTAACTAGGACATTATACATTACAAGGCCTGAAAACCAATATCATCAATTTACCATAAGTAAAAGATCTGGCGGTAAACGAGTAATTAATGCCCCATCCAATGAACTGAAAAGCCTACAAAGAAGTTTGTCTATATTGCTTTTAGATTGCATCGACGAAATTAATAAAATAAAATTCCCAACATCACAACTAGCCGTACCAAAAGTCAGAGAGAATGGTGATATTGACTACGCAGCAGAATTTTTGAAAATTAAAATTCCCTCATCAAAATCTAAACAACCTTCTTTATCACATGGTTTTTCAAGAAATCGCTCTATTATTACCAATGCAATGATGCACATAGGAAAGAAAAACATTCTAAACATTGATATAGAGAACTTTTTTGATAGCTTTAATTTTGGTAGAGTTCGAGGCTTCTTTATAAAAAACAATGATTTCAAACTGGACCAGCATATTGCAACAGTAATAGCACAAATAGCTTGCCATGATAATAAGCTTCCCCAAGGAAGCCCTTGTTCACCTGTTATATCAAACCTAATATGCCACAGTTTAGATATTAATTTAGCTTCTTTAGCAAAAAAATATAAATGCACTTACACAAGATATGCCGATGATATAACTTTTTCCACTAGAAAATCTGAATTCCCCAAAAAAATAGCAGAGCAAGATGAGAATGGCTACATTTTAGGCAAAGAGCTATTGTATGAAATAAAGCGCTCTGGATTTTCTGTTAATAATGGTAAAACCAGGATCCAATATAAGAATTCTCGACAAGATGTAACAGGACTTGTCGTTAACAAAAAACCTAATACAAAAAATGAATATTGGCGGTTAGCAAGAGCTAAATGCAACACTCTATTTAAAACTGGCACATTCACTTCCATTGAAGATGGTGTATCCGTTATAGGTAATCTAGATGTATTAGAGGGTCAACTAAATTTCATTGACCACGTAGACCATTATAATCGTTTAAGACAAAAAGCACCGTTATCACCAGAATATAGTTTGAAGGCCATAGGTAAAAGCACAAGCACTTTACTTTCCGGAAGAGAAAAAACATTCAGCCAATTCCTATACTATAGATTATTTTACGGCAATGAGAAACCAACCATTCTATGTGAGGGTAAAACTGACAACATTTATTTAAAGTCAGCTATAAGTGAACTCATGGTACATTATCCATCTTTAGCTATAAGAACTGATGGTAAATATGAATTATTGATACGTTTTGTCGAATATACTAAAAGAACTAGATTTTTATTGGAGCTTTTCGGTGGCACCGACTATCTAAAAGGATTCATTGAAAACTTCCATAAAAATATGGCTCCGTATAATAATTTAAAACCAAAAAAACCTGTGATTATTTTTTTAGATAATGATACTGGACCAGATAATATAGTCAGTTTATTGCAGGGGAATAAATTTCAAAAAATTATAACATTAATACCTTCACATTTGGATAAGAAAAAAGACATACGGAAATCAGAATTTATACATGTTATGGGCAATCTATATGTAATATTTACACCTTTAGGAACTTCTGGTGAGGCAACGGATATAGAGTACTTCTTCGATGACAAAACAAGGCTGATGAAACACTCAAATGGAAAATTCTTTAACACTGTTGAAAAAAGAGATGCAAAAAATGACCTTAGCAAGGATGCTTTTGCCACTCACATTGTAAAGGAAAAAAAGAAAAGCATTGATTTCACTGGATTAAAAGTGCTTCTGGACCCTATTGTAAAAGTAATTGAACACTATGAAAACATTAAGAGATAGAGAACGCCAGCGTGCTGGCTTAGCCCATCTCACTGGTACGGCTATTCCTGTGGTATCGCAGAACAAACTGGAGATGCGCTGACCCAGATATATTCCCCACTTTGTTTGAGTCGGGATTGAGGCAAAGGATTATTTCCTCCCTCCCCCCAATGATTGAATAAATGCCAGCGTACGGAAATTAAACTGCTCCGGCTGCCCCACATTGCAGACATGGCCGCACTGTTCGATCACCGCCAGCGAGGAGCTGGCATCACGGGCCACCTGTTCACGCACCGGCGCCAGAAACATATGATCCTCCTCCCCCATCACATAAAGGGTGGGAATGGGCAGGGAGCGTGCGCGGAAGTAGCGCATCAGTGGGTTGACCTCGGTGGCAAGACTGAACCAGAGTTTGAACTCTTTCTGGCAGAGCTTGCAGGCCTCGCGCACAAAGAGGTTGCGCGACTCCTGATGGTGCAGGCTCGGCATGATGATGAAGGCAAACAGCCAATAGAGCTACATATAGGGCAGGAAATGCTGGCCTAGTTGGCCCAGCTGCACCAACACCCGCGGTAACTGTTCACCGGCAGTGGTTTGACGTACACAATTCGGCAGGGATGGGATAATCCGTTTTATCTATGCAGGCTCTGACAATGGCGCGCAGCCACTTCTGGGGACAACGCCCCAGGCGTTTGGCGTATCCAACAACGGCAGGATATTTATCCTGCCGTTGTTGTTTTCCTATCTCGCCGCCTGATCAACCAGATAGAGGATGCTGTGATAGGGAATGCCGGCGTGCTGGCTCAGCCCCATTTCGCAGGTGCGGCTGTTGCTGAAACCCTGACGGCAATCGGCGGGGACCAGGGTGGACAGGCTGGCGAGGGCCGCGGCGTTGAGCTCCGGGGTCATCAACCCCTTGTCACCGGCAAAGCCGCAGCACTGGATATGCTCAGGGATTATCACCTCGCGGGCACAGGCGCGGGCCAGCGCCAGCATCTTATCCCCCAACCCCATGCGCCGGCTGCTGCAGGTGATATGGAGCATCACTGTCTCATCGATGGGGGTCAGCTCAAGGTGGGGCAGCAGGTGCTCCAGCACAAAGGCGGATGGCTCGAACACCTGAAGGCCCTTGCCGAGCGACCCCGAGAGCAGCCGTTGCACGCAGGGGCTGGTGTCGAGCAGCACGGGCCAGCGGCCCTGCTCGCTTGCCTGCCACAGGGCCTCGGACAGCTCACTGCGCTTGGCTTCCGCTACCTCGACCATCCCCTTGCTGTCATAAGGCATGCCGCAGCAGAGCCCCTCAACTCTCACCGGCACTATGACCCGGCAGCCCGCCTTCTTGAGCAGGGATTGCACTACCTGTGGCAGTGACGGGGCCTCCTCCTGCTGGCCGAACACCCGGCTCGCGCAGGACGGCAAATAGACCACAGCGCGATCCTCTCCAATGCCCTCATTGGATCCGCCATGGCTCCCCTCCCCTTGCGGCCACAGGTAGCGGCTCGGCCCCGGCAGGGTCGGCAGCCAGGCGGGGGTGCGCTGGCCGCTCAGATGGCGAACCCCGTTCACCAGCCCAGCCAGCGCCTTGTCTCCCAGCACCTTGCCCGCAATGGCTTTTAGGCCCAACGCACCGCGGGCCGTACGGGTAACGCCAGCGAAGTGATCGGCGCTCCAGCGGGCGATGGGCACGAAGCGCTGGTATTTGTCAGTGCGCAACTTCTTGATCAGGCTGCCGGTGTTGATGCCCACCGGGCAGCGATCGGCGCAGAGCCCGGTCGCTGCGCAGGTGTCGATACCCTGATAGTCAAACAGCCGGGCCAGCTGGTTGGAGGGCTCATCGGCACGATTGCGGCGGGCCAGTTCGCGATAGAGCACGATGCGCTGGCGTGGCGACAGCGACAGGGTGCGCGAGGGGCAGACCGCCTCGCAAAAACCGCACTCGATGCAGGGATCGACGATGGCATCGCTCGCCGGCATGGGCTTGAGGTGGGCCAGATGGGCCTTGGGGTCGTCGTTGATGATGACGCCGGGATTGAGCAGGCCATCGGGGTCGAGCAGCGCCTTGATGCGGCGCATCAGCGCCATCCCCTCCGGCCCCCATTCCAGCTCCACATAGGGGGCCATGTTGCGGCCGGTGCCGTGCTCGGCCTTGAGCGACCCGCCAAAGCGCACCGCGACGAGCTCCGCTACCGCATCCATAAAGGCGCCATAGCGGGCCACCTGCGCCGGATCCTCGAACCCCTGGGTAAAGACGAAGTGCAGGTTCCCCTCCAGCGCGTGGCCGAAGATGATGGCCTCACCGTATTCGAAGCGATCGAACAGGGCTTGCAACCCCGCCACCCCCTCCGCCAGACGTTCGATGGGAAAGGCAACATCCTCGATGATGACGGTGGTGCCTGTGGTGCGCACCGCCCCCACCGCCGGGAAGAGCCCCTTGCGAATGGCCCACAGGCCCGCGCTGTCGGTAGTAAAAGGCACAGAGGCAACCTGGGCGAACTCGGCCGCCATGGCCGTCACCTGCTCGCAGCGATCCACCAGCTCCTCTTTCGATTCCCCATGCACCTCGACAAGCAGGGCGCAGGCAGCCAGATCCAGCGTCTTGATAAAGTCCGGCAGGCCGGGCTTGCCCGCCACCGAGCGAAGGGAGCGCCCATCCATCAGCTCCACCGCCGCCACCGGGGCAGCTTTAAGGCGCGAGGTGGCCAGACACGCCTGCTCGGCGTCCCGGAACACCAGCAGGGCCGAGGCCTTGTGGGGGTATTCGGGCACGGTGTCGAGCACCACCTCGGCGATAAAGCCGAGGGTCCCCTCCGAGCCAATCATCAGGTGGGTGAGGATATCGATGGGATCCTCATGGTCGAGCAGGGCGTTGATGGCGTAGCCGGTGGTGTTCTTGAGCCGGTACTTGTGGCGAATTTTGGCGGCAAGCTCGGTATTGGCCAGCACCTCGGCACGCAGGGCGGCGAGCCCCGAGAGCAGCTCCGGGCGCCTGGTCGCCAAGGCGGCGCGGCTCTGCGGATCGCCGCTCTCCAGCACGGTGCCATCGGCCAGCAGCAAGGTCATGGCGTGCAGGGTGTGATAGCTGTTGTGGGCGGTGCCGCAGCACATGCCGCTCGCGTTGTTGGCGGCGATGCCGCCGAGCTTGCAGGCGTTGATGGAGGCGGGATCCGGCCCAATCTTGCGCCCCAGAGGCGCCAGATAGCGGTTGGCATCGGCGCCGATCACCCCGGGTTGCAGGGCGATGCGAGCGCCCTCGTCCAGAATGCGGTGGCCGCGCCAGCTGTCGGTCAGGGTGATGAGCACAGAATCGCTCAGGGCCTGGCCCGAGAGGCTGGTGCCGGCGGCGCGAAAGGTGCATGGCAGGTGCAATTCGCGGCACACCTCTAGCACGAAGCGCACTTCATCGAGGGAGTCGAGGCGCACGATGCGCTCGGGCACCAGCCGGTAGAAGCTGGCGTCCGTGCCGTGGGCGAGGCGCAAGTCCGGGTCACTCACCAGCCGCTCCGGCGGAATACGCGAGAGCACGGCGGCATCAAACTGGTTCCAAGGCATCAGCAATCCTCCACCAGCACTACCAGCAGGCGGCTCGGGCCGTGGGCGCCGTAGGCCAGGGTCTGCTGGATGTCGGCGGTCTTGGAGGGGCCGGAGACCAGCAACAGATTGGTGGGCATGGCCTGCTGCCAGCGCCCGGCCTCCACCAGCCCCGCCAGGTTGTCGGCGATGGTGGAGGCCGCCAGCAGGGCGATATGGCAGGGTGGCACCAGGGATAGGGTGCGCGGCTCACCGCTATCCGGCAGCAACACCAGCGTCCCGGTATCGGCGATGGCCCCCGCGCAGTGGGTGATGCCCGCCTGACAGACGTCAAACAGCTCGTCTTTCCAGCCGGCGAACTCCCCCGCCGGGGTCAGCACAGAGCGCCCGGCGTTGGCGGCCGCGACCGCCGCCTGCCAGCGGCCGCCCTGGCCACAGGCCAGATGCGTCACTCCCTCTTCATCCAGCCAGGCGGCCAGATCCTGGGCCAGGGTCGCCTCCTTGACGGTGAGGATCTCGGCGTGGCTGGCGGTGATCATGCCAAGAAAGCGCTCACGCCGCGCGTTGTCATCTTCCCCGCGCCAGGGCTGCCAGCCATGGGGGGCGTGGGCAATGGGGGTGGCGCCGCCGCGCAGGCGGTTCAAGATAGCCTCTTTGCTCGACATCTCAGGACTCCTTTTTCTTCTGGCGCAGCAGGGCGTGCAGGCTCTGGGGGGCGGGTTTGGGGGCTTCGCGGCACTGGGTCCAGGGGCCAAGATGCTTTGGCATCAGCCCACGCAGGCGACCGGCCACACCGGTCGCGGCGTGATAGAGGCGCGGGTGGGTGGCGGCAAAGGCAAAGCCCTGCATGGCAAGCGTCTCGAGCCGGCTCCTGGCCGCCCCCTGCCCCGCCAGCGGTTCGTGACCGGGCTGGGCGTCGTGCTTGGCCTCCCGGCGCAGGCGCTGCAACAGGTCGGGAATGGGGATGCGCACCGGGCACACCTCGCCGCAGGCACCGCACAGGCTCGAGGCCGTCACCAGATCGCTCGTGCTTTCCAGCCCCAGCAGGTGGGGGGAGACTATCTTGCCGATGGGACCCGGGTAGATGGTGCCGTAGGCGTGACCGCCGATGCGGGTGTAGACCGGGCAGTGGTTCATGCAGGCGCCGCAGCGGATGCACTGCAGGGTCTTGCGCAGCTCTTCGTCCCGATAGGCCTGGCTGCGGCCGTTGTCGAGCAGCACCAGGTGCACCTCGTCCGGGCCGTCCAGCTCCCCTGCCCGGCGCGGGCCGCTGATGACGTTGAAATAGGTGGTGATGGCCTGGCCGGTGGCCGAGCGGGTCAGGGCGCTGTAAAGCGGCGGCACATCGGATAAGAACTCCACCACCTTCTCGATGCCGGTGATGGCCACGTGGACCTTGGGCACAGTCGTGCACATGCGCCCGTTGCCCTCGTTCTCCACCAGACAAAGGCTGCCGGTCTCGGCCACCGCGAAGTTGACGCCGGAAAGCCCCATGCCGGCGCGGCGAAACTCTTCGCGCAGGGCCCGCCGTCCGGTCTGGATCAGTTCGTCCACGTCCGTGGTGGGGGTGAAGCCTTCCAGGTTGCTTGCGAAGGTGTCGCTCACCTCCTGCTTGTTCTTGTGAATGGCGGGCATGATGATGTGGGACGGGGTATCGCCGTCGAGCTGGACGATAAACTCCCCCATATCGCTCTCAAGGCAGCGGATGCCGTGGCGCGCCATCTCGTGATTGAAACCCACCTCCTCGCTCACCATGGACTTGCCCTTGACGATGCTGCTCACCCCGTGCTGCTGGGCGATGCCGAGGATGATGGCGTTGGCCTCATCCGGCGTCTGGGCCCAGTGCACCCGGATGCCGTTGCGCTCGCAGTTGGCTTCGAGTTGCTCCAACAGTTCCGGCAGACGCGAGAGGCAGCGCTGGCGGATCTGCTCGGCCGCATCGCGCACCGCCGCTTCTTCCTGCGGGTTGGCGAAGGCGTCGCGGCGCTTGCCGCGCAGGTAATCCATGGCGCCGCGAAAGTTCTGGCGCAGCACGGGGTCGGCCAGGGCCGCCTCTGCCTGAGGATGGAAGCGGCGCGGCGAATACTTGGCGTGCTCACTCATGATGGGCCCCCTGTTTTTGCGCTTGTAAACCTTGATCCACCGGCTCGCTATGGGCGAGCAGGAAGCTGGCCAGATGGGTGGCGGGAAGCCGCTTGCCCTGATAGGCCAGGGATCCCTTGATGTTCAAGAGGCACCCCCAGTCGGCACTCACCAGGGTATTGGCGCCGGTGGCCAGCAGGTGGCGGGTCTTGTCCTCCACCATGGCCTGGCTGATGTGGGGATGGCGCACCGAGAAGGTGCCGCCAAAGCCGCAGCACTCGCTCTCGTAGGCCTGTTCATGCAAGGTGACGCCCTCGAGCTGCCCCAGCAGGCTGCGGGCCGTGGTGTGCACCTGCATCTCGCGCCGGGCCGAGCAGGAGGTGTGCATGACGATGCTCGCCCTCCCCACCCCGTGCCAGCGCACCCGGCAGACCCGGGCCAGAAACTCGGTGAGCTCGAACACCCGCTCGCAAAACGCCGCCACCTCGGAGCTGTCCGGGAAGAGGCGAGCATAGTGATGGTGCATCATACCGCCGCAGGAGCCAGACAGCACCACCACCGGCCAGGGCTCGGGGAAGAGCGCCATCTGGCTTTGCGCCACCTGGCGCGCCTCCTCCTCGTGACCCGAGGTGTAGGCCGGCTGGCCGCAGCAGGTCTGTTTCTCGACAAAGTGCACCCTTATCCCTTCCCGCTCGAGCAGGGCGATGGCATCGAGCCCCGCCACCGGGTCGAACAGATCCACCAGACAGGTGGCGTAGAGATAGACATCGGCCGGCTTGGCCGGATAGACCCGCATTACCTTCATCACTTGCTCTCCTTTACTTCAACTGCAGCAGTGCGTCCGAGACGTGGAAGCTGTACATGAGCGCCAGCCCGATAAGGCCGGTGACCAGCAGGTAGTAGAGGGTCGGCAGCGCCGTCTTGCGCAGCGTCGCCCCCTCGCGACCCAAGAGACCCACGGTGGCCGAGGCCGCCACCACGTTGTGGATGGCAATCATGTTGCCAGCCGCCGCGCCCACGGCCTGCAGGGCCAGCATGGCGGCGGTGGAGACCCCCAGGGTCTGCGCCACCTCGAACTGGAACTGGCTGAACATCATGTTCGACACCGTGTTGGAGCCGGCGATAAAAGCCCCCAGCGCGCCTATAGTGGCACTCAGGGCCGGGAAGAACTCCCCGACCAGCCCCGCAGCAAAGTTCGCGGTGGTCACCGGCATGCTGGCGAGATCCGCCCCGTTGACGCCGGAGTTAATGAAGATGCGCACCATGGGCACGGTGAAAATCAGCACGAAGCCGGCGCCAATCAGGGTGCGGCTCGACTCGCTCACGGCGCGGCCGAGAGGCGCCAGGGCGCGGGCCTGAATGAGGGTGGCGAGCAGGGCGCAGAACACCAGCAGACCCCCCGGCAGGTAGAGCGGCTCAATCGACGCGCTGACCCCCTTCTCCCCCAAGAGGTCTGTAAAGACGAGGCTCACCGACAGGAGGCTGGCCTTGAATTCCGGGCTCACCCGGCTGGCCACCAGCAGGAGGGCCAGCGCCACATAGGGGAGCCAGGCCAGCAGCAAGGACATGGGGCGGCCGGCGGCCTCTTTGAGATCGAGCTTGAGGGATCCCAGCCACTCGGCGGGCCACTCTTTCTCCGGAGCGAAATCCCAGGAGTTCTTGGGCACCAGGAAACCGCGTCGCGCCGCCGTTACCACCAGGGCCAGTCCCACCAGGCCGCCGATGAGGGACGGGAACTCGGGGCCGAGCAGCATGCCGGTGAGGGCATAGGGCACGGTGAAGGCGAGCCCCGCGAAAATCGCAAACGGCAGGATGGAGAGCCCCTCGGTCCAGCTGCGGTTGCGGCCGAAGAAGCGGGTCAGCATCATCACCATCAACACCGGCATCAGGGTACCGACGGTGGCGTGAATGAGGGCCACGTTGGTGGTCACCTGCTGCAGGTAGATGTCCCAACTGCTGCCGCCGGCGCTCAGGGTGTGGCCGATGGCCTGGTTATCCAACCCCTTGTTGATGCCCACCAGGATGGGGGTGCCCACCGCACCGAACGACACCGGGGTGGACTGGATCATCATGCCGAGCAGCACGGCGGCCAGCGCCGGAAAGCCGATGGCCACCAGCAGGGGGGCGGCGATGGCGGCCGGGGTGCCAAACCCCGAGGCCCCCTCGATAAAGGCGCCGAAGCACCAGGCGATGATGATGGCCTGGATGCGCCGATCCGGCGAGATGTTGGTAAAGCCACCGCGAATGGCGCTGATGGCGCCGGTGTGCTTGAGGGTGTTGAGCATCAGGATGGCGCCGAACACTATCCAGAGCACGGTCACCGTGATGATGAGCCCCTGCAGGCTGGAGGCGAGCACCCGGGTCGGGCTCATCTGCCAGCCCCAGAGGGCGATGAATACGGTCAGGATAAAGGCGATGGGCATGGCGCGCTTGGCGGGCCAATTAAGGCCGACCAGCAGCACGGCGGCCACCACGATCGGCGAGAAGGCCACCAGGGCCAACAGGGTGTCTGTCATCATTGCGTCCTTGTCCGAGCGGTGCAGAGGCGCACCTTGTTGTTGTTTTGTTAAGCGGACGTGACCTTACCCTGTTCTTTTTTCGCGATATATGGAAATAATGAACAACATTCGTTCCAAAAATCGATAAATATGGCCAGTACCGACGACCTCATTCTCTTCGCCCAGGTGGTGGAGGCCGGCTCCTTCAGCAAGGTGGCCGAGCAAAATTCCCTGACAAATTCAGTGGTTAGCAAGCGGATCGGGCGTTTGGAGGAAGAGCTCGGGGTGCAGCTGCTCTATCGCACCACCCGCCGGCTCACCTTGAGCGAGGCGGGCAAGGAGCTCTATCAGGGTGCCAAAAATGTGAAGGCCGCCGCACTGGACGCCTTCGACGCCGTGGCGGGATTTGGTGAAAAGGTGAGCGGTCATGTGCGGATGTCGGTGCCCACCATCTCCGGCGAGCTGCTGCTGGCCGATGCGGTGGCCGATTTTTGCCAGCAGCACCCGGGGCTCACGGTGGAGATGTCGCTGGACAACCGCTTCGTCAATCTGGTGGAAGAGGGGTTCGATCTGGTCATTCGCACCGGCTATCTGGATGATTCGAGCCTGATTGCCCGCCACATCCTCGACTCCCAGTGGGTGATCTGCGCCGCGCCCGCCTACGTGCGCCTCTTCGGGGCGCCGCGCGAGCCGTCGGACTTGCTCACCCACAACTGCCTGCGCTACGCCTATCAGAGCACGGGGGCCTCGGAGTGGGCCTTCAAGGGGGAAGAGGGCAACTATCTGCTGTCGGTGTCGGGCAGTTTTTGCACCGACAACGCGGGGGCCCTGCGCAAGGCGGCGCTGGGGGGGCGCGGCATCGTCTATGTGCCGCGCTGCCTGGTCTATCACGATCTGATGAATGGCGAGCTGGTGGATCTCTTCCCCGATCAGGTAGGCAAGAAGCTCGGGATCTACGCCGTCTACCCCTTCACCCGCCAGCCGCCGCGCAAGATCCGACTGCTGATCGAGCATATCCGCCAGCGCTACCTCGATATCGCCCACTACTTTGGCTGACGGGGGATGGCGCTCATCCTGTGTCAACGGGGGGCTTTTTGAGTCGGGCGGCAGCGTTACCTAACATGGCCTCCCCTTCAGCGCGCTGGCTCAAGCCACCAGGGTCGCCTCAAGCAGGCGGTTGGCGCCGGCTCAGACGGGCTGGGCGGTGAGAAAGGCCAGCGACTGGCGGTTGAAGTGCTCGGGCCGCTCCACGTTGCAGACGTGGCCGCAGCCGTCGATGATCTCGAGCCGGCTGTAGGGGTCGCGCGCCACCTGCTCGCGCACCGGCGCCAGGAACATGTGATCCTCCTCCCCCATCACATAGAGGGTGGGAATGGGCAGGGCCCGCTCCTTGAAGTAGCGCATCAGGGGGTTCACCTCGGTGGCGAGGCGAAACCAGCGCTTGAACTCTTTCTGGCATAGCTTGCGCGCCTCGCGCACGAACAGGTTGCGTGACTCCTGATGGTGCTGGCGCGGCATGATGATGAAGGCAAACAGCCGGTAGAGCCACATGTAGGGCAGGATGTGCTGACCGAGACGACCAAGCTGCACCAGCACCCGCGAACGGATGTCGAGTCGCAGGATGGCGCCGCCCAGCACCATGCTCTTGACCCGCTCGGGGCAGAGCTCCGCCAGATGGCGAATGAGGATGGTGCCAAGGGAGATGCCGACGAAGTGGGCGCGGCGAATGTTGAGGTGATCGAGCAGTTGCAGAATATCCTCGGTCACCGCCCGAAAGCTGTAGTGACCCTTGATCACCTGCTGCAGCTTGTGGGACTGGCCGTGGCCGCGCAAGTCCAGCAGCAGCACGTTGAAGTGCTCGCGATAGGCGCGCAGCTGCTTGAACCAGATGGAGGAGCTGCCGCCCGCCCCGTGCACGAATACTACCCAATCCCGCTCGGGACCCAGCTCGAAGGTCTTGTGATACAGCATCTTGCGACTCCCTCATCAACGGCATTGGGGTATAGTAGGCGCGCATCTTAGCAGATTTTTTCACCCGACTAATACGTTTGCACCGCAAGCGGCGAGGAGCATGACCATGGAGTTGACCCGTTTGAGATCCTTTCTGCTGACCCTGCCGGGCGCCCAGGAGGATACCCCCTTCGGCCCTGAAATCCTGGTCTATCGCATCGCCGGCAAGATGTTTGCCCTGCTGGACTGGCAGGCCGAGCCGCTGCGGCTGAACCTCAAGTGCGAACCAGAGCTGGCCCTGCTGCTGCGCGAACTTCACCCTGAGGTCAAACCGGGCTGGCACATGAACAAGCAACACTGGAACACGGTCACCTTCAGCGATGACCTGGCCGACGATCTCTGGCAGGGCTGGGTGCATCACTCCTACGAGCGGGTGGTGGCCGGTCTGCCCAAGGCCAAGCGCCCGCAGGCACCCCAGCGATGAGCCCCGCCATGGCGGCAGAGCCCAGGCTCGTCCAGCTGAACGAGCAGCACATCCCCGCCCTTTGCACCCTGTTCGAGCAGTCGGTGCGAAGGATAGGCCCGCAGCACTACAGCCCGGAGCAGGTGGAGCAGTGGGCCCTCGGCGCCCGTCATCCCGGCTTTGTCGGCCAGCTGCGCGAGCACCACGGCTGGGTACTGGAGCAAAGCGGCGAGCCGCTCGGTTTCGTGACCCTGAGCCAGGATGGCCACCTCAGCCTGCTCTATGTGAGCGCCGATCACCCGCGCCTGGGCTATGGCGGCCTGCTGCTGGCCGCGGCCCTCGCCGAGGCGCAACGACTCGGACTCAAACAGCTGACGACAGAGGCCAGCGCCTTCAGCTATGGGCTATTTTTACGGTATGGCTTTGAGCTGACCGGATTGGAGAGCGTGGAGCGCGGCGGGGTCGGTTTTATCCGTTATCGCCTGCACTGTCGCTTGCCAAGCTAGGTCCAGCCACTAAAATACGCACAGTTTTTCCGTATTGTTGAGGATTGAGGCCCCATGGTTGTAGAAAGCGAAGGCTATATCGCCCTGATTGAGTATCTGGTGGAGAGTCTGGGACTGTTTGAAACCCAGCAACAGAGCAGTGGTGAACAGACCATCGAAGATCTGGTGAGCAGCCGGGTGGCCGGCAACCTGATGGCCATCTGCGAGCAGAATCCGCAGCTCGATCCCAAGTTGCGCTTCGTGATCATGCAGGAAGCCGATGCGGTGGTGGCCGATCTGGAAGAGGTGCTCTCCGCCGTCTGGCTGCGCGCCCCGACCCCGGAGCAGAAAGCCTTCCTCGAAGAGTTCATCGATCTCATCAAGAACCTGTTTGACGGCGCCATCAGCTGAGCGCCGTGGCGAACGTTCGCGTCGCCGCTCTCCCACCATTTTTCGCACCGTAGAAATGAAAAGGGCCGCCTTCATTGGCAGCCCTGCTTGCTAGCATTTCAACTCATCAAGTTTTTCAATGACTTTTATGAATTTCGAGGCAAGAAATGTGTCTGGTCTTGGCCGCCGTCCATGGTGGCTACCAAGTTGGGCAAGCCTGGTTCAAATAAGTTCCTCTCCATGACACATTTTTTTATGATTTTTTTCACTCTCCTGACAAAGCCCGATAAAAAGGCCGCAAAGGCGGCCTTTTTCTTTTCACAAACAATGACGAGTCACAGATACCCGTCATCTTGCCCTAGCGGTTGAGGCTCGGCGGCAGGCAGACGCCGATGCCACCCAGGCCGCAATACCCGTCCGGATTCTTCTCCAGATATTGCTGATGGTAATCCTCGGCATAATAGAAGGGCGCCAGCGGCAGAATGCGAGTGGTGATGGTGCGCCCGTCACCGCTCGCCGTCATCGCCTGCTGATAGGCGGCCAGACTCTGCTGGGCAATCGCTTCCTGGGTGTCATCCCCGAAGAAGATGACGGAGCGGTACTGGGTGCCGATGTCCCCGCCCTGGCGCATGCCCTGGGCCGGATCGTGCTGCTCCCAGAACAGCTTGAGCAGATCGCCATAGCCGATCACCTTAGGATCAAACACCACCTGCACCGTCTCGGCATGACCGGTCAATCCGCTGCACACCTCCTTGTAGGTGGGATTCTGGGTCACCCCCCCCTGATAGCCGGCAGCGGTGGAGTAGACCCCTGGCTGTTGCCAGAACAGGCGTTCCACCCCCCAGAAGCAGCCCATGCCAAACCAGGCCACCGCCATCCCTTCAGGCCAGGGGCCCTGAGTCGGGTGACCATTGACCGCATGCTGCTGGCCAATCACCATCGCCTCGCGGCGTCCCGGCAGCGCGTCTGCCGGCGAAATAATCTGTTCCATGCACCCTGTCCTTGTATAAAAACCTGTGCAACCGCACAGCTGACGAAAAGGAATATCGAAGATAACAGTTTATGGGCCGGGATCAACCTGAGGCGCACCGCCACACCGCTGACGCCCCTGCCCCGCCTGGTATCGCCACCGTTCGTCCTGCCTGACCACCGCGATGACAAAATCACGGCGAATCAATATTTAATCTTGATTTGTGCATTTATTTTCATATATTGAGCCCATTGCTGTTTTTTTATGGAAGAAGCCTCAAGTGCGTGAACGCGAACCCAGCCTGGTCTATGCCTTTCGGCAGTCAACTCCCTACGTCAATGTGCACAGAGGTGCCACCTTCGTGCTGATGATGGGGGGGGAAGCCCTCTGCCACCCCAATTTTGCCAACATCGTCAGCGACATCGCCCTGCTGCAGACCTTGGGCATTCGCCTGGTACTGGTATTCGGCTCCCGCCCGCAAAACGACGAGGCGCTGGCCCGCGCCGGCATCGAGGCCCAGTACCACAAGCGCATCCGGGTCACCGACGATGCCAGTTTCGCCATCATCAAGCAGGTGTGCGGCGGTCTGCAATACGACATCACGGCCCAGCTCTCCATGGGGCTAGCCAACACACCGATGCAGGGTGCCCGCATCAGCGTGGTGAGCGGCAACTTCGTCACCGCCCAGCCGCTCGGGGTGGATGACGGCATCGATTTTTGCCACAGCGGCCGGGTGCGCCGCATCGACGTGGAGGGGATCACCCGCCAGCTCGATCAGAAGAGCCTGGTGCTCATCTCCCCCATCGGCTGCTCGGTCACCGGCGAGAGCTTCAACCTGAGCTCGGAAGAGGTGGCCCGCCGGGTGGCGGTGGATTTGAAAGCGGACAAACTCATCTGTTTCAGCAGCACCCAGGGGGTGATGGACCGTCACGGCGAAGCCATCTCCGAGCTCTTCCCCGAGCAGGCCGAAGAGCTGCTGGTGGAGCTGGAGCAGGCGGGGGAAGAGATGTCCGGCACCGCCCGCTATCTGCGCGCGGCCATCGCCTCCTGCCGCGGCGGCGTGCCTCGCTCCCATCTGGTCAGCTATCAGGATGATGGCGCCATGCTGCAGGAGCTGTTCAGCCGTGACGGCCTCGGCACCCAGATCGTGCGGGAAAGCGCCGAGCAGGCGCGCGCCGCCACCATAGAGGACATCGGCGGCATCCTGGATCTCATCCGCCCGCTGGAGGAGGAAGGCATTCTGGTGCGCCGCTCCCGCGAGCAGTTGGAGATGGAAATAGACAAGTTCACCATCATAGAGCGCGACGGCCTCATCATCGGCTGCGCGGCGCTCTACTGCTTCATGGAAGAGGCGATGGCGGAGATGGCCTGCGTCGCCATCCACCCCGACTACCGCAACTCCAACCGGGGGGATCAGCTGGTGGCCAAGGTGGCCGAGCGGGCCAAACGGCTCGGGATCCGCCGCCTGTTCGTGCTCACCACCCGATCCATTCACTGGTTCCGGGAGCGGGGCTTCGATCCGCTGGAGGTGGAAGATCTGCCGGTGGCTCGCCAGCGCCTCTACAACTGGCAGCGTCGCTCCAAGGTTTTGTCAAAGACAATCGTATAAACCATTGATTTTGCGTTGACTTGGCTGACTTTTTGAACTTTTTCACAAACTCGATTGACAGTGCAATCCAACGCAAGGTATTTCTAAATGCACTCCACCGCCCTGGTGGAGCCAGAAGAGGAGCGCTGCCCAGGCAGCCCGAGGGAGGACACCAGTGTCCGGTGAACTTGGGTCAGGGGGAGCAGCGCCGAGACATCTGAGGCAACTGGATACCTCAGTGTCGGCTGCGGGGGCTGAATCCCCCGGGTTGTCATCGGTAGTGGTCATCCCCCACCGCGCCCCGTCAGGGGCGGGTACGGGATGGGCTCTGCGGGTGGAGTGCTTCTGGCCGGGATAGTTTCGATCATTCCTGCCATTTTCAGCCTCCTCCTCTCTTTTTGCCCGATGGAACCGGATTTTCATATTAAGACAGGAGTAAGCAATGAGCCCGATCAATGTCGCCAAGTTTGGCGGAACCAGCGTCGCCAACGCGGCAGCCATGAACAACTGCGCCGACGTGGTGCTGGCCAACCCGGCCACCCGGGTGGTGGTGCTGAGCGCCAGCGCCGGCGTCACCAACCTGCTGGTGGCACTGGCCCAAGGCGATCTGGACGAGGCGGGCCAAGAGGCGCAGCTGACCAGACTGGCCGAGATCCAGCAGGCCATTCTGGCCGACCTTGGCCACCCGGGCGACGTGAGTGCCCAGATCCACGACCAGCTCGACGAGATCCGCACCATGGCGCGCCAGGCCCATCTGCGTACCGATGCCGAGCTGGCCGACAGGCTCATCGCCTGCGGCGAGCTGATGTCTACCCGCCTCTTTACCGAGCTGCTGCGCCAGCGCGGCGTCAAGGCCCGCTGGCAAGATGTGCGCCAGCTGCTGCGCACCGACAGCCGCTTTGGCAAGGCCAGCGTGGATCTGGCCGCCACCCGTGACCTCTGCCAGCAGACGCTGGGCCCCCAGCTTGGCGACAGCCTCATCATCACCCAGGGCTTTATCGGTGCCGACGGCGATGGCCGCACCACCACCCTGGGCCGCGGCGGCTCCGACTACAGCGCAGCCCTCCTGGCTGAGGCGCTCGATGCCGGCTCCATCGAGATCTGGACCGACGTGCCCGGCATCTACACCACGGATCCGCGCCTGGTCACCCGCGCCCGCCCCATCCCAGAAATCAGCTTCGTCGAGGCGGCCGAGATGGCCACCTTCGGCGCCAAGGTGCTGCACCCGGCCACCTTGCAGCCGGCGGTGCGCCGCGACATCCCGGTGTTTGTCGGCTCTGCCAAGGATCCGGCCGCCGGCGGCACCTGGATCCGCGCCAGCACCCGCACCAATCCGCTGTTTCGCGCCGTGGCCCTGCGCCGCAACCAGGTGCTGGTGACCCTGCACAGCCTCAACATGTTCCACGCCTACGGTTTCCTGGCCGAGGTGTTCGGCATCCTGGCCCGCCACCGCATCTCGGTGGATCTCATCACCACCTCCGAGGTGAGCGTGTCGCTGACCCTGGATCACACCGGCAGCCAAAGCAACGGCGAACCCATCCTCAATGACAAGGTGCTGGCGGAGCTCGGCCAGTTGTGCAAGGTGCAGGTGGAGACAGGGCTGGCGCTGGTGGCGCTTATCGGCAACCGGATGAGCGAGGCGGTCGGGGTGGGCAGTCAGGTCTTTGACGCCATTCGCGAACACAACATTCGCATGATCTGTTACGGCGCCAGCGCCCACAACCTCTGCTTTTTGGTCAAGGAGGACGAGGCGGGCCACATCGTCAACCGCCTCCATCAGGAGCTGCTCGACTAAGGGGCAGACAGCTAGCCAGCATCAACAGAGGGGCCGCCAGGCCCCTCTTTCTATACAGGGTGATTTCTGGATAAGAGATGAGCTTCCCTAGCCCGCCGTAGTCAGCGCCGGCAGCAGGTTGGCCCGGATCTCCTCGCGCAGCCCTTCCAGTCGGCGCAGCAGCGCCCCCTGATCCAGCCCCGCCTCGTCGGGACCCAGGTTGTCCGCCAGTTCGGCGTAGTGTTCGGTCACCGCCTGCTCCAGCCAGTCGAGCCGGCGCAGGGTGAGCGGGCCACAGCTCTTGCCGCTGAGATCGTCGGCAATGTCGAGCCGGTGGCTGCGATACATGTCGCGCCACCAGTTGGCGGCGAGCGCCTCTTCGCTGGCGAGCGCCGATCGCCACTCCCCCAAGAGCCCTTGCAAGCGGGCCAGCACCGGCGCACTCGCCCCCTCCCGAGTCAGGTGCTGCAGCTCCCGCTGCGCCCAATTGACGCACAGGCCGCGCCAGTAGCGAAACTGTGGCAGCGGATCCGGCTCGTCTAGCCACAGGCCAGAGAGGGTGCGGGTCTCCAGCCGTTCCGGTACGTGAAAACCGGGATCGGTGAGGCCGTTGGAGTTGAATTCATGGCGGGGATCGAAGGGCCACATGTAGCCAAAGTCGAACACGCTGATCTGCTGACCGTCATTCAGCAGGTTGCCGGGGCTCGGATCCCAGTCGAACCAGCCCCAGTGGGCCAGCTCCGCCTGCACCGCCAGCATCTGCGCCAGGTTGCGCTCGTTGAGATCATGCACCGGCACGCCCCGCAGCCAGGGGGAGACCAGCACCCCGGCCCGGGCCGAGCCAAAGCTGGTGCAGACCACGTTGGCCAGGATGGTGGGGTGCAACTCCCGCAGGGCCTCTATCTCCCGGCGGCGCTCCAGCTCGGTCAGAAAAGCGGTTCTGCCGTCCACGTTGGCCACCAGGGAGTCGTGCCGGCGCCGCTTCAGGCACCAGTGATGTCCCTCCACCTTGAGGTGGAACACCTCGGCGGTGAGGCCGTGACGATAGACCTTGAGCACGGCCGGATGATCCTCCTTGAGACGCACCAGCTGGGCCACCGAGAGGGGACAGTCCTGCTCGCGCCCGATCCGGATCTCCTCCTTGCTCTCCAGCATGCGGAGCAACCTTGCCTGACGTGCCGCTACTTTGGGATTCATACATGTACCTCCATCCATATTGAGAGACTAAGCAGCAAGGCTGGAGCAGACCAGCGGCAAAGCGTCATGATGACGCTTTCATCACAGAATGAGTGTGCCCCCCGGATCGGGATCACAGTTTGCATGGATCCACTGTCACGCAACCTTCATTGTTTGGTCATTAAATTGACAACAAGGAACAAGCCCATCACCATCGGGTCAAATTAAATGCAGCAGCCATGCATCACCGTCACTCGCTCAAAGGATGAGCCCATATGAAAGCCCCCACTTCAGCGCGCTTGCCAGCCAGGGTCTCCGGTCTCCCCGCCCTGCTGCTGGGCATGCTGGCCGCGCTGCTGTTGCTCACCCTGTTGCTGCCGCAGATCAATCCCGCCAGCTGGCTCGGCCGGGCCCAGCCGCTGGTGCTGGGGCCGGCGGACAACCCCATCGCCACCCTCACCCGTCACGCCCTGCTCTACAAAAGCGACAGCCGCGGTCTCTATCTGGTGGTACGCAGCCAGTGGCAGCTGCGGGGGCCGCTGCAGGAGGGGGACAAGGTCAGGGTGGAGCTGCTCAACGACAGGGGCGAGCGCATCGATCAGCTGAGCCAGCCGGTGGACAAGCGCCAACAGTGCCGCAAGGGGCGCTGCACCCTGGATCTCAACAGCACCCTGCGTGCCCCCGACGACGCCCTGGCCAGCCGCTATCAGCTGCGGATCGGCCTGCTGCTCAAGGAGAGGCCCGAGAGCGGCGAGTTCAGCCAGATCCTGCAGACCCTGCCGGAGCGGGGTTTCAACCTCACCTATCTCTGCACCAGCCTGCTGCTGGTGCTGGCCCTCAGCGCCGCCGTGCTGAAGGTGGTGCTGCCCACCCTCAGGCGCAATCTGCGCTGGCGCATCGCCGGCAGCCTGCTGCTCGGCAACCTCACCTTCGTGCTGCTGCACGGCTTCGTGGTGTTCAAGCTGGGGGAATTTCTGCTCTGGTCAGGCTTTCGTCCCGAGCACTACTACCTCGCCTGGGGCAGCATGGTGCTGGGCTGGAGCCTCTGTGCGCTGGCGGGTTTCAACCTCTATATGGGGCTGGTGTTTACCGCCCTCTCCGGCATCGGCCTCTTGGCGAATTTCATGAAGATCGCCATCTACGGGGTACCGCTCGGGGGGGACGATCTCGGCAACCTGGTGGCGCTGCTGCGCATCCTGCTGGAGCAGCATCCTGTGCTGCCGCTGCTGGGCGGTGCACTCGCCCTCTTCTTGTGCTGGCGCTTCGCCCTGTCACGCTGGGTGCTGCGTACCGCCGCCGCCACCGCCGCCTTCTTTGCGCTGTGCGTGTTTGCCACCCAGACCGGCAACAAGCTGCTGGGGCCCAACATTCGCTACGTGGACAGGGCGGTCAACTACCACAGGGACATCATCCGCTCGGGGCCCGGCCTCTATCTGTTCAACCTGGTGGACGAGATGTTGCAAAGCGGCAGCGTGTTTCGCTATCCCTTGCAGATCAACGAGTTCACCCCTCAGCTCAGCCATGTCAGCCTGAACCAGCCGCCCCGCTTCGATCTGGTGATCGTGCTGCAATATGAATCCCTCTGGCTCGGCTGGCAGGGCAAGATCTGCGCGCCGCCCCCCACCCTGAGCCTGCCGGCCAGCGTGCAGCAGTGGCACAAGACCATCCACTCCCCCACCACCGGCGGTATGACGGTGCTGGCGGAGTTCGAGATGAACACCGGTCTGCCGGTGGGACTGCTCAAGCAAGGGGTGGTGCCCTACTACTACCTCTCGGAGCAGGTGCCGGGTCTGGCGCAGAGTGCGAAGCAAAGTGGCTACCGGACCCTGTTTGCCCACCCCTATGTGGAGAAGTTCTGGGGCCGTGCCAAGGCGATCCCGGCCCTTGGCTATGAGGAGCGCTGGTTCGACAACCGTTTCACCACGCTCGAGCATAAGGGGCTCTATATCTCGGATGATGCGTTGATCGACCACCTGCTCAAGCGCAGCGAGCAGGATGAGCAGCCGCTGTTCGCCTACGCGGTCACCATGCAGGGGCACGGCCCCTTCGACGGGGATCGCTACCAGGCCCAGCAGCTCGACAAGGCCTGCCCGGATCAGAGCGAGGCCGACCGCCAGCTGCTCAACACCTACTACACCGGCGTGGTGGATGCCATGGCGTCGCTGGAGCACCTGCTGACCAGCCTGGATCGCTCAGGCAAACGCTACCTGGTGGTGGCTTTTGGCGATCACCAACCATTCCTGATGTCGGCCGGCAAGGGCATCCACGGTGACAAGCCACCCCGCGATGCCAGCTACCAGATCCCCATGATGGCCTTTGCCCGCGCCGATGACGCCCTCAATCTGGCGACCCAGTTCGACCCGGTGCGCCAGCTCTATCAGATGGGCCAGGCCACCCGTCAGCTGCTGGCGGGTGACATGACCCCTCTCCCGGATCAGGCCCTGCTTCATCCCGTGCTGGGAGAGGAGAAGGGATTCGACGTCTCACCCCTGGTGCCGCAGATCCGCGCCAGCTTCCGGCCCGACGCCCTGCCTTGAGCCCCGTAGCGACGGGATAGATGACAAAGAGGTCGCCCAGGCGACCTCTTTGTCTATGTGCCGATGCGACTATGGCAGGCGAAGAGGGATCACTCGCCGAGCCAGGGCTCGCACAGGGTGAGACGCTGGGCATCGAGATCCAGTTCGGCCTCGATGCCAAGGGGCAGCGTCAGCATGGGGTGGGTGTGGGCGCAGTCATACTCCGCCAGAATGGGGAAGGTCGGCTCCCCCACCACCTCCAGCAGGATGTCGAGCGGCCGCCGGCCGCTGCCCTGACTGTCGAACAGCTCGTGTTTGCCGAGCACCAGGGCACCGATGCGATCAAACACCCCGCACAACTTGAGGTGGGCAAACGAGCGCTCCACCGTCTCAGCCGACTTGAGGCTGTCTTCCAGCAGCAGAATGTCCCCTCGCTCGATGGCCGGCATATAGGGGGAGCCCCAGATCCCCGCCAGGGTGTTGAGGTTGCCGCCAATGAGCCGGCCCCGCACCCGACCAGTGCCCACCGAGATCAGCCGGTTTGGCCGGCACTGCTTGGCCCGGCTCTGCTGCTCCCAGTCAAGCCGCTCCTCGGTCCATTGCGTCGGGGTCGGCACTGTGTGAGGCACGGCGGCGCCAACGGCCTGGCAGATCTGGCGAAAGCCCGCCAGGGTCTCGTCCACCAGCGGCGAGAGCTCGCCAAAGGAAGCCACCAGCGCCGGCCCGTAGAAGGTGACGAGGCCGGTGCGGGCATGAATACCGAGCAGCAGGGCCGTCACATCGGAGTAGCCAATGATGATTTTGGGGTCGCACATGAGCGCATCAAAATCGAGATAGGGCAGCAGGGAGTTGGAGTTGCTGCCGCCAATCACCGACATGATGCAGCGCACCTCTGGATCGCGAATGAGGGCATTGAGCTCGGCAGCCCGGGCGGCGATGGAGCCGGAGCGCCAGTGATCGCGCTGGCCGGTGAGGCTGCCCGCCTTGAGTCTGAAGCCCTGCCCTTCCAGAAACGCCCCGGCACGGGCAAAGCGGTTTGGCGCCCAGGCGGTGGCCGCACTGGAGGGGGAGAAAAAGCCGATGGTATCGCCGGGCTTGAGCCCCGGCGGCTTGAGTATTGTCATCGCAAACGGTCCTGTTCCAGATCTGGCCATCCAGGGCATGGCAGCCACAAGAAAGGACTCATAATAGCCATTAGATGGCCATCAAGGCACCAAGAAAAGATGGCAGATCAGGTAGTAACCGACGCCACCCGGCTGGTGATCACGAAGTCGAGACCCGCATGGGAGATAGCGCGGCTCACTTGCCCGCCGGCTGAACCCAGAAGCGACGCCCCCATGCCTGGCTTATCTCGTCAAAGGAGCCATCGCGGTGCATCTGCTCCAGCGCCGCCTGCAGGCCTTCGATAATGGCGGCATCCGTGTTGCGGCTGAAGGCAAAAGAGAACGACTTGGTCTCCTGAAACTCAAACATGGGGACAAACTCCCAGTAGTGATGGCCCAAGGTCTCTATGTGGTAGGCGGCCCCCATCTGCATGGCTGGCGCGACGTCGGCCCTGCCGTGCAGCAGCATGCGAAACTTGTCGTCCTCGTCGTGAACCAGCACCAGATTGAGCCCTTTCTCCGCCAGCTCGATGGCCAGCGCCGAGTCGCGTACCACCGCGATCCGCCAGGGGGCCAGATCAGCCAGCTGATGGCCCACCACATCGTCGCGTTTTGCCAGGCGATACACCCAGGTGACGCGAGGCCCGATAGGGCCGACCCAATGAAAGAGCGCCTCGCGCTCGGGCAGCCTTATCATGCTGAAGATGACTGTATTCGGGTCATATTGCGCCATCTGATAGGCCCGCGCCCAGGGCAGGAGCTGGATGCCCTTGCGGTCGAGCCCGATGCCGCTGACCTCCAGCATTCGCTTGAGCAGATCCACCGACAGCCCCGTTACCTGGCCGTCCTTGTCCCGATAGTTGTATGGGGGGAGCTCCTCCGTTACCGCCTGAATGGTGGCCCCCATGGCGCTCCCCAGCCAGCACCACAGCAATACCCAGCGCAGAATATGGAGCATGATTGCACCCTCGAGCTGACTCTCTTGTCATGAGTATGATGGACGCGAACAACACAATACAGGCAGGCGGACAGGTACATGTCAGGGCGCTGGCATCCCCCATCCGCTGGGAAGAGCGCAATAAAAAACCGGCAGCAGGTTGCCGGTTTTTTATTGCATCAAGGCGTCAGACCAACACGGCGGTCCCGCTGATGCTGACCATCAGCATGCTGCCGCTTTGCCCCACCACCTCGTAGTCGATGTCGATGCCGACCACCGCATTGGCACCCAGCGCCGCGGCGCGCTCCCTGAGCTCGTCGAAGGCGATTTCCCGGGCCCGGGCCAGCTCTTTCTCATAGGCGCCGGCGCGGCCACCGATGATGTCGCGGATCCCGGCAAACAGATCCTTGAACACGTTGGCGCCAAGAATGGCTTCACCCACCACGATGCCGCGGTACTCGCGAATGGTCTTGCCTTCCAGGGTGGGGGTAGTTGAGAGGATCATCTGGGTTTCCTTGTGGATTGAACTGGGGGACAGCCTAAAGCAGCCAAGGGGGAGCAGGCAAGCAGGGAGACCCGGTTTGCCCCTGGCGGAGCATGGCGGCGCGGGCCTGCCAGCACGGATCCCGTGCGCGTCGACGACGTGGCACCTGTCCACATTCAACGACGAAAGGCGACATCGAGCCGCCACATGGCCTGCTCCGACAGCCCCTTTCATTAGCCGATCCGGCTCAAACATCAAGTGACAAAAGTGCCAGTTGTGACCCATTTTGCCTTTCCCTAGGGTGAGTCTGTCCCGGCCATGGACCGGAGACAGACCCACTTCTCACGAGGAGAGCAGCATGAAGCAGCAGGATACCCGACTACCTCACCCCACCCTCGCACCGGGGGTATGTTCCCCCGCCAGCCAGCTCGCCGACACCGCCATGGAGACCATGTCATGACCACGATCGCCACCCTGGATCTGGGGGATCAGGGTCTGCTGGCAGACTACCTGTCGGCGACCTCACCCGCCCTGCTCAACCAGACCTATGCGAACTTGTTGTTGATGCAGCAGTCATTGGCCAACAGCGAGATCGACTCCACCCTCGCGGTCAAAATCGAGGCCTACCAGGCCCAGATGATGAGTCAGGCACGCTACTACCAGCAGACCAACCTGTCCGGCCTCATCCACCTGCTGAGCAACGGCTCCAACTTCTACGCCCTGGTCGCCGCGTTCAATCGCCTGCTTGGCCAGGAAGAAGACGCCGCCGTGCTCGCGGGTCGCGCCCGGCTGGCCGAGCAGCTGACGTCCCTCGCCGATCAGGCCCTGAGCTATCGGCTCAATGCCCAGGCACTCAATACCCGCGTGCAGGTGGCCTGGGGATCCCTGCGCCCCCTGATGGAGCAGTTCAATGGCGTCATCACCCAGCTCGAGCAGGATCTGATGGCCGATGCCAAGCGCCAGACCGAGATCATTGATGCCCTCAACCAGGCGATTGCCGCCAATATCCAGGCCATCGTCGATGAGGGTGGCAAGGCCGGTGAAGGGGTCAACCAGCTGGGGCGGGCCATCGTCACCTCCCTGACGCTGGAACAAAAACCGGCCGACAAGGGGGCCAAACCCACCACGTCGCAGGAGATAGCCAAACAGACAGACCAGCAGACCCAGTACATGGTCTCCGGTCTCAAGGCGATCTCATCGGGCATTGCCGGCTCCAGCCTGGCGGCCCGCGAGCTCAAGACCAACACCGACAAGCTGGCCGAGGCCTACCAGGCGCTGGCCGCCACCAACACCCTGCTGACCGTGGCCAAGTCGGTACAGGCGCAAAACCAGCTGTTTGTCGACACCTACAGCCGGGTTGCCGATGCCGTCACCCAGCTGCCGGCTGGCTGGCAGAAGGTGGCCGACGCCTATCAAGGGGCGGTACCCGTGGTCGCCGACCTCAACAGCCCCGACGACGTGCGCCAGCTGCGGCGCACCCTGGCGCTCAACACCCAGTCCTGGCTGCTGCTCGCAGGCCAGGTTGACGACATCAAGGCAGCCTACGCCGGCAACGGCATCCTGCCCGACGCTTAATCCCACCACGCAAGGACACGCCAAATGACCAACGCAACAACCATCACCATGGACCAGGGGATGGCCAACCAGGCTTCCCAGGCCCTGCAGATCCAGACCTACTGCAACAGCGTCAAGCAGCAGGTGCCGGTGGACTTCAGCCAGTTCCCGAACCTCAAGGACAACCAGACCCAGATCAACCAGGGGCTCGATCTGGCGAAGGGGCACGCCGACCTCTATCTCAATACCGTCCAGCCGCAGATCATCACCAACATCAGCAACATCTCCAACTACTTTGCCCTGCAAAACGCCATTCCGGCCGTGCTGCCGCCCGGCTCCACCAAGGCGCAATGGCTCAGGCAACTGAGCGTCATCAAGGAGCAGGCCACCGAGTATCAACGGCTCTCCGCCGACACCCGGCTGGTGATCGTCAATCTCAACAACAACCTCATCACCGACTCCAGCAACTTCCAGGGCATAGTGGTGAACCTCAACAGCAAGGTGCAGGGGGATAACGGGGTGCTCGCCCAGCTCAACGGTGACATCGACAAGGTGAACGCGGCCATCGACGGCGCCATCGCCGGCATCGTCGCCGGGGGACTGCTGGTGATTGGCGGCGCCTTCGTCACCGCCATCGGTGCCGTGGCTGACTTCGTCACCGCCGGCACCTCGACCCCGGTGGTCATTGGCGGGGTCGCCATGATGGTGGCCGGGGCCGGCGGCATCACGGCTGGCGCCATCGTGCTGCACAACTCCCTCGGTACCCGCCAGGATCTGTACCAGAAACGCAGCAACCTCAACAGCGAGGTACTGATCGCCACCCAGATCGGCAACGGCTACAAGGGGCTGCAGGTGCAGGCGCAAAACGCCGTCACCGCGGCCACCCAGATGAGCAACGCCTGGGACGCCCTCACCTCCGATCTGGGCAGCCTGATCACCGACTTGGACAAGGGGATCACCAGCGGCGACGACATCCGCCAGCTCTGGCTGACCGCCGCCGACACCACGGTCAAGACGGTGCTCACCGACGTGACCACCATCAAGGCCCAGATGGCCGGCGTGAGCCCGCTGCAAGTGCCGCAGACCGACACCATCGCCAACTTCGTGGCGCGCCTGGCTGCCTAACCCCCGGGAGGGCGGCCTGGCCGCCCTCTTTTATAAGGAGACCCCATGAGCAACGGCATTCTTTCCCAATCCATTGCCAACATGCAGCAGGCCGAAGCGACCATTCAGTCCTTCACCGGTCTGCCGCAAAACGCCGTCAACATCCAGCAGAACGTCGGTGAGGTGGTCGCGGCCCTGCTGCCCCAGGTGCAAACCATGCAGCAGCAGGTGCTGGCATTTGCTGGTCGTCTGGAGACGCAACTGACACAGCAGCTGGCCAATAGCGGCCCCTTAAACCCAGACGCCCTCAAGGCGTTTGTCGATCAGGTCCAGCAAGAGATCGCCCCCATCCAGACCCTGACCGCCCAGACCCTGACTGCCAGCCAGGCGGCCAACGATCGCATCACGCAGGACAACATAACGTTGCAGCGGATCGGCGTGGAGCTGCAGGCCACCATCGCCGGGCTGCAGTCCAACCTGGCCGGCGCCCGGCAGGAGCTGGACTCCCTCAACAAGAAGAAGCTCTACCTGCTGGGGCTGGGACTGCTGGGGCTGCCTGGCCTCATCGCTCTGGCCGTCACCCTGACGCAGACCCAGAACAAGGTGAGCAGCCTGGAAGGACAGGTGAACCAGATCGAGGGGCAGATCCAGCGCCAGCAGGGCTTCCTCGGCCAGACGACGGCGTTTTCCCAGCAATTTGGCTCCCTCATCGATCGGGTGAGCAAGGTGGGCAACACCATCACCCTGCTCGGCGGCGACATTGCCAACGTCGCCCGCGATGCCGGGCAAGGGGATCCGGAACTGGCGCGGCTCTTCTTCACCGCCGCCCTCACCGAGGTGCGCACCCTGCAGGTGGACGCCTCCTGATACGACCGCAACAAAAAAGGAGAGGCCAAGGCCTCTCCTTTTTCATGGTGCGCGGGACCATTGTCGCCCCGCCACGTTTGCCCCAGGCTGCTTAGTGCAGCTTCAGGGTCGGGCGCAGCACCCGGTTGATGCGGCCCACCAGCATGATAAGGCCGGTCTTGATGTAGCCGTGCAGGGCGATCTGGTGCATCCGGTAGAGCGAGATGTAGACCAGACGGGCGATGTAACCCTCTACCATCATGGAACCGCGCATCAGGTTGCCCATCAGGCTGCCCACGGTGGAGAAGCGACTCAGGGACACCAGCGAACCGTGATCGTGGTAGAGGTAGGGCTTGAGCTCGCCACCATTCATCTTGGCCAGGATGTTCTTGAACGCCTGGGTCGCCATCTGGTGGGCGGACTGGGCGCGCGGCGGCACGAACTTGCCATCCGGCTGCGGGCAGGCGGCGCAGTCACCGATGACGAAGATGTTCTCGTCGCGGGTGGTCTGCAGGGTCTCTTTCACCACCAGCTGGTTGATGCGGTTGGTCTCAAGACCGGCAATATCCTTCATGAAGTCCGGCGCCTTGATACCGGCCGCCCACACCATCAGATCCGCTTCAATCAGCTCGCCATCCTTGGTGTGCAGCCCATCTGCGGTCGCTTCGGTGATCATGGTGGCGGTGCGCACGTCCACGCCGAGCTTGACCAGCTCCTGATGGGCGGCGCCGCTGATGCGCTCCGGCAGAGCCGGCAGGATGCGGGGGCCCGCTTCCACCAGGGTCACCTTGAGGCTGTCGGTGGTCAGGTTCTTGAAGCCGTAGGCGTAGAGCTGCTCCACCGCGTTGTAGAGCTCGGCAGAGAGCTCGACGCCGGTGGCGCCGCCGCCGACGATGGCAATCTTCACCTTGTCGCCCGGCTGGTATTCGGTGGCGAACTGCAGGAAGCGGTTCATCATGCTGTTGTGGAAGCGGTGCGCCTGGGAGGGGCTGTCCAGGAAGATGCAGTGATCCTTGATGCCCTTGGTGTTGAAGTCGTTGGAGACGGAACCGATGGCCATCACCAGGTAGTCGTAAGGCAGCTCACGCTCGTTGACCACGATGTCGCCGTTCTCGTCGACGATCTTCGCCAGCACGATGCGTTTCTCGTCGCGCTTGATGTCGGTGAGGGTCCCGAGCTGGAAGTCGAAACCGTGGTTCTTGGCGTGGGACTGGTAGCTCAGGGCGTCGATGCCCGCGTCCATGGAGCCGGTGGCCACTTCGTGCAACAGGGGTTTCCACAGGTGGGTGCGGTTGCGATCAACCAGGGTGATCTTGGCCTTGTTCTTCTTGCCCAGCTTGCGGCCCAGGCTGGTAGCCAGCTCCAGACCGCCGGCACCACCGCCGACGACAACAATATTGGTCATGGTTAATTACCTCGGTTCCATTAAAGCGAAGGGAGCCATCGGCTCCCTTGATAGTTGAATCCATGACGTGACGATCAATCAGGCTTCTTTGAAAGCCTTCATCTGCTGCAGGTGATGAGAGATGTTCTTGAACTTGTGCGTCTCTCGTTCATCCCACACGATGTTGTAATAATTCTTCAATTCACGCTCAGTTTCGCCATTATCGCGCACTTCATCCTGAACGGAAAGGATGCAGAGGCAATTTCCTGAATTTTTACTACGAAACTCAGACACACATTTGGTGCCGATATCTTCGTACTCTTCCGGCCGGTCGATCTTGCCCTGCATGTTGATCTCGGGGTGCAGGTTGGGGTTGAAGATCACCTGCTTGATGCCGCACAGAAAGCCGATGCGCTCGCTCCAGTAGCCACCCAGTCCCACCCCGCAGATGAGAGGCTTGGGATCGGTACTCATGTCGAGCTGCTTCTTCACTTCCTTGAGCAGATGGCTCATGTCATGACGGGGGTGAACCGTGCTGTAGTGCACGAAACGTACATCATCATCGATAAACTGCAACTGCAGCACTTTCTCGTGATTGCCGGGGCTGGTGGCATCGAAGCCATGCAGATAGATGATCATGGATAAGACCTCAGGATCTGTGTCGGTTTTATCGAAACTACCCCAGCGGCAGGGCCCTGCGCCACCAAAACATCCAACTTTCTTGCTTTGGATCACGCCCTCTGTTGCTGATGAAACCAGAGCGGCGGGGCCGGCTCGCCATCGGCTATCAATCTGAGAGCCAGACCGACCGAAATGATAACCGGGCTACCAATCTGACAGCCCTCCCCTGCCGGTAGGAAAACGATTGGCAGCCATCGATGCTGTCAAGCGTGATCCCGCCTGCAAAAATGCGCATGAACAGGGCCAACAGGCCCCATGCATGCCGACCGAGCACGGTTCCTGCACTCCCCCTGTGATGCAGCGCGAAGGCGACCTTCGTCTGCGTGGCCGGATCCTGGGCGACCCGGACCACATCCATGAACGGGACAGCCAGCCTGCCCCATCTTGCCCGGCCCTTGCCGCCGGGCCGCAAGGAGTGATCTGTTCATGCACCAGACCCAGCCCCCCGGGGCGGCCAAGGGCCGCGCCATCGACGAAGTGGAGCGCCTGCTCCCCCCCGGCCAGCTCTTTACCCTCGGCCTGCAGCATGTGCTGGTGATGTATGCTGGCGCCGTGGCGGTGCCGCTGGTCATCGGCGGCAGCCTGGGACTGCCCAAGGATCAAATCTCCTATCTCATCAGTTCGGATCTCTTCTGCTGCGGCATCGTCACCCTGCTGCAGTGCCTCGGCATCGGCCGCTTCGCTGGCATCCGCCTGCCGGTCATCATGTCGGTCACCTTCGCCGCCGTCATGCCCATGCTGGCCATCGGCGCCAACCCGGCGCTGGGGCTCACCGGCATCTTTGGCGCCACCATCGCCGCCGGCATCCTCTCCACCCTGCTGGTGCCGCTCATCGGCCGCTTGATGCCACTCTTTCCCACCGTGGTGACCGGGGTGGTGATCACCTCCATCGGCATCAGCATCATGCAGGTGGGCATCGACTGGATGGCGGGGGGCAAGGGCAACCCCGAGTACGGCAGCCTGCGCTACATCGGCACCAGCTTTCTGGTGCTGGCCTTCATCCTGCTGGTGACCCGCTTCACCAAGGGCTTTTTCAGCAACATCTCGGTATTGCTCGGCATCCTGTTCGGCTTCGGGGTGGCCATCGCCATGGGGGAAGTGAGCCTGGACGGCCTGAGTGAAGCGGCCTGGTTCGCCCCCATAGTGCCGTTCGCCTTCGGCTGGCCCACCTTCGATCCCATCTCCATCGCCACCCTCACCGTCATCATGCTGATCACCTTCATCGAGTCGATGGGGATGTTTCTGGCACTCGGCGACATCGTCGGCCACCCGGCCAGCCGGGGCGACATAGTGCGTGGCCTGCGGGTGGATGGCATCGGCACCATCATAGGCGGCATCTTCAACAGCTTCCCCCACACCTCCTTCTCCCAGAACATCGGGCTGGTGAGCGTGACCGGGGTGTCGAGCCGCTGGGTCTGCGTCATGTCGGGAGGGATCCTGCTCGCCTTCGGGCTGGTGCCCAAGATGTCGGTGCTGATCGCCTCCATCCCTCCCTTCGTGCTGGGGGGCGCCGGCATAGTCATGTTCGGCATGGTGCTGGCCACCGGCATCCGCATCCTGGCCAGGGCCGACTACAACAGCAATCGCCACAACCTCTACATCGTCGCCATCAGCTTAGGCGTCGGCATGATCCCCACCGTCTCCGGCCACTTCTTCCAGCACTTCCCCGCCGCCCTGCAGCCGTTGTTTCACAGCGGCATCCTCTTGGCCACCCTCAGCTCGGTGCTGCTCAACCTCTTTTTCAACGGCTACCAGCCGGACCTGCGCCACCAGCCGAGGCCCCTGCTGGTAGGGCCGGTGCGCCCGCCCGCTCAGCCGCAGCCAGGCAAACCCGCCCCATAAAAAACCGCCGGGCAGCGTGGCTGCCCGGCGGTTTCATTCAGCAAGCCTGCGCTAGCCGCGGGTTTGGGCGAAGCGCTCCACCGCCGCTTCCACCAGCGCCAGGCTCCCCTGCCAGAAGGCGCTCTGGCGAATGTCCTGTCCCAGGTGCTTGGCCACCAGATCTTCTGCGCTCATCCGGCCGGTATCGCGCAGCAGGTCGCGATAGGCCTGGGCCACATTCTGTTCTCCGGCTTTCTGGCGATTCATCAGCTGCTGATAGACGCCGAGGCTGAACAGATAACCGAACAGATAGGGGTAGTTGTAAAAGCCAAACCCGGCGATGGAGAAGTGCGCCTTGGCCGCCCAGAACAGGGGGTGATAACGGCACAGACTCTGCTCGTACCAGCGACCCCAGGCCTCGTCGGTCAGCGCCTTGAGCCGGGCCGGCGAGACATAGCCCGACGCCCGTTCCGCCACCAGGGCGCGCTCGAAATCGAAGCGGGCCGGGATATTGACCAGGAAGGTGGCGGCGCCATCGGCTTCGGCCCAGGCGATGGCCTGCTGCTCTTCCGAGCTTTGCGCCTGCTCGAACAGGGCGCTGCGCACCAGGGTTTCGGCGAAGATGGAGGCGGTCTCCGCCAGCGTCATAGGGTAACGACGCTGGCTCATGGGCAGATCGCGAATCAGCCAGTTGTGCCAGGCGTGACCCAGCTCGTGGGCGAGCGTGATGACGTTGTCCATGGTGCCGGCATAGGTGATGAAGACCCGCGGCTCCACCGGCTCGGCAAACTTGGTGCAGTAGGCCCCTGTGCGCCGGTTGGGGGTGGGCGCAGCATCGATCCACCCCTTTTCGGCCATCATGCGGGCAAATTCCCCCATCTCGGGATCAAAACAAGAGAACGCCTCGGCGATGATCTCGATGGCCTCCTCGAACGGGATCTCGCGGCTCACCGCGGCCGGAGGCGGGGCAAACAAATCCTCCGGCCCCAGCTCCTCGATGCCGAGGCGCTCGGCCATCAGCCCCAGCGCCCGCTGACCCAGCCCGCGTGCACGCCAGGTCTCCTGCATCAGGGTATCCAGGGTCGCCCGCTCGATGTGGCTCTGGTGACAGGAGAGATCGAGCGCATCGAGCTGGCGGCTGCGGCCGCGCTGGCGCGAAAGCTCAAGCCGCCAGCCGTTGAGGGCGTTGAGGATGGCGGCCACCGTCTCCTGCTCCCCCTCCCAGCCGGCGCTGATGGCATCGAACGCTTCCCGGCGCAGGGCCCGCAGCGGACTGGAGAGCAGGTTGCTCGCCTCGGCCAGCCCCATCTCGCGGCCATCGATCAGCAGCCGGATCTTGCCCACCAGATCGTTGTAGAGGTTGCCCCAGGCGTGCAGGCCGTCGGTACCAAGGCCGATCACCAACTGCTCAGCCTCCACCGGCAGGCGCTGATCCTGCAAAAGGCGCTCGTGGCGCAGCCGGTACGCCTCTTCCCCCAGCAGGGAGTCGGCCATCAGCTGCTCGAATTCGGGTTCCGGCAGGGCCAGCATCAGATCCTCGACCGGCGCCAGGGTCTTGAACAGATCGGCATTGAGGGCGCGGGCACGGGAGGCCAGCTGCTTGGCCAGCTCGTCGCGGGCATCCTGACTGCCACGGCAGGCCGCCAGCACGGCCAGGTTCCAGCCAATGTTGTGAATGTCCCGAGTCCGCAGCCGCACCTCGCGCAGGAAATCCTGCAGCGCCTGCGCATTGGCCCGGGCGGCGCCAAGCCCCTCGATAAACTGGCCGAGCTCGTCCAGACTGGCGCGCGCCAGGGCGAGATCGGCTGCCACCTGCGGGCAGTCGAGGGCGGGATAGATATGCTGGTTTTGCCACTGTTGTGGGTAGATTCGTTGCTGCATCAAACGCTCGTCATCAGGTTGCGGGGCCGGGGCCCGTTGAATGCGCGTGGCGAGCCACAGGCCCGCCACCAGGATAAAAACGGCCGGGCTACCTACACCAGCCGCTCGAGGCGGGCGACCGCCTCTTCCACATAATCGAGGCTCTCCTGCCAGAAGGCAGGCTCACGAATGTCGACCCCCAGGTGCTTCTCCACCAGCTCTTCTGCGCTCATGCGGCCGGTGTCGCGCAGCAGCTCCCGATAGGCGTGGACGAACTCGCGCCCCGCCCGCGCCTGCTGGGCATAGAGCCCCAGGCTGAACAGGTAGCCAAACAGATAGGGGTAGTTGTAGAACCCGAGCTCGGCGATGGAGAAGTGGCCCTTGCTGGCCCAGAACAGCTCGTCATATTGACTCAGGGTGTCACCATACCACTGCTGCTGCGCCGATTTCATCATCTGCCGCAGCAGCCCGGCCCCCACGTATCCCTCCTCCCGCGCCACCACCAGGGCCCGCTCGAAGGTAAAACGGGCCGGCACGTCGAGCAGCAGGCTGGCGGCCCGCTCCCCATCCAGCCAGGCGATGGCCCGGCGCTGCTCCATGTTGTCGGTGGCCGCCAGCAGGGCATCGCGCACCAGCGCCTCGGCAAACAGGGAAGCTGTCTCTGCCAGCGTCTTGGGGTAGTCACGCTGCTCCAGCGGCAACTCCCGCATCAGCCAGCTGTGCCAGGCGTGCCCCAACTCATGAGCGAGCGTGATGACGTTGTCCAGGGTCCCCTCGAAGGTGAGAAACACCCTTGGCTCGGGCGGCTCGGCATACTCGGTGCTGTAGGCGCCGCTGCGCCTCTGTTCGCTCGGGGCAGCGTCAATCCAGCCATTGGCCGCCATCATGCGGGCAAACGCTCCCATCTCGGGATCAAACTCGGCGAAGGCATCGGCCACCAGGGTCAGCGCCTGCTCGAAGCTGATGAGGCTGCTCGCCCCGGCAGGCGCCGGGGCATAGAGATCCCAGGGGGCGAAGTCGTTGATCTGCTGGGCGCAGGCCATGGCGCGCAGGGCGCGCCGCCCCAGCTCCTTGTGCTCGCAGGCCGCCGTCATCAGGGTCTCCAGGGTGGTCCGCTCCAGGTGCCCCTGATGGCAGGAGAGATCGAGCGCATCCCACTTGCATTCCTTGCCGCGCTGGCGAGCCAGCTCGTTGCGCCAGCCGTTGATGGCGTTGAGGATGGCGGCCACCGTCTCCTGCTCCGCCTCCCAGGCCGCCTGGATGGCGTGCCAGGCCGCGGCGCGCCGAGACCGCTGCGGGTGGGCCAGCAGGTTGTCCGCCTGGGCCAGCCCCATGGGCTGCCCCTCCACCACCGGCCTGAGCCTTCCGACCAGGCCACCGTAGAGATCCCCCCACCCCTGCAGGCCATCCACGCTCAGCCCCGCGATCAGCTGCTCGCTCTCGAGCGACAACCACTGACCCCGCTGGCGCCGGTCGTGGCGAATGGCGTAGGCGAGCTCGAACAGCTCGGGATCCTGCAGCAGGGCGCGTACCTGCTCCTCGGGGGCACGCACCCAGAACAGGGCCACCGGTTTGCAGAGCTGGGCCAGGCTTGCCTGCAACTGCTGGCCGCGGGAGAGCAGCAGCCGGGCCGCCTCGTCGCGCCCGTCCCGGCTGAGCCGGTTGTAGCCGTAGGTCTGCCAGTTCCACTCCAGCAGGCGTACCTCGCGCCAGCAGGCCCGGATGGCCCGCAGCAGATGGCGCAAGGCATTGGTGTCGTTGGTCTTGGGCAGTTCATCCAGCAGGGGCTGCAGGCGCTTCATGGCCTCGCGGGCACGCTGGAAGTCGGCGTCGATCGCCGGGCAGTCGGGGGTGGCATAGATGTGATCATCCTGCCAAACGGGTGGTTTCATGACGTTCCTTGTCTGTTTGCATCCATGTGGGTTGACCCCGCCTCTGTGAGCGGGTGTCAACCGGATAGTACGAAAGGAGGCCGGCCCTTGCCTAGCCCCCATCCGAGGCAACAGACGAGACAGTATCTGACGGGATGACCCGCTATCGCGGAAATGCCTACCGACAGTCAGGCCACTCGCACTATTTGGCGGGCTTGAGCTTGCTCACCAGGGTCATGGCCAGCACCAGCACCAGCCCGGCCACCACGCCGGCCACGGCGTTGAGCAGGGTCGGCGTCACCAGTGCGAGGGCGGCGCCGACCGCAGGCAGGGTGGCCACGGCCGCGGCAGCTCCCTCAATCAGGTGGTGCACGAAAGGCCAGCCGTGCACCAGGATGCCGCCCCCCACCATGAACATGGCGATGGTGCCGACCAGCGCCAGCAGGTGCATCAGCCGCGGCGCCGTCACCAGCAGCCCCTGCCCCACCGCCCGGCGCAGGGCGCTACCATCGGGCTTTTGCAGCAGGTGCAGGCCGATGTCGTCGAGCTTGACGATGAGCCCCACCAGGCCGTAGACCCCCGCCGTCATCAATACGGCAATGCCCGCCACCACCGACAGTTGCAGTGCCAGGCTGGCTCCCTGCACGGTGCCGAGGGCGATGACGATGATCTCGGCCGAGAGGATGAAATCGGTGCGAATGGCCCCCTTTATCTTCTGCTGCTCGAAGGCGACCAAATCATCGGGAATGGATGCGGTATGCGCCTCCCCCTCGCTCGCCTCATGGGGCAGAAACTTGTGGGCCAGCTTCTCGGCCCCCTCGAAACAGAGGTAGGCCCCCCCCAGCATCAGGAGCGGGGTGATGAGCCAGGGCACCAAAGCACTGATGGCGATGGCGGCAGGCACCAGAATAAGCTTGTTGCGAAACGACCCCTTGGCCACCGCCCACACCACCGGCAGCTCCCGCTCGGCACGCACCCCGGAGACCTGCTCGGCGTTGAGAGCCAGATCGTCCCCCAGCACCCCGGCGGTCTTCTTCGCCGCCACCTTGGTCATCAGCGCCACGTCGTCAAGTACGCTGGCAATATCGTCGAGCAGAGCCAACAAACTGGTTCCGGCCATATCAGAAAATCCTCATCAGGGTAGTCAGGGTCCCACGGTTCACCGGCAGCAACTGCCGATGTCGAGAGCGATGCCGGCCGAAGGGGGATCCCTATTGCGGGAAAAGATGGCACAGTGTAACCAGAAGCCGCCCGTTCGGCAGCAACCACATCAGGGTCATTTGGCCTTGATTCATCCGGTGCCCGCAGGCCCAAGGAGTATTCCATGCAACCCTGGCAACCGCTGCTCACATTCTGGTTTGGCGAAGAGAGTGACGACGTCACCCGCGCCAAACGCCAAGCCCCCCTCTGGTGGGGCAAAAACAGCGCCACCGACGCCCTGCTCGCCAGCCGCTTCGGTGACCAGGCCGCAGCAGCAGCCGCTGGCGAGCTCGCTCATTGGGCCGAATCTGCCGAGGGCCGGCTGGCCCTGATCCTGCTGCTCGACCAGCTGCCGCGCAACATCCACCGCGGCACTCCCGCCGCCTTTGCCCAGGATGCCAAGGCGCGGGATCTCTGCCTCAAGGGGCTCTCGCTGGGAGCGGATCTGGCGCTGCCACCGCTGGAACGGGTCTTTTTCTACCTGCCGCTGGAGCACGCCGAATCCCGCGAGCAGCAGGCCAGAAGCGTGACCCTGTTCGAGGGACTGGCAGCCGAGCAGGCAGCCGGCCCGGCGCGGGAGACCTTCGCCGGCTTTGCCGACTTTGCCCGCCGCCATCAGGTGATCATCGAACGTTTTGGCCGCTTCCCTCACCGCAACGCCATCCTGGGCCGCGCGAGCACAGAAGAAGAGGCCGCCTTCCTGCTGCAACCGGGTTCAGGTTTCTGACCCATAAAAAAATCCCCGCCAAGTGGCGGGGAGCTGGCACCCATCGTGATCACTGGATGCGATAACGAGAGATCTGCTGGTGAATATTCTCGGTGGTCACATTCAACTCTTCCGCCGCAGCCGATGTCTCTTCCGCCGTGCTGCTGGTCTGCTGGACCACCTGGGCGATCTGCTCCACCTGATGGGCAATGGACTCCGCCGCCGAGCTCTGTTCGCGAATCGCGATGGTGATCTCACCGACCTGATCCATGACGCGATGGGAAGCATGACGGATCTTGGTAATGATCTCCCCGCTTTCAGTGGCCATGGCCACCCCCTGCGCCACTTTCTCTTCCACCTGAACCATCTTGGTCACCGTGAGCTGGGAACCCTGTTGAATCGCCTCCACCGTCTCCGAAATCTCCCTGGTCGATTGGGCCGTCCGCTCCGCCAGTTTGCGCACCTCGTCAGCCACCACGGCAAAACCGCGACCCTGTTCACCCGCTCGCGCGGCTTCAATGGCCGCATTCAACGCCAGCAAGTTGGTCTGCCCCGCCACATCGCTGATCACGTTCACCACGCCACCGATCCGGGAAATGCCATCACCCAATGCCGACACTTCGCTGGAAGCCTGACGAATGGCCTCTGCGATCTCGTTGATGGCTTTCACCGTTCTGTCTATCGTGGTCCCCCCATCGCTGGCGAGCTTGCCGGATTCATTGGTGATGCGGCTGGCCTCCTGGGTTCGCTGGGAAATATCCGTGATGCTCACCGTCATCTCCTCCACCCCGGCAGCAATGAGACTGGTGGCATCGTTGGCCTGGCTCGCCGACGAGGCAAGGTGATGAGCCGCCTGGGAGAGCGACTCGGCCGTGCTTTTTATCTGCAGGCTGCCCACTGAAAACTCGGTAAAGGTTTGCTGCAAGGTGTCCAGCAGACGGTTGACGGCCGAGAGGGTCAGACCAATCTCATCTTGCTGGGTCACCTTGGCCCGCAAGGTAAAGTTCAAATTGTGCTGAATATCGGAGAGCGTCGCCATCGCCAGCCGCAGCGGATTGGCGACCTGTCTGAACAGCCAGATAAACAGCACCAGGGTCAATATTCCGGTACCGCAAGAAATAAACAGCATGGTCTGGAGGCTATTGTCGTAGTTCTTTTCACCCTGCAGTTTGACTGCCGCCCCCAAATCAATGTTGAATTTCACATGTTTATCTATGGCCTTGGAAAACTGCTCGAACAGTGGCATGACATTGCTGGCGATAAAGTCTCTGGCCTCGGTGTTTTTATTATCGCGAGACAATATCAGGACCTTTTCTATCTCCTGATAATATTGCTCAATGATGCGCTGATCATCCGTCGTCAGTTGCCGATCCTCTTCATTGGAGAGCATCTCTGCTTGGTATTTTTGTAACAGAGAGCGGATTTCAGTACGCAGATCTGCAATGCCCGTCTCAATCTGATTCATCTTGCTGTTGTCGGTATTGAGCACATGGGTCTGGATCAAGGCGTGCAATGCGTAAAAATCGGCTTGTACCTGTTTGATGAGGGAGATGCTGGGCACCGTATTGTCGGTGACATAACCGAGATCAGTGTCGGCAGCAGAGAGTCGGTTGATGCTGAACCAGCTGAGAAAGGTCAGGGCCAGCATAACCAGCAGGGCAATGAGTTGAAGCCGGCGAGCAATGTTCATAAAGGCATACTCCGTTAATAAACTCCATTGCAGTGTAGACGATGGGCAACCTCCGGATGGCCCGTAAAATGTGCGCTTCCTTGCACATCTGTCACTGCTGCCAGCCCTCGCGCTTCACCCGCTGCCGATGGTCAGAACCAGGCCCGAAAATAACCTCGCTGGCTGAATGTGAATGCGAAAAAGACCCGGCTACGACTGTGCCGGCCAGCCAATAAAAAAGAAGGAAGACATGTCGTCTTCCTTCTCGCTATTTATCTTCGCTCGGGATGACCCGGTAGGCCCACAGTGTGACGGCCGTCGATGAAGGTCACGCCGCCTCCGCCAGCTCCTCTTCTTTTTTCTGGTAAGCCTGCGGCGTGAGCCCCAGCAGCTCCTGCACGGTGGAGGCCACCGTAATGGAGGAGATGGTGCCCACCAGGATGCCGGCGAACAGGGTGAAGGAGAAACCGTAGAGGGCGTCACCGCCGAACAGCAGCAGGGCCCCCACCGTGAACAGGGTGGTGCCCGAGGTGATCATGGTACGGCTGAAGGTAGCCTTGATGGCCACGTCAGAGCAGTCGTGGATCCCCATCTGGGTGCGCGAGCTGAGCAGGTCCCGCAAGCGGTCGGAGATGACGATGCTGTCGTTGAGGGAGTAGCCGATCACCGCCATCAGGCCGGCGATGACGTTGAGATCGAACTCGATGTTGAACAGCGCCAGCAGCCCCAGCGCCACCAGGCCGTCGTGCAGCACCGACACCAGGATGCCGATAGCCTGCCGCCACTCGAAGCGCACCGCCAGGTAGGCGGAGATGGCAAGCGAGGCCACCAGCACCGCCAGCATCCCCTGCTGGAACAGCTCGGCGCCCACCTGGGGACCGACGATGGTGGTGCGCAGCAGCTCCACCGGCAGGTTGAGCTGCTGGCCCAGCATCACCGCCAGCTCCTCGGCCGGCCAGGGCAGCTCGTGGGGCGGCAGCTTTATCAGCCACTCGCCGGGCACGCCGGCGCCATGCAGCTCGACTACGCCCGCCAGGGGGGCCGTCAACAGGGCGTTGAGCTCATGGGCCTCCTTCAGGGTCTGGATGCGAAACTCCAGCAGGATGCCGCCGGTGAAGTCGAGACCGAGGGAGAGGCCGTTGATGGCAAGCACCGCGATGCTCGCCACGGTCAGCAGCACGGAGGCCCACAGGCCGATGTAACGCCAGCGGGTCAGCCCCATGGCAATGATCATTCTCAGCATTCTTCTTCCCTCGACAGCAGATGGCTCGGGCTTCCCGCAGGGAAGCGCGTGGCGCGGGCGCGGAGCAGGCTCGAACGCGCGGCGCGATGACACAGGTAGTGATCCGTCATGGTCACACCCTCAGCAGCTTGGCGCTGCTCTTGCCCCACAGGGGGTTGATGATGGCGCGCGTGCCCCAGATGCCGGTCACCATGCTGGAGATGAGGCCCAGGATCAGGGTGATGGAGAAGCCCTGCAGCGGCCCGGAGCCGATGGCATAGAGCACCACGGCGCAGATGAGCGTGGTGATGTTGGCATCGAAGATGGTGCGAAACGCGGAGCGATAACCAAAGTCGATGGCGTTGGCCAGCGAGCCCCCTTCCCGCAACCGGTCCTTGATCCGCTCAAAAATGAGCACATGGGTATCCACCGCCATGCCGACGGTGAGCACCAGGCCGGCGATCCCCGGCAGGGTCAGCACGGCCCCCGGCAGCACCGCCAGCATGCCTACCTGCATCAAGAGGTTGGCAATGAGCGCCGTGATGGCGACCCATCCGAACTTGCGATACCAGGCCATCATGAACAGCATCATGCCCGCCATGCCAAACGCCAGCGCGGTGAAGCCCGCCTCTATGTTCTGCAGACCCAGGGTCGGGCCTATGCTGCGCTCTTCCAGGATCTTGAGGGGCGCAGTGAGGGCGCCGGCCCGCAGCAGCATGGCCAGCTCCTGGGCTTCCGGTACGCTGCCAATCCCGGTGATGCGGAACTGGTTGCCAAGGGCGGTCTGGATGGTGGCGACGTTGATCACCTCGCTCTGGGCCCGCAACTTGCCCTGGGCATTGGTCTTGTACTCGGTGAAGACGGTGGCCATCGGCTTGCCCACGTGCTGGCGGCTGAACTGGTTCATCTTGCTGCCGCCCAGGCTGTCGAGCACGATGTTGACCTGGGGTTGCCCCATCTCGCCCATGTTGGCGCGGGCATCGACGATGTGCTCACCGGTCAGCACCGGCTTGCGAGCCAAGCCAATCGCCTGGCCGCTGCGATCCGCCATGAAGAAGCGGCTGTCGGCCTGGGCTTCGTAGAAGGCCAGCGAGGCGGTGGCCCCGATCACCTCTTTCGCCTGCTTGGGATTGTGCACCCCCGGCAGCTCGATGCGGATGCCGTCCTGGCCCTGGCGCTGTACCGAGGCCTCGACGATGCCGAGCTCGTTGATCCGCTTTTTCAGGATCGACAGGTTCTGGGTCACCGCGTTGTTGGCCAGCAGGGTGCGCTCGGCCTCGCTCATCACCAGCCGCAGCTCGTTGCCGCTGCGCTTGAGGGTCCACTGATCCTGGCGGGTGCCGGCGGAATCCTTGATGATGGTGAGCCAGGGCGCCTGATCGGCCACCTCAGGCAGGGTCACCCTCACCTCCCCTTCGCTCACCCTGGCCACGTTGGCGCCGCGCAGGCGCGCCTCGCGAAACTGGGTGCGCAGCATGTCCACCAGGTTCTTGGTCTGGTTGTCGATAACGAAGCTCAGATCGACCCCGATCAGCAGCTGGGAGCCGCCGCGCAAGTCCAGCCCGAGCTTGATGGGGGCGGCGCCGAGCTGAGTTATCCAGCCGGGGGCGTTGGAGTAGAACTCCAGGGTCAGCGCCGAGCTGTCATAGCCCTGCTGCTCCAGCAGCTGCTTGGCGCGCTGCTGCTCGGCCTGGCTGGCAAACACCAGCTCGACCCGCTCGCCCTGCTGCACCTGCTTCTGCGGCTCGATGCGGTTGTCGGCCAGCAGGGTAAGCTGCGCCTCGGTCAGGCTGGTCTGGCCGTGCAGACCGAGGGAGGGCTGCTCACCGAAGAAGGTGGGCAGGGAGTAAAACGCAAAGGTGAACAGCATGAGCAGCAGCAGGGCGTACTGCCACATGTTCATGCGGTTCAAGGTGATACGACTCTTTTTTCTCATGAAATCAGCCTCTGTCAGGAGAAGGCGGCGCACTCGCCACGCTGGCGGCACGCAAAAAAACAGGAATGAGACAGTGGCCCGTTCACGCGCGGTGATCAGGCATCAGGCGGCGATGAGGTGGTACGAAAGGACCGGACCCCATCGGGATCAGGCGAGGTAACTCTGACAGAAACGGTATTGCAGGTGCTGGCGTTGCAACCGGTGCCGATGGATGGTGGCAAACCGATCGCGGAAACTGTGTTTGCGATAGAAGAGGGCGGCATAGAACAGCAGGCCGCACAGCAGCAGCTGGATCGCCTGTTGGGACCAGCTGGTGACAAGCTCGTACACCACGCTGCCGGGCTGATGATCGCTGCGCAGGGAGTGTTCGAGCCGCAGCAGGTGATTCTGGTGGGAGCTGACGAACTTGACGATGCCGTCGTCGCTGTCGCTGGCACTGTGGATCACCTGGTCGCCATCGGACGGCGCCGCGGCGTCATCCATCAACTGACCATGCTGGGCGTGATGCTGGGATACGGGCAGGGAAAACCCCTCCACCGAGAGGGTGGAGAACAACAGAGCGAGGGTGATGAGCAGGGTCATCAGCGCCAGTTTCACTTTGTCGGTCAGGTTCAAAAAGTTAATTCCCGCATAATAGAAAGAGAAAACTACCACAGGGGGCCCGCTGGAACAAGGATGAAGGGGGTCGCCAACCCCCTTCCCCACCGGCTGGCCGCAACCATTACCCCTCAGACATCTGCCTGAAATCGCGGGCATAGCCCTTGAGCAGGCTGTAGAGGTGGGCCCGCTGGGAGATGTCCAGCGACTGGCTGAGATCGCTCAGCCAGTTGACGGTGCGCTGGCGCGACTGATCGGTGTAACCGGTGAAGCGGCCATCCATCAGGCCGTCCCCCTGTTGCAGCAGGGCGGTGAGCTGGGCGCCGAAGTCCTGGCTCTGGCGCTGCTTCATCAGCCGATCCAGCTCCTTGGTCCAGGCGGTCTGGAACTCAAGCCAGGGGGCCTGCAGCTCGTACTGCCACTGGGCCCACTGAGCCACCAGCGGGGCCTGGGCCGGCTTCACCTCGCCAATCCAGAACACCAGCCGCTCGTTCATCTTGTCGCGAAACTCCTTGAGCATCTCCTCCCTGGGCTTGTCGGCAAACTCCTTTTCCCGCTCTGCCTGACGGGTCAGCCTGTCCTTCATGAACATGGCCACCTGCGCCTCGGTCAGGGTGCGCGCCAGCCGCACCGCCCGCGGCACCGTGTCTTCCAGAGTGCGAGTCAGGCTCTGCTGGGCCGCATCCAGATGGCGGGAGACCTGGGCCGGGGTCATGGGGCTCGCCACCGCCTTGGCCAGCGCATCGAGATCGTTGGCGTAGCGCGGCACCTCATGCTGGCGGTGCCAGGCCATCAACCCCTTCACTTCGTTGTCCAGCAGCCGCTTCTGGCTGCGATCCAGCGAGAAATAGTCGTCCAGCTGCCAGACGATGGCCACGTCGAGCCAGTAATAGACGACCCGGGTGGAGCAGCCGGCCAGCAGCAGACAGAGCAGCAGCAGACTCCAGCTACTGGGCTTGCGCCAGGAAAAGGTGGTCACCATGCAGGGCTCCAATGTTGATGAAACAGGGTTGTCGATACGGATGATTCACAATGCCTGACCCTCTACTCCAGCCGCTGCCGGTTGAGATCGATCAGCGCCTGGTAGTCAGGCCCCGGCTTCTGCTCGGCCATCAGCAGCGCCCACAGCAGCCCTATATAGTCGACCCAGGGCAAAAAGGCCCGGCTCTGAAAGCCGCGCGGGCCGACCTGCGCCCCAGCCAGCTCGCAGTAGGCCTGCTCCAGTGCCTCGCGCTGGGCCTCCTGCCAGTTGTGGGTGCGCTGGATGCTGGCCACCTCGAAACCGGGATGCCCGGCGGCGCCATACTCCCAGTCGATGACCCAGGGCCGGCTCCCCAACAAATTAGCCGGATTGAGATCATGATGGCAAGGGAGCCAGCAATCGGCGGGCTCGCGGCTGGCCAGCAGCCCCCGCTCCAGCGCAGGCAACCAGGTCGGCACCCGGGCCAGCCGGCCACGATAACCGGCGCTGTGGGCCCGCACCGCCATCACCACGGTCGGCACCGGCAACCGGTGCAGCCGCGTCAGCACCCCGGCCAGCAGCGCTGGCTGCAACGCAGCCGGGGGCGGCGCCGCCAGCCAGTTCGGCTCGTCGCACCAGTCCAGCAGCATCAGGCCAGTGGCGGGATCGCTGTGATGGCAGGGCAAGGCCAGCCCCTGCCCCACGGCTCCCTGATAGAGCTGCCATTCGGTGGTCCGGTCGATACCAAGGCGCACCGGATCGGGGTGGCCCAGGCGCAAAAAGTGACTGCGCCCCGAGGGGAGGCGCAGTCGATAGTTGCAGTTGGTCAGACCGCTGGCCAATGGCTCCAGCCGACCCGAGCGCCAGGGTGGCGGCAGGCGGGCCAGCAGGGCGCGCTCGGCGGCGTCCAGAGTGGCCTCGCTCGACTTACCAGCCAAAGGTGGACTTCTTGGCCTGCTTGCGGATCTCTTTCTGATCGGCCCACAGCAGCTCGCCGTTTTGCAGATCCATCAGGTTCATGGTCATCTGGTAGTAGACATCCTTCACCTTGCCGTTGTCCTTGACGATGCTGGCAAGGTTGCCATAGACCATGTAGCGGGCGCCGGTCTGCTTACCCAGGCGCACCATGGAGGCAGGATCCACCATGCCGCTGCTCTGCTGGTATTCGAGCTGCTGCTTGACCGCCGCCACCTTGCTCATGTCGACGAAGCGGAACTTGCCGGCGCGCAGCAGCTTGGTACGGATGGTGTCGGTGATGGCCTCGGTGTCGATATGCTCGGAGGTCTTGTTGCGGATGGAGTCCATGAACATCACCGGACGGCCGCCGGCGGTGATCTCGCTGGTGGCCGGCGACGCCAGCATGGAATCCGCCATCTTGTCGGCGATGGCCTGCAGATCGCTGGAACCGTAATCGACGGTCACCGTCTCGGTTTCGGTCGGATCGCCATAGCTGACGGTGGTGCTGGAGCAGCCGCCCAGCAGCAGGGCGCCGGTCAGGATCAGCAGGGCATGATTCATTTTCATCAGTAGGATTCCTCAATCACTTCGCGTACGTAAATCCGGTAGCCCCGGGCGGCCGGGCTCGGCGCCAGGGCAGACAGGGTGCGTGTCTGATAGCCGTGCAGCTTGAGCGGCGTCCAGCCGCGGCCATCGCTGGCCACCTCCTGCCCCGCCTCATCATACCAATAGAACAGGTATTGCAGCTTGTTGTCGCCGCGCTGGGTGCTGGCCGCCGCCACATTGACCTGCAGCAGGCCGTTCTGTTCGCGCCGGCTGAGCTCGGTCAGGGTGACATTGACGTTCTGATGCTGCTCCGCCACTGGCGCGGCGCCCGCCGCCCCATAGAGCGCCACGCCGGAGGTATTGGTGGCGCAGCCTGCCAGCAGCAGAACCAGGCCCAGAGCCAACCCGTGTGCTTTCATCTTGCTCTCCTTGCCGGCGACCCCGATGGGCCCGACCGGTCACTCATGTGTATTGCCATCGTTCGCCGTTACAGCGGCATCACCCGCGTCGTCAGCCCGGCACCGAGCCGCTGCACCCACACCAGGGTGGTGCGTCCCTGGTGGATGGTGAGCGGCAATTGCCGCTGGGCTGCCCCCGCACCCAGGGTAAGGTTCACGTCACCCGCCGGCAGCATCCCCTGCCAGCTCGATGCCTGCGCCGGCAGCGTCAGCCAGCTGCGGGTGTCAGCCCGCTCCGAGAGGGTATTGAAGATGCCGACCAGAATGTTGCCCACATCGCCCCCCTCCTTGGCGGCGGTGCGCCGCACCTGCTCCTTGGCCACCAGCCGCAGCGCCTGGCGGGTCAGCATGCCGGGCAGCCGCTCCTGCAGATCTTTGGCCGCCAGCGCCTCCAGCCTGACCAGCTCGCTGGTCTGCTCGACCCGCTTGCCCACCGACACCGTGAGCGGCCCGGTGTCGCTGGCCCGATTATCGTAATAGGGGATGGCGACGGTAAAGGTGCGAAAATCGCCGCCGGAGGTGGCGATGGGTAGCGGCAGGAACAGCTCGCGCCGTGCCGGGATCAGCCCATCTTCAAACAGCACCACCAGCTGGCCCTGACTCTTGGCCAGGGGCGGCGCCTTGCGGCCCACCTTTTTCTCGGTTTCGCGGATCTCGTCCGCGGCACCACGAAGCACAGCCAGGCGCAGCAAGGCATCCTGCAGGCTCCGGTTGTCCGGTGCTATCTGGTAACCACGCTGATAGTCGACCCAGGCATCGTTGAGATCGCCGGCCGCCTCATAGAGCACGCCGGAGAAATAGAAGGTGTAGGCGTTCTGGAAACCGTTCTTGACCCGCCCTATCAGCCGGTCGAGCTCGGGGGCGCCGCGCGACATCAGCTGGCGCATCTCCCCTTCAGTTGCGGTATCCGCCTCGGCCTCTTCGCTCTTTTGCTTTGCCTTACGCACCTCGTCGGCCCGCCGTTTAAGGGCCTGCTCCTGCACCTGGTTGGCGCGACGCACCTCCACCAGGGCGCCCTCGGCGTCCCCGCGCTGCAGGTAGTTGAGAGCCAGATAGTGGTGCAGCATGGTGCGCTCGTAGTCCGGCGCCCAGTAGGCCATGGTCTGGTCATTGGTAAGCAGGCTGCCCGCCTGGGCCAGCCCCTGGCTGACCCGGTACTCGGCCTGATTGTCTTCCCACGCCAGCCGGCTGTCGGCTGCCGCAAAGGCCTGCTTGCTGGCGGCATCCTGACTCGCCAGCCAGGCGATGCGCCCCTGCTCCAGCCGGTCCAGCACATAGGTATCGTCCCCCGGCGTGGAGTCGCGCACCTCGGGCAGCGCCTCGGCGGCATGACCCAGCAACAGCTGGTTGCGCAGCGGCACCATCTGATCGGAATAGGAGACGAACATGTCTTGCCAGTGGGAGGCGCAGCCCCCCAGCAGGGAACCGGCCAGCAGCAGACCGGCCAGTGGCAGGCGCGGCATCACAGGCTGAGCAGGGGTCCCAGCGGCTGGCCGCCGACCAGATGCAGATGGATGTGGTAGACCTCCTGCCCGCCGTGGCGGTTGCAGTTCATGATGAGGCGGTAGCCATCCTCGGCAATGCCCGCCTCGCTGGCCAGCTTGCGGGCCACGGTGAACATCCGGCCCAGCGCCAGCTCGTGATCCGGCTCCACATCGTTGACGGTGGGGATCAGCACGTTGGGGATGATCAGGATATGGGTCTTGGCCTTGGGCTGGATGTCGCGAAAGGCGGTCACCAGGTCGTCTTGATAAAGGATGTCGGCGGGGATCTCTTTGCGGATGATTTTGCTGAAAATGGTTTCTTGCGCCATGGATAACTCCTTTATATGAAAAAGAAAATTCAATGCCTGTCTCAAGCGGTTCCAACGCCCGTCATCAAGGCCCGGCAAGTGTGACACAAGCCGACATTTGACACAGCCGTTGTCCCATTCTCTTCAGTTATTGTTAAAAATACCGATAGCCGGAAGACGTCTGCCGACGTTGCTCGCCCACAGTGGTAGCAGGGTATCAAATGGACGGGGTATTCAGGCAAGGGACTTTTGCATATACAGCGGGACAATAATGAAACAAACAATGTCAGACCTCTCCATCTTGCAGAGGGTCTATCTTGGCTTTGCCATCCTGGTGGCCGTGATGGCGGCCACCTCGGTACTCACCTTCCGCAGCCAGAGCGAGCTAAACCAGGCGCTGGATCAGGTCACCCGGCAGACCATGCCGCTGGTGATCGCCAGCAGTCAGACCCAGATCAGCCTGCTCAGCGCCAACAAGTGGCTCACCGACGTGCTGACCGAGCAGGATCTCAAGCAGATCCCGGCCGAAGTGGCCGAGCTGCAGCAGGCCAAGGCGCAGGTCGAGCAGACTCTCGCCACCCTTGCCCAACAGGCGGCGGAACATCCGGAGCTGCAGAGTGAGCTCGGCGCGCTCAACCAGCTGGTCAAGGACTACCTGCAGCTGACCGAGACCCTGCCCACCGAACACCAGGCCCTGCTCACCCGGCTCTACAAGGTGAACCAGGCCAAGGGGCAGTTCCAGGTCAGCCTGCCCCAGTTCAAGAAGAACCTGGGGGACATGATGATCACCATTGACGACAGCTTCATCAAGATGCTCTCCGAGACCCTGACCACCAAGCTCTCCGCCATTGAACTCTCCACCATGGATGCCCTCAACCAGAGCATCCCCGCCCCCATCGAGGCGGCGCTCAAACGCAACAAGATGCAGATCGAGGGCTTCAACAGCACCATCAAGGATCTGCAGGGGGAGCTCAAAGAGTTCGACAACAACATGGGCCACTACGTGCACGGCTTCGTGCGCGACACCACCGCCAGCGACGGCGTGCTGGCCCAGTACCTGGCGCTGATGCAGCAGCAGGAGCGGATGCGCGAGCAGAGCAAGCAGGCCGGCAAGCTCATCGTCAACATCCAGAGCAAGCTCGAGCAGATCACCGCCCAGAGCCAGCAGCTGATGAACAACAGCATCCGCGCCTCCGGCAAGGTGCAGACCCAGAGCACCCTCACCCAGGGGGTGGCGCTGGTCATCGCCATCACCATCGCCATCCTGGTGGCCTACACCCTCGGCAAGGCCATTCGCCGTCCGCTCAAGGAGCTGCTGCGGGTGCTGACCGAGGTGACCCAGGGCGACATGACCCAGCGCATCGGTTTTCGCAGCAACAACGAATTCGGCCGGCTCGGCAGCCAGGTCAACCTGCTGATCGAGCAGATGGGCGAGGTGCTGAGCCAGCTCTCCCAGGCCTCCAACCAGCTCAACAACGCCGCCCATGACAACCGCCACACCACCGAATCGGTGCGGGCGGATCTGGAGAAACAGCGCCAGGAGACCGCCTCGGTCGCCGCCGCCATGACCCAGATGGAGGCCTCGGTACGGGAGGTGGCCCAGGCTGCCAACCAGACCCTGGAGCGAGTGATGGACGTGGAGAAAGCCTCCGAGACCGGTCGCAAGGTGATGGCCGGCAACATCACCACCACCCACCAGCTGGCGGGCAAGCTGCAGCAGACCGGCAAGGTGATTGGCGACGTGAGTGCCATGAGCGGCCAGATCGGTAACATCCTCGACGTCATTCGCGGCATCGCCGAGCAGACCAACCTGCTGGCCCTCAATGCCGCCATTGAAGCGGCGCGGGCCGGCGAGCAGGGGCGCGGCTTTGCGGTGGTGGCCGACGAGGTGCGCAGCCTGGCCGGGCGCACCGCCCAGTCCACCAGCGAGATCCAGACCATGATCGAGAACCTGCAGCAGGGGGTCGCCAAGGCGGTGACCGTGATGCAGGAGTGCTCGCGCGAGATGGACAGCTGCATGGATCAGAGCTCCCACGCCAACAACGCCATGGAGGAGGTGCAGGGCATAGTGGTGCTCATCAGCGACATGTCGAGCCAGATCGCCTCCGCCGCCGAGCAGCAGCAGGCCACCAGTGCCGACATCGCCACCAACCTCAACCGCATCTCCGACATCTCGGATCTCAACTACCAGGGGATCGAGCGGGTGGCCGAGACCAGCCAGCAGCTCGACTCGCTGGCCGAGCAGCAGGAGAGCCTGGTCAAGCGCTTCCGGCTCAGCGCCTGACGCCAACCCCGGCTACGACAAGGCCCCGCAGATGCGGGGCCTTGTTTTTTACTGACAAGCGGCGCGGGATCAGGCGTAGGCGATGGCGCCCTTGCCCACCCCTTCATAGGCCACGATCTTGATGAACTTGTCGCCCACGCTCTTCTTCACCTCGCGGGCGATGTAGTGAGCCAGCAGCTCTATGGTGGTGTCGGTGTCGATCATCTCCACCTCCGCCGCCGGCATGGCCAGCTGGAACAGCCCTTGCGGCGCCACATACTTGAAGCCGACGTAGTGTTCGCCAGCCTCTTGCAGGATGGCCTTGGCCTGCTCGCTCAACGCGAGATCGCCGAGGGCCACCCGATCCTCGTCGGTCCCCAGGTAGATGTCGGCCCAGCGTTCGGCCCAGTTGAGCTCAAGCTCCTGGTCGCGCTCGCCGTCCACGTGGATCTCGATGGGAGAGCGGTGGCCGTGGGCGATACGCTGGCAGTTGCCGTCGTGCTTCTTGAGACCGTGGCTGTAGTGATAGAAGGCGCCGTCGATGGCCTCCTGGCGCAGGGTCAGCGACAGATCCTTGATGTTGCCCGGCAGCCGCTTGGCCAGCACCGCCAGCAGATAGCGGGTGACGGACTCCTTGTCCACCTGAGGCGCCGGAATGAAGGCAAAGCCCTGGCTCGGGCAGCGCAGGTGGATGGAGCGACCCGGGCGCAGCAGATCGACGGTGCTCTCGTCACCGTCCAGCTGGGCCACCTGCACCAGGGGGCTCTCGGTCGGCACCAGCAGCTTGTGATCCACTTCGTCGTCGATGATCGACTTGATCAGCTTCTTGACCCGGCCGAAGTCCAGCAACATGCTCATCTCGTTGAGCTCGCCGCTCATTTCGATGTCCACCAGCCAGCTCTCCCCCACCATACCGCGGCGTTCGCACAGGTAGCTGGAGTCGATCACGGTCAAATCTTTTACAAATAACTTCATCAGTCAGGCCTTGCTACAGAGAAAGGGCGGTTTGCGCTATTATGACCCGCGATTATCGGCAAAGGAACTGGAACCCCCCATGAACAAATTGCTTATCAAGAATGCCACCCTGGTCAACGAAGGCCGCATCTATGCCTCCGACGTGCTGATCGAGGGGGAACGGATCGCCCGCATCGCCCCGGATATCCAGGCGCCCGATGCAGTGGTGATCGATGCCGCGGGCCGTCATCTCATCCCCGGAATGATCGATGATCAGGTCCATTTCCGGGAACCGGGGTTGACCCACAAGGGGACCATCGCCAGTGAATCCCGGGCCGCCGTGGCCGGTGGCACCACCAGCTTCATGGAAATGCCCAACGTCAATCCCCAGACCACCACCATCGATGCCCTCGAAGCCAAATACCAGATAGCCGCCAACTCCTCCGCCGCCAACTACAGCTTCTACCTCGGCGCCACCAACGACAACCTGGAAGAGATCAAGAAGCTCGATCCGAAACAGTCCTGCGGCATCAAGATCTTCATGGGTGCCTCTACCGGCAACATGCTGGTGGACAATCAGGAGACCCTGGCCGCCATCTTCCGCGAGAGCCCGGTGATGATCGTCACCCACTGCGAGGACACCCCCACCATCAAGGTGCTGGAAGACGAAGCCCGCGCCAAATGGGGCGAAGATGTGCCGATGCGCGAGCATGGCCGCATCCGCAGCGCCGATGCCTGCTACAAATCCTCCAGCCTGGCGGTCTCCCTGGCCAAGCAGTACGGCGCCAAGCTGCACGTGCTGCACCTGACCACGGCGAAAGAGCTGTCGCTCTTTACCGCTACCCCGGATCTGAAGGATCTCAAGGACAAGAACATCACCGCCGAGGTGTGCGTCCACCATCTGTTCTTCAACGAGGCGGACTACGACACCCTGGGCAGCCAGATCAAGTGCAACCCGGCGGTGAAGAGCGCCGCCGACCAGCACGCCCTGCTGGATGCGGTGCGCAATGACGTGCTCGACATCATCGCCACCGACCACGCCCCCCACACCTGGGAAGAGAAGCAGAACAGCTACTTCAAGGCGCCGTCCGGCGTGCCGCTGGTGCAGCACTCCCTGCTGGCCCTGCTGGAGCTCTATCACAACGGGGTATTCTCGCTGGAGACCATCGTCAAGAAGACCTCCCACGCGGTAGCCGAGCGCTTCCAGGTGCAGGATCGTGGCTACATCCGCGAGGGTTACTTCGCCGACCTGGTGCTGTTGGATCTGGGCAAGCCCTACGTGGTCAACGACAGCAACCTGCTCTACCTGTGCGGCTGGTCGCCCTTCAACGGCTACCGTTTCCACAGCACGGTGGAGATGACCCTGGTCAACGGCCAGATCGCCTGGCAAAACGGTCAGGTCACCAACGAGGTGCTGGGCAAGCGGCTCACCTTCACCCGCTGATCCCTCCCAATCGGTGCCATCGTCACCATCGCAGGCCGCCCACCCGGGCGGCCTGCTTGTTTTAAGGGGTTCTCAACCCCGCCATGAGCAGTTTTTGGGCAAGTGGCGGCACTTTGAGCGCCGATTGTTCGCAAAGCAGGCGAACGCACCGCCGCCGCGGTTTCCTTGTTGACAGGTCGGGTCCATCTCCATAAACTCAGCCCCCGTCAGCTCAGACTGACTTCGTCGGCGTGTAGCGCAGCCAGGTAGCGCACTGTCATGGGGTGTCAGGGGTCGGAGGTTCAAATCCTCTCACGCCGACCATCATTCCCCGAGAAAGGCCTTGTCAAACGACAAGGCCTTTTTTCTTTCAGGCGCGCCATCGTAGGAAGCTGCCCCCCGATTGTGCCCCCCATGGCTTTGTGCTGTAGTGAAGCCCTCTGCTGCCAACCGGTGATCGAGATGCCCTCTCCCCGTCCCTCTGTGCCCGTCCTGCTGCTGGCCTGCCTCTGCGCTGCCCTGCAGCTCGGCTGTGCCACCCCCTATCACAGCGAACCCTCGTTCTGGAACGGCCAGACCGGTTTCTCCCAGACCCGGCTCGGGCCGGACAAGTGGCAGCTGGAGTTTGTCGGCAACGATCTGGTGAGCCGGGAAACCGCCCGCAAGTACGTGCTGAAACGGGCGGGTGAAGTGGCGCAAGCCGAAGGTTATCAGTGGCTTGAGGTCAACGAGTTGACCCTGCAACGGGATGCGGTCAGGGTGACCCCGAGCCGCCCCCTGTTCGGGTTCGATGATGACGAACCGGACCCCTTTCTGGATCAGCGCACCGTGGAGCATCGCATCTCGGCGCTGCTGGTCTTCACCCTCGCCAAACGGGCAAGAAACGACCAAAGCCTGAAAGCTGATTATCTTGCCAACATCAAAATAAACAGCGATTAATATAGACAAATTGCAAGATTCATATCACATACACCTAATAGCAAGATAAAATTCTGCTACAAGGCGCTGGATTTACCCCCCCGGATTAGGCATGCTGCCAGCACACCGGCTGTCAGGAATCTACGGCTCGGATCACAAAAACGGACTGAAGTGGCGCCCTTGCCGCTTGAAATGCTTTGCACTCATCAAAACTGGGACCCACCCCATGAAAATGAACAAATTGACGGCTGCCATCCTCATCGCAATGCTGGTTGGCATCCTTACCGGTCAGGGCTATCGGATGTTTGCTCCTGACCAGGCCGCCGGCTTTGCCAGCGACATCACCCTGCTGACCGACATCTTCCTGCGCCTCATCAAGATGATCATCGCCCCCCTGGTGTTCACCACCCTGGTGGTCGGTATCGCCAAGATGGGCGACACCCGCACCGTGGGCCGCATCGGCGTCAAGACCCTCGGCTGGTTCATGCTCGCCTCCCTGCTGTCACTGACCCTGGGACTGGTGATGGTTCACCTGATGCAGCCTGGGGTGGGGCTCTCCCTCTCCCTGCCCGATGACACCGCCAGCTCCGGCGTGGTCGCCACTGCCATCTCCCTCAAGGACTTCGTCACCCACGCCATCCCGAAAAGCGTGGTCGAGGCGATGGCCACCAACGAGATCCTGCAGATCGTGGTGTTCTCCCTCTTCTTCGGGCTGGCCGCCGCCGCCCTGGGGGACGCCGCCAAGCCAGTGGTGATGCTGATGGCCAGCGGCGCCGAGATCATGCTCAAGGTGACCGGCTACGTGATGAACTTCGCGCCGTTCGCGGTATTTGGCGCCATCGCCGCCATGGTCGCCAAGGAAGGGCTCGGCATCCTCGCCACCTACGGCACCTTCATGGCCCAGTTCTACCTGGCACTGGGCTGCCTCTGGCTGCTGCTGATCGCCATGGGCAGCCTGTTCATCCGCCGCCGCATGCTGACCTTGCTGGCCCTGATCCGCGAGCCCATCCTGCTGGCCTTCTCCACCGCCAGCTCCGAGGCTGCCTATCCCAAGACCCTGGATCGGCTGGAGAAGTTCGGTTGTGACAAGCGCATCGCCAGCTTCGTGCTGCCCATGGGCTACTCCTTCAACCTGGACGGCTCCATGATGTACTGCACCTTCGCGGTGATGTTCATCGCCCAGGCCTACGGCATCGAGCTCTCCATGGCCCAGCAGATCACCATGCTGCTGCTGCTGATGGTCACCTCCAAGGGGATGGCCGGCGTACCGCGCGCCTCTCTGGTGGTGATTGCCGCCACCCTCAACCAGTTCCAGATCCCGGAAGCGGGCATCCTGCTGCTGCTCGGCATCGACCACTTCCTCGACATGGGTCGCTCCGCCACCAACGTGCTGGGCAACGCCATCGCCGCCAGCGTGGTGGCCAAGAGCGAAGACAGCCTGGCTGAAACCGCGCCGCTCGGCGAGGTGGATACCGCCAAGGCGTGATCCCCGCCATCCCATCAAAACGGCCCGCATCTGCGGGCCGTTTTCTTGTGCCTCATGGCAACAGCACGCTCCCTAGCACCAGCGCCGCACCCGCCGGCAGTAATCGGCATAGGCCTCGCCAAAGCGCCCCTGCAACGCCCGCTCCTCCGGCACTATCTGCCAGCGGCTGAGCCAGCCCCACAGCAGCAGCGGACCGAGCCATACCAGCAGCCCGCCCAGATAACAGGCCAGCGCCATGGTCCAGCAGAGCAGCCCCAGGTACATGGGGTTGCGGCTGACACGATAGATCCCCCCGGTGACCAGCGCACTGGCCTGCGCCGGGCGCAGCGGCGTCACCGTGGTGCCCTGGCGGCGAAAGCGCAGCACGCCTCCCAGCCCGAACAGGCTGCCGAGCATGGCCAGCAACAGGGCCGGTAGCGGCCAGCCACCGTTCACGTCACCCGCGCCCCATCCCAGCATGGCCGCCACGATCAGGCCAAACAGCAGCAACGGTGGTACCCGACACTCAAGACTCATCATCTATTGGCTCCCGGAAGGTGCCACGATCGGCACCTTGCGTTACACTCCCCGGCGGGAAAGCGCCGTGGAAAATTGACAAAGTTCATAACGATAACAATGCCTTGGCTACACTTTATCCCATCTGCATGAAAACGGTCACCCGCTGACCGTCATGCGCCTCAACCCAAACAATAAAGAAAGGAACCACCCCATGCACAAGAAGACACTGCTGGCCACCCTGATCCTGGGCCTGCTGGCCGGTCAGGCCGTCGCAGCCCCTTACCTGCCGCTAGCCAGCGATCACCGCAACGGCGAAGTGCAGACCGCCAGCAATGCCTGGCTGGAAGTTGATCTCGGCGCCTTCGAGCACAACATCCAGACCCTCAAGGATCGCCTCGGCGACAAGGGGCCGAAGATCTGCGCCATCATGAAGGCGGACGCCTACGGCCACGGCATCGACCTGCTGGTCCCCTCGGTGGTCAAGGCGGGCATCCCCTGCATCGGCATCGCCAGCAACGAAGAGGCCCGTGTGGCCCGCGAGAAGGGCTTCATCGGCCGCCTGATGCGGGTGCGCGCCGCCACCCCGGATGAGGTAGAGCAGGCCCTGCCCTACAAAATGGAAGAGCTGGTTGGCAGCCTGGTGAGTGCCCAGGGCATCGCCGACATCGCCCAGCGCCACCACACCAATATCCCGGTGCACATCGCGCTCAACTCCGCCGGCATGAGCCGCAACGGCATCGATCTGCGCCTGGCTGACTCCAAGGAAGACGCGCTGGCCATGCTCAAGCTCAAGGGGATCACCCCGGTCGGCATCATGACCCACTTCCCGGTGGAGGAGAAAGAGGACGTCAAGATGGGTCTGGCCCAGTTCAAGCTGGACTCCCAGTGGCTGCTGGAAGCGGGCAAGCTGGATCGCAGCAAGATCACCATCCACGCCGCCAACTCCTTCGCCACCCTGGAAGTGCCGGACGCCTACTTCGACATGGTGCGCCCGGGCGGCCTGCTGTACGGTGACTCCATCCCCTCCTACACCGAGTACAAGCGGGTAATGGCGTTCAAGACCCAGGTTGCCTCCGTCAACCACTACCCGGCCGGCAACACCGTCGGTTATGACCGCACCTTCACCCTCAAGCGCGACTCCTGGCTCGCCAACCTGCCGCTGGGGTACTCCGACGGCTATCGCCGGGCGCTGAGCAACAAGGCCTATGTGCTGATCCAGGGCCAGAAGGTGCCTGTGGTGGGCAAGACCTCCATGAACACCATCATGGTGGACGTGACCGATCTCAAGGGGGTCAAACCCGGTGACGAGGTGGTGCTGTTCGGCCGCCAGGGTGAAGCCGAGGTGAAACAGGCGGATCTGGAGGAGTACAACGGTGCCCTGCTGGCGGACATGTACACCATCTGGGGTTACACCAACCCCAAGAAGATCAAGCGCTAAGCCACTCTTTGCCATAAAAAAGGGCTCCCGCGGGAGCCCTTTTGCTTGTTTGCCAATTATGCCGTTTTCTTGCGGGTCACCCAGAGGCTCAGCCCCATGGAAGCCAGCAGGATCAGCGCAACCACACCCAATGCAATTCCGGTGGGGATCTTGAACACATCCAGCAGCAGCATCTTGACCCCGATAAACATCAGGATCAGTGCCAGACCGTATTTCAGCAAGGCGAAGCGCTCGGCCACGCCGGCCAGCAGGAAGTACATGGCACGCAGACCCATGATGGCGAAGATGTTGGAGGTCAGCACGATGAAGGGATCCGTGGTCACCGCGAAGATGGCCGGGATGCTGTCCACCGCGAAGATGAGATCGCTCACCTCCACCAGCACCAGAATGAGCAACAGCGGCGTTGCGTAACGCACGCCATCGCGCCAGACGAAGAAGTTCTCCCCCTCCAGGGTCTCGGTCACCTTGAAGCGGCGGCGCATCCAGCCCAGCAGCGGGTTGTTGGCCAGATCCGGCTCCTTGTCGGCCGCCCACAGCATCTTGACCCCGGTCAGCAGCAGGAAGGCGCCGAACAGGTAGAGGATCCAGTGGAACTGCTCGATAAGCCAGCTGCCGGCGAACACCATACCGGCCCGCATCACGATGGCACCCAGTACCCCGTACAGCAGCACCCGGCGCTGCAGCTCGGCCGGAATGGCAAAGTAGCCGAACAGCATCAACCAGACGAAGACGTTGTCCACCGCCAGCGCCTTCTCGATGAGGTAGCCGGTGAGAAACTCCAGCCCCTTCTGGTTGGCAATTTCACGGCCGGCACTGTGATCCAGCCAGAACCAGATGGCCAGGTTGAAGAGGAGCGCCACGCTGATCCAGATGAGGGACCAGATGCCCGCCTCTTTGAGGGACACCTTGTGCGCCTTGCCGCCACCGACAAAGCGGATATCAATCCATAACAGGACCAGCACTATGCTGAAGAAACCGGTCCACATCCACCATTCACCCATTTTTCACTTCTCCCAAAAACGACAAAACCCACGGCCGGGAGGCAGTGGGTTCGCGTCTGGAGCAGATACACCTTGCCTCTCGGCAAGGTCTCACTTACAGCCGATTTTCATCGACTGCCCGGCTGCCGGGTGCACTGCAGGATATGGGTGCACCGTAATGACGACAAACCGGCGAGAAGTTACTCCCCTTGTGCGGCGGATAGTAACAGCGGCAAAAGGGAACGCCAAGGGGCATCTTCATCTCCCTCGCAAAAAAATGGGGCGCCACCTAGGCGCCCCGTTTTTTCGTCGCGACTCATCCATCAGAGCGGGTCGGCCTTGAGGCAGGAGACCGCATGGTCAAAGTTGCCCTCAAGCTGGGGCCGGGTCTTGGCGCACTCCGGGCCGGCCACCGGGCAGCGGGTACGAAACACGCAGCCTGACGGCGGATTCATCGGCGATGGCAGCTCCCCTTCCAGGATCTGGATGGTCTTGCTGCGCTCCAGATCCGGATCCGGAATGGGCACCGCCGACATCAGCGCCTTGGTATAGGGGTGCAAGGGGTTGGCGAAGATCTCCTTGCCGGTCCCCAGCTCCACCGCATTGCCCAGATACATCACCAGCACCCGATCCGAGATGTGCTTGACCACCGACAGGTCGTGGGCGATGAAGATGAGTGACAGCCCCATCTCCTTCTGGATGGACTTGAGCAGGTTCACTACCTGGGCCTGGATCGACACATCCAGCGCCGACACCGGCTCGTCACAGATGATCATCTTGGGCTCGAGGATCAGCGCCCGGGCGATGCCGATACGTTGGCACTGACCGCCGGAGAACTCGTGGGGGTAGCGGTTGACCAGATTGGGCAACAGCCCCACCTTGCTCATCATGGCGCGTACCTTCTCCTTCACCTCCTCTTTCGGCAGGGCCGGGTAGAAGGTGATGAGAGGCTCGGCGATGATGTCGCCTATGGTCATGCGCGGGTTGAGGGAGGCCAGCGGATCCTGGAAGATCATCTGGATCTCCTTGCGTTTTTCGCGCAGCGCCTTCTGGTCGAGCTTGGTCAGATCGTTGCCAAGCCACACCACCTTGCCGTCGGTGGCCGGCACCAGGCCGATCAGCGCCCGGGCAAAAGTGGACTTGCCGCAACCCGACTCCCCCACCACGCCCAGGGTCTCCCCTTCGTAAAGGCGCAGGGTCACCCCGTCCACCGCCTTCAGGGCGGAGGGTTTGGCCCAGGGCCAGGCTTTGTCACTCTTGATGCTGAAGTGGACCTTGAGATCGGACACTTCCAGCAGCAGTTTCTTGTCAGTCCCCATTTAGTTCACTCCCTTGATGATGGCATCCGATACCCAGTGGCAGGCCCGCTCCCGGCCGTCGTTGAACGGCGTCAGAACTGGGGATTGCCGGCCGCAAATCTCGCTCACCCGATGGCAGCGCTCCTGGAAGGGGCAGCCGGTGGGCAAACGCAGCAGGTTGGGCGGGTTGCCCGGGATGGTGGGCAGCACTTCCCCTTCGGTATCGAGGCGGGGAATGGCACGCAGCAAGCCTTCGGTATAGGGGTGGCTCGGGCGATAGAAGATGTCGTTGACCTTGCCGTACTCCATGGTACGGCCGGCGTACATCACCAGCACCTTGTCGCAGATGCCGGCCACCACGCCAAGGTCATGGGTGATCATGATGATGGCGGTGTTGAACTCGCGCTTGAGCTCGTTCATCAGGGTCATGATCTGGGCCTGTACCGTCACGTCCAGCGCCGTGGTCGGTTCATCGGCGATGAGCAGTTGCGGCCGGCACAACAGCGCCATGGCGATCATCACCCGCTGACGCATGCCGCCGGAGAACTCGTGCGGGTACATCCCCATCCGCTTGCGCGCCTCGGGGATCTTCACCGCATCCAGCATGCGCACCGACTCCTCGAACGCCTCGGCCTTGCTGACCCCCTTGTGCAGCATCAGCACTTCCATCAGCTGATCCTTCACCTTCATGTAGGGGTTGAGCGAGGTCATGGGGTCCTGGAAGATCATGGCGATCTTCTCGGAGCGGATCTTGTTGAGCTTGTGTTCCGGCAGATTGAGGATCTCGTCGCCCTGAAACTTGGCTGACCCTGTGATGATGCCGTTCTTGGCCAGCAGCCCCATGATGGCGAACGCGGTCTGGGACTTGCCCGAACCGGATTCCCCGACGATACCCAGGGTCTCGCCGGCAGAGAGAGAGAAGTTGAGGTCGTTGACCGCTACCACATTGCCGTCCGGGGTCTTGAACTCGACCCGCAGATCTTTTACATCCAGTAACTTCATAAAAACTCCTTATCGATCTTTCGTGACGTTTTCCTGTCGATCCGATGCGCTGTCCGCCCGATTGAGCCGCACTGTGCGGCCCTTCGGCGCGTTGTTCCAACGCTCTTTCGCCGCTTTCTCAGCGATCCTTCGGATCGAGGGCGTCACGCAGACCATCCCCGAGGAAGTTGAAGCAAAACAGGGTCACCACCATGAAGCCGGCGGGGAACAGGAGTTGCCAGATGGCCACTTCCATCGACTTGGAGCCTTCATCCAGCAGGGCGCCCCAGCTGGTCATGGGCTCTTGCACCCCCAGCCCCAGGAAGCTCAGGAAGGATTCGAACATGATCATGCCCGGCACCAGCAGGGTGGCGTAGACCGCCACTATTCCCAGCACGTTGGGCACGATGTGACGGGTGATGATCTTCCACTTGGAGACGCCGCAGACATGGGCCGCCTCGATGAACTCCTTGCTCTTGAGGCTCAGGGTCTGACCACGGACGATCCGCGCCATGTCGAGCCAGCTCACCGCACCGATGGCGATGAAGATGAGCGCCAGGTTGCGGCCGAAGAAGGTCACCAGCATGATCACGAAGAACATGAAGGGGAAGGCGTTGAGGATCTCCAGTACCCGCATCATCAGGCTGTCGACCCGACCGCCGATGAAACCGGATGCCGCGCCATACAGGGTGCCGATGATGACGGCCACCATGGCCCCCATGATGCCGACCATCAGCGAGATGCGCCCGCCAAGCAGGGTGCGCACGAACAGATCGCGCCCCAGGCTGTCGGTGCCGAACCAGTGGCCGGTCTCCATGTCGGGGCCGGTCTGCATGGCGCCCCAGTCAGGATCGTCAAAGGTGTACTGGGACAGATGGGGCCCCACGATCACCGCCAATCCGATGATGGAGAGAATGATAAGGCTGGTCAGGGCCGCCTTGTTGCGCAGGAAACGGCGACGGGCATCCTTCCACAGGGAGCGTCCTTCCACCACTTCCACTTTCTGGGCGAACGCCTCGATGGCTTCGCGTTTTTCAGTTGTGACAACCATGATGTACTCCCGACTTAGTAACGGATCTTGGGATCGATAAAGGCATAGAGAATATCGACCACGGCGTTAAAGGTGATGGTGAGGGCGCCGACCAGAATGGTCAGACCGAGCACCATGGAGTAATCACGGTTGAGGGCACCGTTGACGAACAGCTGGCCAATCCCCGGCAGACCGAAGATGGTCTCGATCACCACGGAACCCGTGATGATGCCGACGAAGGCCGGGCCCAGGTAGGAGACCACCGGCAGCATGGCCGGGCGCAGCGCGTGTTTCAGGATGATGTGGCGCAGCGGCAGTCCCTTGGCGCGGGCGGTACGGATGAAGTTGGAGTTCATGGTCTCGATCATGCTGCCCCGCATGATCCGCGAGATGGCGGAGATGTAATACATCATCATGCCGAACACCGGCAGCACCATGAACTGCACGCCACCACCCTGCCAGCCACCGGCCGGGAACCAGCCCAGATGGATACTGAAAAACAGCACCAGCAGGGGCGCCAGCACAAAGCCCGGGATCACCACCCCGGCCATGGCCGACGACATCAACAGATAGTCGATGACGGTATTCTGTTTGAGGGCGGCAATGGTGCCGAAGGTGACCCCCAGCGTCACCGCAAACAGAAAGGCGAAGGAACCTATCTTGGCGGAAACCGGCAGTGCCTGGCTCACCAGATCATTGACGGTGAAGTCCTTGTACTTGAAGGAAGGACCGAGATCCCCCTGCACCAGGTTGCCCAGATAGGTGAGATATTGCACCCCGATCGGCTTGTCGAGGCCATATTTGGCTTCGATGTTGGCCATCACTTCGGGTGGCAGGGTGCGTTCGCTGCTGAAGGGGTTACCCGGCGCGAAACGCATCATGAAGAAGGAGACGGTGATCAAGACCAGCAGAGTCGGGATCGCTTCCAGTAGACGTTTAAAAATGAATTTCAACATAGACAATTCCTGTCCTGTACTGCTTCCAAAGGGTCGCGGTTGTAATAAAGGCCCGCCGTCTGGCGGGCCCTGCTTGTTATGCGACTTGTAACGAAAATCAGTGGGCGATGATGTACATGTCTTTGCTGTACAGGTTGTCCAGCGGGTTGGCCGGATAGCCGCCCACGTAGGGCTTGACCATACGGGAAGTCACGTACTGATAGATGGGGGCAATCGGCATGTCCTTGGCCAGGATCTCTTCAGCCTGGACGTAGAGCTTGTTGCGCGCCTCGGCATCCACCTGGTTGCGCGACTCGTTCATCAACTTGTCGAACGCCAGGTTGGAGTATTTGCCGTCGTTGTTGCCGTGGGTGGTCTGCATCAGATCCAGCATGGAGGAGGCTTCGTTGTAGTCGGCGATCCAGCCGGCACGGCCCACGTCAAACTGACCCTGTTTCTTGGTCTCCAGGTAGGTTTTCCACTCCTGGTTGACCAGGCTTACCTGCACGCCCAGCTTCTTCCACATGGAGGCCACGGCAACCGCCACCTTCTTGTGGTTGTCGTCGGTGTTGTAGAGCAGCTCGAACTTGAGCGGCTTGCCCGGGCCGAAACCGGCTTCGGTCAGCAGCTCTTTCGCCTTGGCATCGCGCTCTGCCTGGGTCAGCTTGGACCAGGCCGGCGCCACCGGCTTGAAGCCGTCCACGAAATCAGGGACCAGGGTGTAGCCCGGGGTTTCCCCCTTGCCCATCACCTTGTCGGCGATCACGTTGCGGTCGATGGCGTAGGAGAGCGCGGTACGCACCCGCACGTCATCAAACGGCTTCTTCTTGAAGTTGTACTGGTAGTAGTAGGTACCGACGTAGCCGCTCACCTTCACCTCGTTCGGCAGATCCTTCTTCATCTGCTTGAAACGCTCGATGGGCATGTTGTAGGTGAGATCCACTTCGCCGGCCAGGTAGCGGTTCAACTCGGCGTTGGTGGACTGGATCGGCAGATAGGTCACCTTGTTGATGACGGTCTTGGCGTCGTTCCAGTAGTTTTTGTTGCGCTCGACGTCGACGCGCTCGTTGACCACCCAATCCTTCAGCACATAGGCGCCGTTGGATACCATGTTGCCGGGCTGGGTCCACTTGTCACCGAACTTCTCGATCACCTTCTTCGGCACCGGGTAGGTGGTGGTGTGGGAGAGCATGCTGACAAAGTAAGGCACCGCCTTCTCCAGCTGCACCTCGAAGGTGTAGTCGTCCACCGCCTTCACGCCCAGCGTATCTGACGGCTTCTTGCCGGCAATGATGTCGGAGGCGTTGACGATGGTCGGGATCTCCAGATACCAGGAGTAGGGAGAGGCGGTTTTCGGATCAACGGCCCGTTTGAAGGCATATTCGAAGTCGTGGGCAGTGACCGGATCACCGTTGGACCACTTGGCGTTTTTACGCAGGTGGAAGACGAAGTGTTTGTTGTCCTTGGTTTCCCAGGACTCGGCCATGGCGGGGAGCACTTCACCCTTGGGGCCGGAGGAGACGAGACCTTCGAACAGGTCACGCAGAATATTGGATTCAACCGTTCCTTCGGTTTTATGCGGGTCGAGAGTTGCGGGCTCGGAGCCGTTGCCTTTCACCAGCTGCTGAACCTCAGCCAGCTTGGTACCTGCGGGCACATCGGCGGCTTGTGCCGCGTTGACACCGCCAAACAGAGCTGCCACCAATAGGGTATTAATCATTGTTTTTTTATGAGTCATTTCCATACTCCACAAGAACATTCCATGCATTTTTCCATCAACGAGATAAGTACCCCGCTGCCAGCATAATTCCCTGACATTTCTGATAATGCAATAGATATCGTCAGGCAGGACTGGACTTCATGGTCAAAAAAGCAGCTTTTGACCAATTATTCAGAATTTAAATATCCCATGATGGACGTTTTTTATACAAACCCGCTCGATTCTAGGAAATGACCAACAAAAAAGAAACAATAAAAAGCCGGTCACAAGGACCGGCTCCAACAAAACAGACCTGAATCACATCAATCCGGGGAAGACCCCCTTGATCCCCGCCACCATGATCTCGATGCCCAGCGACATCATGATGAGACCCATTATCCGGGTCACCACGTTGATGCCGGTGTTGCCCATCACCTTGAACAGCAGGGGGGCGGCGCGGAATATCAGCCAGGAGCAGAAGGCAAACACCATCACCACCAGCGACATGCCCAGCATCTGGGACCAGGTGCTCTGGCTGGCGTAGACGATGGAAGAGGAGATGGCACCGGGGCCCGCCATCAACGGCAGCGCCAGCGGCACCACAGCGACAGATTCCCGCGCGGCCAGTTCCCCTTTCTCCTGTTTGTTGTGCTTCACCTCCCCCAGCTTGCCCTGCAGCATGGACCAGGCGATCAGGGTGATGAGCGAGCCGCCGGCGATGCGAAAGGAGGCCAGCGAGATGCCGAATCCGTCCAGGATCAGTTGCCCCATGGACATGGAGACCAGCAGGATGATCATCACCGCAATGTTGGCGGTGGTGTTGGTCTTCATCCGCTCTTCCGGCGTCTGATGGCTGGTCAGGCTGACGAACACCGGCAGCAAGCCGAGCGGGTTGATGATCGCAAACAAACCGATGAAAAACTTCAGATATAAAGAGACGTCAATCGCTGCCATAGGCGCCATCCAGAAGTAGTACGAGGCCCTGTGGGCCACCCCGATAAACCGAGCGTAAATTTACATCATGCCCGAAACCTTCACCAATCAAATAATCTCACCCTTTCCGTGGCTTTTCAGTTAGTTCCTCTAATGCATCGACAAAATTCGACAGATTGAGTTGTTAATAAAGATTGTCGCGATTTAACACTCTGATAAAATCGCTTCGAGTTTTATCTGGCCATGGAGTTTGGCCGCAACATTTCATCTCAGCAAACAAGGATTTCGTGATGATTGATACGGACATCGAGTTGCAGTGGCACCTGGATGCACTGCCCGCAGGCACCCTGAACCCATTGCTTAGCTTCTTCGGGCGACTGCCGGTTGATCCCTACATTCAGGGCAGCTTTCGCCAGCGCCGCTACGGCCGGGTGGAGAAGGAGGGCTCCCGCTTTCAGCCCCTCGACAACGGCGTCTTCTTTCAGGCGGCCGCCATCAACAAGTTTCTGGGGGATGTGCCCAGAACCTATGCCGAGCTGGAGCCTGCCTTCGTCGCTCACCCCTCCTTTATACAGCTGCTGAAACTGTTCGCCCGCCACACCCGGCTGGAAGACGGTCAGGCCATCGGCATTCACCAGATGCGCATCGTCACCGGCGAAGGGGAGAGCGTCCCGCCCGCGCCGGAGGGGGTGCACCAGGATGGCTTTGACTTCATCGGGGTCTTCTTCTGCGGCAGTGAAGGGGTCAGCGGCGGCGCCTTGCAGCTCTATCATGGATTAAAAGAACAACCATTTTTCCAACAACAATTAAACGTCGGTGAGTATCTGATCCTGGATGATCGCCGTTTCTATCACAATGCCGCCCCCATTCTGCCCCTGGGCCCGGACCGGGGACATTGGGACGTGATCGTGCTAACTGCTTGAAAAATGGTGCGTGAACCCCTGTTCACGCACCATTCATCCCACCTCTGGCTCACTAAACAACCGCGCAACATCTGGCAAACATGTATTGTGAAACAAAATTTCTTTTGTTCTTTTGTTACACATGATCCAGATCAAGTTTTTCTGAGTCAGCCCCGCTCTATAATCGACTCAGAAAGCGATTTAGTAAGGCATGTAAATACCCCGTTGTGGTGATTCTGTTCTTGACAGGGCATCTATAATTGCCGGGCATTGCCAAGGTCTTACTAAACAGTTTTCAAATCATCAGGAGATAAACATGGCAGTAACCAATTTGGCTGAACTGGATGCACTGGTTGCCCGCGTCAAAGAAGCGCAGCGTGAATTCGCCAGCTTCTCGCAAGAGCAGGTAGACAAGATCTTCCGTGCCGCCGCCCTGGCCGCCAACAACGCCCGTATCCCCCTGGCCCAGATGGCCGTGGAAGAGTCCGGTATGGGTATCATCGAAGACAAGGTTATCAAGAACCACTTCGCCTCCGAATACATCTACAACAAGTACAAAGAAGAGAAGACCTGCGGCATCCTCAGCGAAGATGACGAGATGGGTACCATCACCATCGCCGAGCCGGTAGGCATCATCTGCGGTATCGTACCGACCACCAACCCGACCTCCACCGCGATCTTCAAGTCCCTGATCTCTCTGAAGACCCGCAACGCCATCATCTTCTCCCCGCACCCCCGCGCCAAGAACTCCACCAATACCGCAGCCAAGCTGGTACTGGATGCAGCCATTGCCGCCGGTGCCCCGAAAGACATCATCGGCTGGATTGACCAACCCTCTGTTGAGCTCTCCAACGCCCTGATGAAGCACAACGACATCAACCTGATCCTGGCCACCGGTGGCCCGGGCATGGTGAAGGCCGCCTACTCCTCCGGCAAACCCGCCATCGGTGTAGGTGCCGGTAACGTACCGGTCGTCATCGACGAAACCGCCGATGTGAAGCGTGCCGTCGCCTCCATCCTGATGTCCAAGACCTTCGACAACGGCGTGGTCTGTGCCTCCGAGCAAGCCGCCATCGTGGTCGACTCCGTCTACGACCAGGTGAAAGAGCGTTTCGCCACTCACAATGGTTATGTGCTGTCCAAGGAAGAAGCCGACAAGGTCCGCAAGGTCATCCTGATCAACGGCGCCATGAACGCCAACATCGTGGGTCAGCCTGCGGTCAAGATCGCTGAAATGTCTGGCGTCACCGTGCCTGCCAACACCAAGATCCTGATCGGTGAAGGCGTGAAGATCTGTGAAGAGGAAGAGTTCGCTCACGAGAAGCTCTCCCCGACCCTGGGTCTGTTCCGTGCCAAGAACTTCGAAGAAGCCGTCGAGATGGCCTGCGACATGGTCAACCTGGGTGGTATCGGCCACACCTCCGGTCTCTATACCGACCAGGATCGCAACGCCGACCGCATCAAGTACTTCGGCGACAAGATGAAGACTGCCCGTATTCTGATCAACACCCCGACCACTCAGGGTGGTATCGGTGACCTGTACAACTTCGCGATGGCACCGTCTCTGACGCTGGGCTGCGGCTCCTGGGGTGGCAACTCCATCTCCGAGAACGTGGGTCCCAAGCACCTGATCAACAAGAAGACAGTCGCAAAACGGGCAGAAAACATGCTGTGGCACAAACTTCCGAAATCCATCTACTTCCGTCGTGGCTCCCTGCCGATCGCCCTGGGCGACCTGGAAGGCAAGAAGCGCGCCATGATCGTGACCGACCGCTTCCTGTTCAACAACGGCTACGCCGACGAAGTGGTTCGTCTGCTCAAGGGCCTGAAGATGGAAGTGGAAGTGTTCTACGAAGTCGAAGCCGACCCGACCCTGTCCGTGGTGCGCAAGGGTGCCGAAATGGCCAACTCCTTCAAGCCGGACGTGATCGTCGCCCTGGGCGGTGGTTCACCGATGGATGCGGCCAAGATCATGTGGGTGATGTACGAGCACCCGAACACTGCGTTCGAAGATCTGGCCATGCGCTTCATGGACATCCGCAAGCGTATCTACAAGTTCCCGAAAATGGGCGTGAAGGCCGAACTGGTCTGCATCACCACCACGTCCGGTACCGGTTCTGAAGTGACCCCGTTTGCGGTCGTGACCGACGACGCCACCGGCGTGAAATACCCGCTGGCCGACTACGAGCTGACCCCGAACATGGCCATCGTCGACGCCAACCTGGTGATGGGCATGCCCAAGTCCCTGTGCGCCTTCGGTGGTATCGACGCCGTGACCCACGCCATGGAAGCCTATGTTTCCGTGCTGGCCAACGAGTACTCCGACGGTCAGGCACTGCAAGCCCTGAAACTGCTGAAGGACTACCTACCCTCCAGCTACCTGAACGGTGCCAACGACCCGATCGCTCGTGAGAAGGTACACAACGCGGCCACCATCGCCGGTATCGCGTTCGCCAACGCCTTCCTGGGTGTGTGCCACTCCATGGCTCACAAGCTGGGTGCCGAGTTCCACATCCCGCACGGCCTGGCCAACGCCCTGCTGATCAGCAACGTCATCCGCTACAACGCGAACGACAACCCGACCAAGCAGACCGCGTTCTCCCAGTACGACCGTCCGCAGGCTCGTCGTCGCTACGCCGAAGTGGCCGACCACCTGGGTCTGACCGCCGCCGGTGACCGTACCGCCGCCAAGATCGAGAAGCTGCTGGTATGGCTGGACGAGCTGAAGGCAACCCTGGGTATCCCGGCCTCCATCCGTGAAGCCGGCGTCGCCGAGGCCGACTTCCTGGCCAAGGTTGACCAGCTGGCCGTGGAAGCCTTCGATGACCAGTGCACCGGCGCCAACCCGCGCTACCCGCTGATCAGCGAGCTGAAAGCCATCCTGCTGGACACCTACTACGGCCGTCCGTTCACCGAGGAGGCCCAGGTTGCCGCCAAGGTTGATGCCAAAGTAGAAGGCAAGAAGAAGTCCAAAGCCTGATAAGCTGAGTCGACTCGAGAGCCCGCGCACATGCGCGGGCTTTTTTGTTTGTCTATCTGCTTAATTTTGCTAGCTTGTTCATAGGCATTCATGAAATGCGAGCGAGCGTATGGCGCTGATACAGGCATCCATAGAACAGTTGCGGGTCGGTCACTATATCCATCTTCCCACGGGATGGACCAATCACCCTTTTATGTTCAATGCCTTCAAGATCAAGGATCAACAGCAACTCGACATCATCCGCCACCTTGACCTCAATCTGCTGATGGTCGACCCCGACAAGAGCGACCTCCCTCTCGAGCCCCTGTTGCGTGGCGATATTCCGAGCCCAGGCCCCGATCTCTCCGTTGTCGAAGAGCCGGAGGATAGCGGCCCTCCCCCGTTTGACGAGAAGGCATTTCGCCGCTCCCTGCGCGCCGCCGACAAGGCCTTCGGCCAGTCCATGTCCGAGCTGCGCGATGCCCTGGGCGCCCTCAACCTCAAGCCGGACGAAGGGCTTGCCAACACGGCGCAGATAGTGCGCAACGCCGCCGCCCGCATCAGCGCCCACGAGGGCCCCCTCGGGCTGCACCTCATTCGCAGCCCCCATACCGACATCCTGCTGCAGCACAGCCTGAACGTGGCCTTCATCGCCATGTTGATGGCACGGGAGCTGGGCATGACTCCCATCGAGATCGAGGAGACCGGCCTGGCCGGGCTGGTGCACGACATTGGCGAGCTGAAGATCCCGACCCAGATCACCCAGAAGCGGGGGGAACTAAACAAGTCGGAGCAGAACTTCCTCAAGATGCACCCCCAGTACGGACTGGAGATGCTGACCCAGTTGCAGGCCTTCGAGCCCAAGATCCGTCAGGTGGCCCACCTGCATCATGAGCGGCTCGACGGCAGCGGCTTTCCCCTAGGCATCAAGGGGGGCGAGATCCCGCCGCTGGCACGGATCATCGGGTTGGTGGATTACTATGACGAGCTGCTGCACCCGCGCAACAGCGCGACACCGGCGGCGCCGAGCCAGGCCATCAGCCAGCTCTACAAGCTGTCGCAAAAGAAATTCGACCAGGATCTGGTCAAGCTGCTGATCAAGGTACTGGGGGTCTATCCGCCGGGCTCGCTGGTGCAGCTCTCCGACGACTCGGTGGCCCTGGTGCTCTCCACCGAACCCACCATGCCCCTCAAGCCCAAGGTGTTGCCCTACATCAAGGCACAACGACCGGAAGGGGTGGCCATGGTCGACCTGCGGGAAGATGAGCGCACCATCAAATCCTTTCTCAAGCAGGAAGATCTGGACGAAGGGCAGCGGCTATTTTTCAACCTGACCCGACGCTTCTGTTACTATTTTGCATTCTGAGTTATCCCCAGAAGCTGGGGATAACTCATTGGACAAACCTGAATAATTGCCCGATTACCCTCAAAATGGTTTGCCACGTCCCCTGGATAAAAAACGCCCGACCTGCTGGTCGGGCGGAGCATGCCACCTCCGTGTGGCGTATCCAACGGATACATTCATGCTCAATTCAGCAATATCAATCCTTGGGCAATTACACAAATATCAATTTAACATGCTGATTTTATATGGTTTTATTCCGCGTTTCTGGCACACTTCGCCGGCGTTCTGGCCAGAATGGCCCACAGAACAAGATCCTGATCACATTTATTCAAGACTGCCGCTTTTTTCGGCACGGACTCTGAGGAACGTTTTTTATGCAGTTGGTCCTCTCCCTGCTTCAACAGATGAGCGTCAGTCTGGTCATCGCCTACCTCTTTTCCAAGAGTCCGCTGCTGCGCCCACTGACCAACTATTCGGTCAGGCTGCCCCACAAGGTGCTGATTTACCTCATCTTCTCCTGCTTCTGCATTCTGGGTACCTATGTGGGACTGGATATCGACGATGCCATCGCCAATACCCGCGCCGTGGGCGCCGTGCTGGGGGGACTGCTGGGAGGCCCGCTGGTGGGATTTCTGGTGGGACTGACCGGCGGGATACACCGTTATACCCTGGGGGGATTCACCGATCTCGCCTGCGCCATCTCCACCACCTGCGAAGGCTTGCTGGGCGGACTGGTGCACTGGCGACTGATGCGGGCAGGCAAGATGGATGCGCTGTTCGAGCCGCGCATCGCCTTCTTCACCACCCTCTACGCCGAGATCATGCAGATGGTGATCATCCTGCTGGTAGCCAGCCCGTTCGACAAGTCCCTGTTGCTGGTGCGCACCATCGCCACCCCCATGATCCTCGCCAACTCCTGCGGTGCGGCCCTCTTCATCAGCATGATCCGCGATCAGCAGCGAATGTACGAGAAGTTCTCCCGGGTCTTCTCCGCCAAAGCGCTCACCATCGCCAACCGCACCGTGGGGATCATGAGCCAGGGGTTTACCCCCGAGGCCAGCACCCGCATCGCCCAGATAGTGCAGGAGGAGACCGGGGTCGGAGCGGTCGCCATCACGGATACCGACAAGATTCTCGCCTTCATCGGCATCGGCGAGGATCACCACAAGCCGGGTACCCCCATCACCTCCGCCATCACCATGCAGGCCATCGCCCAGAACAAGGTGCTGTTTGCCGACGGCAACAGTCAGCCCTACCGCTGCAGCATCTTGCCTCAGTGCCAGCTCGGCTCTGTGCTGGTGATCCCGCTGCACGGCGACGAGGGGGTGATCGGCACCATCAAGCTCTATGAACCCAAGAAGCGGCTGTTTCTCAAGATCAACCACACCCTGGGGGAAGGGATCGCCAACCTGCTCTCCCAGCAGCTGCTGACCGGCCGGCTGGAGCAGCAGCAGCGGCTGCTGGTGCAGTCCGAGCTCAAGCTGGTGCAGGCCCAGATCAACCCCCATTTTCTGTTCAACACCCTCAACACCATCAGTGCCATCACCCGGCGCGAGCCCGAGCGGGCGCGCCAGCTGCTGCTCCACCTCTCCCTGTTCTTTCGCAAGAACCTCAAGCGCCAGAGCGGGCTGGCCACCCTGCAGGAGGAGCAGGAGCACTGCCAATCCTATCTGGAGATCGAGCTGGCCCGCTTTGGCGACCGGCTGACGGTGCAAAACGACATCCCGCCCGACCTCGCCGGCCTCAAGCTGCCGAGCTTCACTCTGCAGCCACTGATTGAAAACGCCATCAAGCACGGCATCTCCACCCTGCTGGAGCAGGGGCGCATTCGCCTCTACACCGAGCAGACGACGGATCGGGTTACCATTCACGTCGAAGACAATGCCGGCACCTGGCAGGAGAAACCGGCCGGTGACGGGCTCGGCATGACCCTGGTGGATCGGCGCCTCAAGAGCGCTTTTGGCAACCGTTATGGCCTGAGCGTCAGCTGCGAGCCCGACTGCTGGACCCGGGTCTCCGTCACCCTGCCCAGGGAGGCGTCATGATCCGGCCGTTGCACCAAGCCAGCTTTGTCCCCCAGCCACGCAGGAGAACCCCATGATCCGCACCCTCATCGTCGATGACGAGCCGTATGCCCGCGAGGAGCTGATGCAGCAGCTGGCCGCCGAGTCCGATATCGAGCTGCTGGGGACGGCCGCCAACGCCATCGAGGCGCTTCCGCTCATTCAGCGGCTCAGACCCGACGTGGTGTTTCTCGACATCCAGATGCCAAAGCTGAGCGGCATGGAACTGGTGGCCATGCTCGATCCCCTGCCCCGCATCGTGTTCGTCACCGCGTTTGACGACTACGCCATCCAGGCGTTCGAGGAGAACGCCTTCGACTACCTGCTCAAACCGGTGGAGCCGGCCCGCCTCGCCAAGACGCTGGCGCGGCTGAGACAGGATCTCAGCCCGCAGCCCATGACGGCGATCGCCCCCGCCATTCGCCACATTCCGGGCTACCTGCACAACCGGGTGCGGCTGCTGCCCATCGAACAGGTGGAGTACGCCTTCTCCGATCTCGGCGGCGTGCACGTCGCCAGCCAGGGTGAGCTGTTCCACACCCAGCTCACCCTCAAATCGCTGGAAGAGAAGACCCCGCTGCTGCGCTGCCACCGCCAGTATCTGGTGGCCCCGACCGCCATCTTTGAAATCCGGCTGCTGGAGAATCAGCTGGCGGAGATAGTGACCCCGAGCGGTGCCCAGGTACCGGTCAGCCGCCGCTACCTGAAGGAGTTGAAGGAACAGCTCGGGCTGGAGTGAGCCGCGTGGTGTGAGCCGGATCACGAGCGCCAACCACTCGGGTCGCCATACGGCCGCTCGCCCTTTTTTACCTGCCGTTAACAGTGCAAGCCCCTACACTGGCCGCGCACACCAAAAAATAACAAAGCAGGAGCGTAGCAATGATCTGGTTCTTCCTCTGTGTCGGCTTACTTGTGGCCGGCTACTTCGTATACGGCAAATTCATCGAGCGGATATTCGGGCCAAAACCCGAGCTGAAAACCCCCGCCATCACCATGGCGGACGGGGTGGACTATGTCCCCATGTCGGACAAGAAGGTCTACCTGGTGCAGTTGCTCAACATCGCCGGCGTCGGCCCCATCTTCGGCCCCATCCTGGGTGCCCTCTACGGCCCGGTCGCCATGCTCTGGATCGTCTTCGGCTGCATCTTCGCCGGTGCGGTTCACGACTACTTCTCCGGCATGCTGTCGGTGCGCGCCAAGGGCGCCTCTGTGCCGACCGTGGTCGGTGAGCACCTCGGCACCGCCGCCAAGCACTTCATGAACCTGTTTGCCGTGGTGCTGTTGATGCTGGTGGGCGTGGTGTTCGTGCTGAGCCCGGCGGGCCTCTTGGCCAACCTCACCTCCACCGACCTGGTCTACTGGATTGTGGCCATCTTCGCCTACTACATCCTGGCGACCATAGTCCCCATCGACAAGATCATCGGCCGCTTCTACCCCATCTTCGGCGCCCTGCTGGTGTTCATGTCGGTCGGCCTCATCATCGGCCTCATCGTCTCCGGCAAAGGCTTCTACAACACCGGGATGGACTTCTCCAACCTGCACCCGACCGAACTGCCGCTCTGGCCGCTGCTGTTCATCACCATCGCCTGCGGCGCCGTGTCCGGTTTTCACGCCACCCAGTCCCCGCTGATGGCGCGCTGCATGCAGAACGAGAAATCCGGCCGCTTCATCTTCTACGGAGCCATGATCGGTGAAGGGATCATCGCCCTCATCTGGTGCACCCTGGGGCTCTCCTTCTACGACAGCACAGAAGCGCTCAACGCCACCCTGGCCAGCGGCGGCCCCTCTGCCGTGGTGCACGAGGTCTCCACCAGCCTGCTCGGCACCGTTGGCGGCATCCTGGCCATCCTGGGCGTAGTGATCCTGCCCATCACCTCCGGTGACACGGCGTTTCGCAGTGCCCGCCTCATCGTGGCGGACTTCCTCAACCTGACCCAGAAGCCGATGGCCAAGCGACTGCTGATCGCCATCCCCATGTTCATCCTCGGTTTCATCATCTCCAAGGCCGAATTCGGGGTGATCTGGCGCTACTTCGGCTGGGCCAACCAGACCACCGCCGTGATGATGCTGTGGGCTGCCGCCGCCTACCTCGCCAAAGAGGGCAAGCTGCACTGGGTCTGCACCCTGCCGGCCATGTTCATGACCGCCGTGGTGTTCACCTACCTGGCCAACGCCCCCATCGGGTTCGGGCTGGAGATGGGCGTCTCCACCCTCATCGGTCTGGCCAGCACCCTGGTGGTGACCGTCGCCTTCCTGATGAAGTTCAGACCCGCCCTGATCGGCAAGGCCAGCGAAAGCTGATCCACGCCAAACATGTCAGAAAAGGAGCCATAAAGGCTCCTTTTTTTGCTGCTAATTTCCCCTCACTGATGCCATACTCCCTGCGTAAGTCCTTGTCATGGATACGACTTTATGGACTCGCCCCAATAATACCGTCATCTATCTTGACGATTTCGAAGCCACTTAAGCTTCAGTACAACAAGATTGCTTAAGATTTCGGGCCCAACAGGATGGAAACCCGGTTGCTGGTTGTGTTGCAGAACCCGGGATCCAATGACAATGCTGTGCGTCACGCCGGTGGAGGCATAAATGACACTCGATTATTTTGCTCTTGGTCTGCTTTTTTTTGTGGGTTTGGTCATCTTTTACGGGGTCATCGTCATTCACGACATTCCCTATGAAATAGCCAAGCATCGTCAGCATCCCCATCAGGATGCCATTCACGTGGCCGGCTGGGTCAGCCTGTTTACCCTGCACGTGCTGTGGCCCTTCCTCTGGATCTGGGCGACCCTCTACCGGGAGGATCGGGGCTGGGGCTTTACCCAGCGTATCGAGCGCGACGAGAAACACCTCGCCGAGCTCAAGGATGAGGTCGCCGCCCTGCGCAGCCGCCTCGATCAGCTGACCCAAGAGAAGGAGTGATCATGGATCTCTTGCTGGTTCTCACCTACACCGCCATCTGTGTAGCTGTCTTCAAAATCTTCCGCATCCCGCTCAACAAGTGGACCGTGCCCACCGCCGTACTCGGCGGCGTGCTGCTCATCGGCACCCTCATCATGCTGATGAACTACAACCACCCCTACTCCGAGATGGCGCGCAACTACTACGTCTCCACCCCCATCGTTCCCCTGGTCAAGGGCCGGGTCAGCGAGGTCGCGGTCAAGCCGGACCAGAAGGTGAAGAAGGGTGACGTGCTGTTTCGTATCGACGACGAGCCGTTCCGCCAGCGCGCCGCGAGCCTGGAGGCCAGGGTCAGCTCCAACGAGGAGCACCTCAAATCCATCGAGGCGCGCATGCGCTCGGCCAAGCTCGACCGGGATCGCGCCGCCGAGCTGATGCGCCGCGGCATCGGCAAGCAGCGCGATCTGGACGTGACCCAGGCCAACGTCGACGATCTGGTCGCCCAGCTCGATCAGCAACAAGCCACCCTGGACGATGTACGGGCCCAACTGCGCGAAGCCAAGTATCAGCTCGACCAGACCGTGGTCTATGCCCCGAGCGACGGCCATGTGGTACAGCTGGCCCTGCGCCCGGGCATGATCGCCACCCCCTTCATGTATCGCCCGGTGATGACCTTCATCCACGAGGATGACAATGCCTACGTCGGCTGGTTCTGGCAAAACAGCATGCAGCGCCTGGCGGTAGGGGACGAGGCCGAAGTGGTGATCGACGGCATCCCCGGCAAGATCTTCAAGGGTGAGGTCGAAGCGGTGATCCCCGCCATCGCCTCGGGCAACGTGCAGGCCAATGCCGCGCTGATCGACCAGAGCTCGGCGGTGATCCCCGGCCGCCTGCCGGTGCGCATCAAGATCACCGACCCGCGCTGGCAGGAGTATCAGGTGATAGCCGGCTCCAGCGGTCAGGCTGCCATCTACACCAAGCATTTCCATCACGTGGCCATCATGCGCAAGGTACTGCTGCGCATGGCCAGCTGGATGAACTACATCTTCCCCTTCCACTAAGCCGCAACGACGTAGCCAGCGGGCCGGCACCATGCCGGCCCGCTGTTTTTTGGCGCCAAGTTCCCTATAATGGCGCCACCCTGCTCCGCCCCTCGTCGATGTACCCAGCCTGCATGTTCGTTCTCAGACCCTACCAGACCGACGCCGTCAACGCCGTCATCAGCCACTTTCGCAAACACCCGGATCCCGCCGTGGTGGTGCTGCCCACCGGGGCCGGCAAGAGTCTGGTGATCGCCGAGCTGGCCCGCAAGGCGCGCGGCCGGGTGCTGGTGCTGGCCCACGTCAAGGAGCTGGTGGAGCAGAACCACGCCAAGTACGAGGCCTGGGGCCTCCAGGCCGACATCTTCGCCGCCGGCCTCAATCGCAAGGAGGCCAGCGCCCAGGTGGTGTTCGGCTCGGTGCAGTCGGTGGCGCGCAATCTGGAGGCCTTCGACGGTGCTTTTTCGCTGCTCATCATCGACGAGTGCCACCGGGTCTCGCTCGATGATGACAGCCAGTACCATCAGGTGTTAGGCCACCTCAAGGCCGCCAATCCGGCCCTCAAGATCCTCGGCCTCACCGCCACCCCCTATCGGCTCGGGCTGGGCTGGATCTACCGGCGCCACTACCACGGTATGGTCAAGAGCCACGGCGAGCGGCTGTTCGGCGACTGCGTGTTCGAGCTGCCGCTGCGCTTCATGGTCAAGAACGGCTACCTGACGCCGCCGCGCATGGTGGATGCCCCCATCGTCCACTACGACTTCAGCCGGCTGGTACCGCGGGAGAATGGCCTCTTCAGCGAGGCGGATCTCAACGGCGAGCTCAAGCGTCAGGAGCGGGTCACCCCCCATATCCTGAGCCAGGTACTGGAGTATGCCCGCGAGCGGCAGGGGGTGATGATCTTCGCCGCCACCGTCGAGCATGCCTGGGAAATTCACGGCCTGCTGGGAGCCAGAGGGGAGCAGGCGGCTCTCATCACAGGTGACACCCCGGGGCCGGAGCGCGACGCCCTCATCAGCGCCTTCAAGGCGCGCGAGCTCAAGTTTCTGGTCAACGTGGCGGTGCTCACCACCGGCTTCGATGCCCCCCACGTCGACCTCATCGTGATGCTGCGCCCCACCGAGTCGGTCTCCCTCTACCAGCAGATCGTGGGCAGGGGCCTGCGCCTGTCGCCCGGCAAGACCGATTGTCTGGTGCTCGACTATGCGGGCAACAACTTCAACCTGTTTGCCCCCGAAGTAGGGGAGCCTAGGCCCCATGCCGGCACCGAGCCGGTGCAGGTGCCCTGCCCCGCCTGCGGCTTTGCCAACACCTTCTGGGGCAAGACCGACGAGGATGGCAAGGTGATCGAGCACTACGGCCGCCGCTGTCAGGGGCTGTTTGAAGATGACGAGGGCAACCGCGAGGAGTGCGACTACCGCTTTCGCGCCAAGATCTGCCCCGCCTGCGGCGGTGAAAACGACATCGCCGCCCGCCGTTGCCAGAGCTGCGATCAGTTGCTGGTGGACCCTGACGACAAGCTCAAGGAGGCGCTCAATCTCAAGGATTGCATGGTGATCCGCTGCGCGGGGCTGACCTTGACGGTCGGGCGCGGCAAACAGGGGGAGCGGCTGGAGGTGGTCTATCACGACGAGGATGGTCTCACCCTCAATGAGTACTTCGGATTTCACTCGGCAGGCGCACGGCGCTTGTTTCAACAGCACTTTGTGCGTCATCATTGGCCCGCCCCGGGGCTGGAGCCCGAATTTGCCACCCTGGCGAGCGTGCTGGCGGTGGAACATCAGTTTCGCCACCCCGATTTTGTCATCGCCCGCAAGTCAGGGCGCTTCTGGCAGATCAAAGAGAAGATTTTTGATTATGACGGCCGCTATCGCACCGCCAATTCACTGGCGTGATGGCGACCGGCATAAGGCGTATGAATTGCTTTGCCACGGCCGTTCCGGCATCGGCGGGTACAACAAGGTTTGAGTTATCAGGGCCGGCCCACTGCCGGGCCCCTTCGTCACGTTAGAGGATGTTATGCACTGAGAGATCCCCTCATAATTTCCCCAAAGCGTAACCATGTGTGAATAAATTTTGAGCTAGTAGGGTTGCAGCCACGAGTAAGTCTTCCCTTGTTATTGTGTAGCCAGAATGCCGCAAAACTTCCATGCCTAAGCGAACTGTTGAGAGTACGTTTCGA